>JAFQVS010000050.1 GCA_017407905.1 Bacteroidaceae bacterium | reverse complement strand
CAAAATCTTTATTAGGTTTTGACATCTCAAGATCTATCTTGTCGATGATCATATTTGAACCATGATACAGAATCATAATCTACCTCCCTTTCTACGGCAATAGTCCGCAACGCTATCCACCGCCTCATTAAAATCAAGCGTATGAATGATTCCATAGTTTTGCTCCACAAAAGCTACCCCTTGATACATACGAATATATCTGTAGGCTTGCTTTTCTGTCAAACCAAATCGCTTGGCAAACTCATTCACCAAAGCAATTATATACTCAATTATGTCTCTAATGTTATACTTCATTGTGCTATACATAAACTATTTTACTGCAAATATAATGCTTTTTCATTGAAATATGATTTACTCGAACCCTAAAAAGTAGGAATTGGATAACTCATCACTCGTATTTTAAAAAGAGCATACAGAATATAGACACAAAGAGCCCTGCACAGAGACAAAAAAAGCAGCCGTCTCCTCCATTGCGACACGGCTGCATATAAATTAAAAAGTCCGAAAAATCAATCCTTTACAAGCTCCATCATTGCCCAGCGATTATCCTCGGCGCTGCCAACATATCCGAGGCCCCAACGCTCGGCCTCGGCCTTCAGCGCCTCAATATCCTCGACATAAAATCCGCTGAGGAATATCACAGAGCCCTTGTGCATACAGCGCACATAATGTTTAATGTCGGCCAAAAGAATGTTGCGGTTAATATTGGCAATTACATAATCGAAGCAGTCGTCCCCCCGCAGTGCCTCGACGCCTCCCAAGCGCACCTCAATATCGGGCGTGCCGTTGAGCAGGATATTCTCTTTGGCATTCTCGTAGGCAAACTCGTCAATATCAATTGCGACCACTTTTTCGGCGCCGTGCATCCGTGCGAGGATTGCCAGCAGGGCCGTTCCGCAGCCCATATCAAGCACGCTCTTTCCGCGCATATCGGCTGCGAGGATTGCGCGCAGCATATGGCACGTCGTCTGATGATAGCCCGTTCCGAAGGCCATTTTAGGGTCGATGAGAATGTCGTAGCGCGCCTGCGGAACGTCTGTGTGAAAGGTGCTGTGAATGACGCATTTATCGTCAATAACGATGGGCTGAAAATAGTTCTTCTCCCACTCAGCATTCCAATCCTCGCCCTCGATATTCTCGGCCGTGTAGGTTATTGAAAAGCCATCGAGCGGAAAATCATCGACCACCGCAGCAAGAGCCTCGGCACTGAAGAGTGTCAAGGGAGCGTAAGCACTCATTCCACCCTCCTCGGGTACGAAACTCTCGAATCCAATCTCGGCCAAAAGCGCCGCAAGAACATCCGTTGCAGCCTCCTCACAGGGATTTACTGCAAACGTTACTTTTGTATAATCGTTCATAATAATTCCTATTTTTTTGCGAAAATAATACAAAAGTACCGAACATACACACTGAACAAATGCAAAATTTTACTCATAATAGATAAAAGATTGACAAAATAGGGGCAACGTAGCCATTTTTTTGGTTACTTTGCAGTAGAATAGTAAAAAAGAGAGAATGACAGAGAGCAGCCCCAAAAGCAGCCTTACAAAAAAAATATTCCGAGCACTGCTTGCTCTGATTTTGTGCCCCATAGTATTGCTGTGGGCTCTCATTGCCGCGCTCTATATTCCCGCCGTGCAAAAGATGGCCGTTGAAAAAGTGTGCCGATGGGTCGGGGAGAACAGCGAATATCAGATGAGCATCGGCGCTTTTCATCTACAATTTCCATTGACGGCAACCATCGACAGTTTTTTGATAAAAAAAGATAGCGCAACGATTCTCGAAGGCCGACAGATTAAGGCCGACATTCACCCCGCAGCACTCCTAAGAGGCGCAGTCGAGGTAAATTACATAACAATTGACCACACGCAGATAGACACCCGCGACCTTATCCAAAGCACACACATTAAGGGCAGCATAGGCAATTTTCGAGTAACGGCACGCAGCATACACCCCTCGAGAAAAAGCATCGGCCTTAGACGAGTATATCTCGCCGACAGCAATTTCGACGTTACACTATCGCCCACGAAAGAGGATGAGGACAGCACAAAAAACAACAACGATTGGATTATAACGCTGCGCAAAGGAGTAATAAATAATGTCGGGGTGAATATCACAATCCCCGACGACACAATAGCCATAAGCACAAAAATAGGACAATTTAAGATTGCCGACGCCACAGCCGACCTCGGGAGCGAAAAATTCGGCGTGCAGACGCTGACGCTAAAGCACAGCAGCGCACAATACAATCGTGGCACACAGCCCGACAGCATCGCCCCGCTCGACCATCTGTGGGCCACAGACATTGGCCTTTCGGCAGGGCCGCTCAGCTACTGCCCCACGGGAGCATCGGCCCTCATCAAAGAGTTTACCCTCACACAAAAGGACGGCTTTAAAGTAAAACAATTAAGCCTTTTGGCCGAGGCCGACGAGAAGAGCCTCCGCCTCGACCGCCTCTCGCTGACAACAGCCAACGGCACCACCCTCGGGGCAAAAGCCATTATCCCCCAAGAGCTTCTAAAGGGCCTGAAAGGCGGCCGCGCGAGTGCAACGGCCAAGCTGCACATCGAAAAGCCCGACCTTCGACGCCTCGTCTCATCGTCGCTATACAAAAGCATCGACTTTTTACCCGACTCGATGCTCGACGCAAGCATCAACCTCAGCGGCAATCTGCAACAGCTGAGCATCGACACACTGAGTGCCACCGTCCCCCTGCTCTCGCGCATCGGAGCACGAGGCACAATAAACAATATCGACAAGGGCAAAGCACTCTCGGCACAGATAAAATTCGACGGACAGATTGCCGACGTTGCGCACCTAATAAAAAAAGGCGCCACGGCCGATACACTCGCCCCCCAAACACTTACACTGCGAGGCAACAGCACCTACGAGCACAGCGTATGCAGCCTTGCACTGCGCGCACTCACGGGCGAGGGACGCGCCGCCCTGCGCGCAAGCTACAATATAAAAGAGAAGAGCTACAGCGCCCGCACACGTCTGCGCGGCATCAACCTCACGAAAATCCTGCCCGAGGTACCCCTGCACCAACTGACACTCTCGCTCAAGGCCGAGGGTCGAGGCCTCGACCCATTCGACCAATCGACACGCTACAACTACGACCTACAAATAGACACCCTGCGCTACGACACAATAGCGCTGCACAAGCTACATTTTACGGCAAAGCAGATGAACGGCCTCTCGTCCATTATGCTCGCCTCGCACGACCCCAATCTTGCCTTACAGATAACGGCAGCCACACACCTCGACAGCACCCTAATCACCAACAGCTCGCACATCGAGCTCGACAACGCCCTACTCGACAAGATAGGCCTCACCGCCGCCCCGCTGGAAGCCTCAATGACACTCGACATTGAAGCATCCACCAATATGCGGCAGAGCCACAATCTCACAATCAAGGGCGACGGCTTCAGATTGGTAACCCCCAAAAAGACCTTTACCCCCGCCCCGCTCCATTTCGAGGCCTCCACCGCACCCGACACCTCATACGTGAACATAAACACCGGCGACCTTAAAATAAAAGGCACGATGGCAAGCGGATACACAGCTCTGGGCGAGGCACTAAAAAGCATCGAGCGACTATACAGCGAAGCACGCACAAGCCGACACACCCTCTATTACATCGACGACTACGAGAAAGAGCTTCCGAGCTTCTCGCTCAGCATCGACTGCGGGCAACAAAATATAGCGTCCAACTTTTTAAGATACAACAACATAGATTTTAACAGCGCCAAGCTCGACCTAAAATTAAACGACCGCAAAGAGATTAACGGTCGCGGCGGAATTTACGGCTTTAAAAGCGAGAGTATGCAGCTCGACACAGTGCAATTCTCGCTGCGTCAGGACAGCAATCTGATACGCTATTTTGCAGGCCTGCGCACCCGTTCGCTCGACCCCGGGCAGAAGAAGCTGAAATTCTACTCGGCACTCTACGGCAACATAAAAAAAGACAGCCTCACGACAAACTACATATTCCGCGACAACAACGAGCGCGTAGGCGCCCGGCTGAAACTCTTCACTCATCTGAGCCCCCGAAATATGCGACTGCATTTCGACCCCGACGCAATAATCCTCGGACACACGTTCCGCTTCAACCCCGACAACTATTTCTCCGTGGGCAAGGATTATGCCATCCGCAGCAATATCGAGCTTAAAGACTCCATAGGCTCGGGCGTGCGTCTGCTATCAAACAACGACAGCACACAGCTGCGCGACCTCAGCGCCGAGCTCTTCAACGTCGATTTAAAATTGCTCACCGCCCTGCTGCCCTTTGCCCCCGACATTTCGGGAACGCTGAATGCCGACATTCACTACCGCGACGACGACGGACAGATGCTCGTCGGCAGCGACATTCAGTTGAGCGACATAATCTACGAGGGCACCCCAATGGGCGACGGCACGGCCGAGCTTGCCTATCTGCCCAAAGGGAAAAAGCAACATTACATCGACCTCACCCTGCACCACAACAAAAATGAGGTGCTCAACATCTACGGCGACTATTTTGGCGACAGCATCAGTCCCACGATAGACGGCGAAGCAGTGCTGAGCCATTTTCCCCTGCAACTATCCGACGCATTTTTAAAAGAGAGCGGCCTGAGCCTCGGCGGTTACATCGACGGTAACATCAAACTAAAAGGAAAAATAGAGAGCCCCGTGAGCAACGGCGAGATACATTTCGACTCAGTATCGGCCGAAGCACCAATATTCGGCGCCAAGCTCCACCTTAAGGACGACCGCGTCGCCGTCAAGAACAACAAGCTCACATTCAAGAATTTCGACATTTACGCCCACAGCGCCACCCCGTTCAATATAAACGGCACGATAGACATAAAAAACCTGCTGAACCCCGAGTTCAACCTCATTATGCGCGCCACCGACTACCAGATAGTAAATGCCAAGCGCAAAAAAGGCAATATGCTCTACGGAAATATGTCGCTCGACTTTAACTCGCAACTGCGCGGCCCGCTCGATGCACTGCAAATAAACGGTTCGGCCACCCTATTGGGCAGCAGCGACATTACCTACGTGATGCAGGATACCCCCCTCGCCACCGAGAGCGAGCTCGACGGCCTTGTAAAGTTCGTTAACTTTGCCGACACCACACAGATAAACGAGAGCGAGCCCCCCGGCGTCGATTTTGGCAATCTGACAATGAATATCACACTCAATATCGAGGAGGGTGCGCGCATAAACGCCGATTTTGACGAGAATCGCAGCAGCTACATTGAGCTGCAAGGAGGCGGCAATCTTAATCTCACCTACACAGGCGAGGCGGGAATAAACCTCACCGGACGCTACACGCTGAGCGACGGACAGCTCAAATACACCCTGCCCATAATTCCCCTGAAGACCTTTAACATCAGCGACGGCAGCTACATAAATTGGACGGGCGACATTTGGAACCCGACAGTAAACATAACCGCTCTTGAGCGTATGACCTCATCGGTAACAATGGACGACGGCGTCTCGCAGGCGGTGGCCTTCGACGTGGGCGTCGTGCTCACAAACACCCTCGACAATATGGGGCTGAGCTTCACCCTCTCGGCACCCGAGAATGCCGCCGTACAGAATGAGCTCAACGCTGTCGATAAAGAGACACTGAACAAATATGCCGTAACAATGCTCATCACAGGCGCCTATTTAGGCAGTAGCGGCGGAATAACAGTCTCCAACGCCCTGAGCTCGTTCCTCGACGCGCGCATCAACGACATTGCCGGCAACGCAATGAAAAGCGTCGATATTAACGTGGGAATCACCGACGTTGACAATAATCAGACGGGCGACACATACAAAAACTACTCATTCAGTTTCGCCAAGCGCTTCTGGAACGACCGTCTGACAATAGTCATCGGCGGCGAGGTAAACAGCGGCAATAACACCGAGCGCAGCAACAGTTTCATAAACAACGTATCGCTCGAATGGAAAATAAGCCGTGAGGGTAACCGCTACATACGCATATTCTACGACAAGAATTACGAGTCGATACTCGAAGGCGAAATAACAGAGACCGGCGTCGGATACGTCTATAAGCGCAAGCTCGACAAGCTGACAGAGCTTTTCATATTCGGCAAAAGAAAAAGGACACAATCAGCAAGCGACGCACCCGCAAAAATTCAAGAATAAAAAAAAGATGAAAAAAAGCCTGTCATACATATTATTCCTTATGTTACTGTACTCCTGCTCCACCACAAGACTAATCGAGGAGGGGCAGCAACTATACACCGGCACCAAGAAGATAGAAATTGAGGGGCGCAAAGAGTATGCCTCGACCCCAATTGGCCAGAGCGCAATAACCGAGCTCGAAGCAGCGCTTGCCGCCCCCCCCAACGCCTCAATAGCGGGAAGCTCCAAATACCGCAGTATCCCCTTTGGTCTGTGGTGGTACAACGCCTACGCCGACAGCAAGAGCAAGGTGGGACAATGGTTCTTTCGTACCTTTGCCACCACCCCCGTGCTTATCTCGAAAGTAAATCCCCGGCTGCGCTCGCACGTAGGCACCAACGTCCTCAGCTACTATGGTTATTTCAACGGCAAAGTTACCCCGCGCATAATAACAAACAGAAAGAACCCCAAAAAAGCCTCGGTCGAGTATTACGTAACACTGCACCGCCCCTACACATTGGGCAGCATAGAGTACCGCGGATTCACGCCGAGGGCCGACAGCCTCATCGTCGCCTCGCGAGGCGAGAGCCTTCTTATGAGCGGCGAACAATTCAGCGTAAAGAACCTCAGCGGCGAGCGCGAACGTCTGAACACCCTTCTGCGCAACAACGGCTACTATTATAGTCAGACCGAGTATATAGAAATTCTTGCCGACACCATAAACAGCCCCGGAAAGGTCGAGCTGCGCCTGCAACCGATAAAAGGGCTCTCGTCGCACATTAAGCGTCCCTATTATATTGGGCGCACATACGTGCACATACACGACAACAACAGCACCGGGACACTCCACCACTCGACATTAGACACACTATCCTTTCGCAGTATGAGCTACATACACACGCACGGAAAGAAACTACCCGTGCGTGCAGGCACCATAATGCGCAACATATTCCTGCGCAGCGGCGACATATACTCGCAGGAGCTTCAGCTGAGGTCGCTGCAACAGCTCAGCAAGACAAACATCTTCAGCAGCGTGAATTTCTCGTTCGAGCCACGGAACAACAGCGACACTCTCGACATATTTTTAAACGCACGGCTCGACAGGCCCTATAATTTCACATTCGAGCTCAATGCAACCTCTAAGAGCAACAGTCAGATAGGCCCGGGAAGCAAAATAAGCCTGTCGCGTAACAACATTTTCCGAGGCGGCGAGGTGCTGAAGCTCACGCTTCAAGGCTCATACGAGTGGCAGACGGACGGCAGCCTCAAAGGGCGGCAGGCAGTGATAAATTCGTGGGAGATTGGCAGCGACGTCTCGCTGACCTTTCCGCGACTATTTTTCCCCGTCGTGCACAGGCGTTATCTGCGCTTTCCCGCAACGACGTCGCTGCGTCTGTACGGCAGTCAGATGAACCGTTCGGGATTCTTCAAGATGGTGCACGTAGGCGGCGAGGTAACATACAACATCTACACCAAGCGCACAACGACGCACACCGTTACCCCGTTCCGCCTGACTTATGATATGTTGCAGCGCACAACAGCAAAATTCGACAGTATAGCAGCCGAAAATCGCTCCATTGCCAATAGTTTCCGCAATCAGTTTATCCCGGCAATGCAATATACATTCACCTACGACAACACCCCCACCGCCCACCGCAACAAGACGTGGATAGAGGTATCGGCAACCTCATCGGGCAACCTTACGTCGCTGCTTTTTGCCGCTTTCGGGCAGCCGTGGGACAAGAAGGACAAGAATCTGTTCAACAACCCCTACGCACAATTCCTAAAACTCACCGCCGAGATACGGCAGCTCTACCGCATAAACGCAAAGAATCATATTGCCACACGCTTTATGGCCGGCGTAGTAAAGAGTTACGGAAACTCGGACTACGCGCCTTACAGCGAGCAATTTTACATTGGTGGCGCCAACAGCCTCAGAGCCTTCACGGTGCGCACGATAGGCCCGGGCAGCTACCACCCCGACAAAGCCACACGCTACTCTTACCTCGACGAGACGGGCACGCTGAAATTCGAGGCTAACGTCGAGTATCGCTTCGGGCTCTTCGGCAATCTAAATGGTGCGCTGTTTGTTGATGCAGGTAATGTGTGGCTGCTCAAGAAGGACAGCAATCGTCCGGGTGGAGAATTTAAGCTCAAGAGCTTCGCCGACCAGATTGCCCTGAACACGGGTGCCGGCCTGCGCTACGACCTTGAGTTTATGGTGCTGCGCCTCGATTTTGGCGTCGCTCTGCACGCTCCCTACGACACGGGCAAGAGCGGCTACTATAATATCACCTCGTTCGGCAAGGGCTTTGCGTGGCATTTTGCGATAGGCTATCCGTTCTAAAAGGCTCTTTCGCAGCGTTTTTTTCTGCCCATTTTTAGTGCGCCATTGTTTTATTCTTTTGTGGCGCACATTTTTTGCATACAAATTTAAAAGCCCCACACGAGCAAACAAATTATTTTCGGCTCTCGGCAAAAATACGCAGTCCGTCGAGCGTGTCGCTAAAGAAGATTGCCCCGTTCGACGCCGCAAATATTTTCTCGTTCGAGATTGCAATATTGCGTTCGTGTTCGGGGTAACGGTCGGCGTCGGCAATTATAACACTCTCGGGGCGTTCGCTGCGGCCCAACATTTCAAAATAGCAGCAGGCAGTCTCGTAGGTATTCAGACGATTCTCAGCACCATAATTATACACCCCGCCCGCAAGCGAGAATGTGCGCGGCAGAAACTCCACCGCCTCTTTCACCCACGTAATTCCGCGATACTCGCGCACGGGGAAAGTCAGCTGCGCACCCTCGTGCAGCGCCCTTTGGAAATTCATTACAAAATTTGGGTGAACGGGCAGCCCCTCGCGCTCGTCGTCGTACATCCACGTTGCACGCAGAGCAACAGCGTCGGGAGCGTGTTCAAAAGCCCTTTGCTCGGCAAGCAATTTATGGCGACCGTAGTGATTCTCGGGGGCCACGGCCACACACTCGCTCAAAAGCCCCGTCTCCAAATTTCCATTATAAATTTGGTCGCTCGAAAAAAAGACAAATTTTATTCCGCGGGCCGCAGCCGCACGAGCAAGATTCTCGGTGCCGAGGACATTCACCTTGTAACTCTCCTCGGGGTGCTGCTCGCAATAAGCCGTGTTCGAGAGAGCAGCAAGATGCAGCACCGTCTGCGGCGTATGAAACGCAAAATAACCCTCGACCGAGGCGCGGTCGGTAATATCAAGCTCGGCGTGCGAGGGGGCAAGAATGGTATATTCCCCCGCCCAACGTCTAAAGAAGCGGCTGCCCACAAATCCGCTCGCCCCTGTAATCAAAATAGTCTGCATAATATAACTTTTATCTGCGGCGAAAATAAACAAAAAAAGTTAAGTAAGAAAAAATGAACAGCATTAAGGAATAATTTCCTCAAAAACAGCCCTCGAATAACAATAAATATTGTATTTTCGCATAATAAACTTTTACAACCGAAAATAAAGAAACAAAATGAAATCTCTACGTTCACTCTTCAGAATAGGGCTCGGCCCGTCGAGCAGCCACACAATGGGTCCCAACCGCGCAGCAAAAGAGTTTGCCCTGCGCTGCCCCAATGTCGATTCCTATCGTGTAACACTCTACGGCAGCCTTGCAGCCACAGGCGAGGGCCATATGACCGACAAAGCCATCATCGAGGTGCTCGAACCCATTGCCCCTCTTGAGCTCATTTGGGAGCCGAAGGTCTTTCTGCCCTTTCACCCCAACGGAATGAAATTCGAGGGCATAAAAGATGGAAAGCCCATCGACGAGTGGGTGATATACAGCATAGGCGGCGGCGAACTTGCCAACGAGCACACCCGCAAGAGCGAGGCCGACATTTACCCCCTGACTACCCTGCACGAAATTATGGAGTGGTGCGACGAGACAGGATGCAGCTATTGGGAGTATGTCGAGAAATACGAAGGCCCCGAAATTTGGGATTTTCTCTCCGAGGTGTGGGAGACGATGAAAGAGACCATCCGACGCGGCCTCGAACACGAGGGCGTGCTCCCCGGCGGCCTCGGCATACAGCGCAAGGCCTGCACCTACCTACTGAAAGCAGCCTCATACACCTCGTCGGTGCGCAGCAAGGCCAAAGTATATGCCTACGCCCTTGCCACAAGCGAAGAGAACGCCAGCGGCTCGAAAGTGGTAACAGCCCCCACCTGCGGCTCGTGCGGAGTACTGCCCGCCGTGCTGTACCATCTATCGCAAGAGCACATCAGCAGCGAACCGCGCATTCTGCGTGCGATAGCCACCGCCGGACTATTCGGCAATATAGCCAAAGAGAACGCCTCAATCTCGGGCGCCGACGTTGGCTGTCAGGGCGAGGTGGGAGTGGCCTGCGCAATGGCAGCCGCAGCAGCCTGTCAGCTCTTCGGCGGCACAATAACACAGATTGAGTATGCCGCCGAGATGGGCCTTGAGCACCATTTGGGACTAACCTGCGACCCAATGTGCGGCCTTGTCCAAGTACCCTGCATCGAGCGCAACGCCATTGCCGCATCGCGCGCATTAGACGCCTGCACCTACGCCACCCTATCCGACGGCAAACACAAGATTGACTACGACCGCATCGTCGAGGTAATGCGCGAGACGGGCCACGACCTCCCCAGCCTCTACAAAGAGACCTCGACGGGAGGAATCGCCAAGATAGACACAAAAAAACGCAAGAAAAAGTCTCAGGAATAAGAAAAGAAAAACAACACAATAGCACACTATGAAGAAAATACTTTTATTAGCCGCACTCCCACTGCTGCTTGCAGCATCGACCATCAAGGCACAGACCGACGACAACAGAGTGCGCCCCAACTACGCCCTTGCCGAGCGCTTCTCGCCCAACAAGATAAGCCGAATGGTTAAACAGACGCGCGTGCAGCCAATGTGGTTCTCGGACGGCCGCCGCTTCGTTTACTCGTGGAGCGACACAAACGGCAAGCGCTTCTACCTTGTCGATGCAGTAAAAGGCACCCAAAAAGAGCTGTGGAATATGGAGTGGATGGCCAAAGAGATAACCCTGCGCACACAAGACCCCTACGACGCACAGCACGCCCCCGTGTCAATAAGCGACATACGCGACGACCGCTATCTGCGCATCGACATACGCTCCAAGCTCGAAGTACCCCGCGAGCTACCCCGCCACGAGCGCACCGACAGCGCCAAGATAAAAGCCAACAAAGGTAAGAAAGAGAACAAGACCTTTTACTTCGAGTACGACATTGAGACAGGCCTTCTGAGCGAGCGCACAAAAGACGAGATTGACGACCTCTACCCCAAATACCCCGGGTGGGCCAACTTCTCGCCCGACGGCCAATATGCCATCTACGAGAAAAACTACGACATCTGGTATATGTCGCGCGAGGATGTCGATAAACTGCGCCTATGGGAGAAGGACAGCACCGTCGTCGAGCATCGGCTCACATTCAACGGTCGCCCCAACCGCTGCTATGCCTACCACTCGCTCGACGAGCAGCACGACAGCACCAAGCGCCACCGCATCAGCGCACAGTGGAGCCCCGACTCGCGCCACTTTGTCATAACCCACCGCGCCGACTCCATACTATCGAAAATGTGGGTAATAAACTCACTCAGCAACCCTCGTCCCAAGCTCGAAACATACCGCTACCAGATGCCCGGCGAAGACTCGCCCGTAATAACGATGGAGCTTTTCAATTTCCAAGACAAGACAAGCAAAATGATTGACATTGCGCAATTCAAGCACCAATATGTATCAATCTACCGCAAACCCCTGACAGCAGCCGAGCGCCACGCACCCACATACAAAAGCCTGTGGCTGGGCGACGAAAAAGGCTTCTATTTCGAGCGCCGCAGCCGCGACCTTAAGAAAATAGAGGTATGCTACGTATCGGTCGATGGCGACAGCGCCACCACCGTCGTACGCGAGCAGATGAACACCAGCATCGAGAGCCGCCCCATCAAGCTCATCAACAACGGCAGGGAATTTATCCAATGGTCCGAGCGCACCGGCTGGGCAATGCTCTATATGTACAACGCCGACGGCACACTAAAGAACGCAATCACCGATGGCGCCTACCACGTCGAAGAGGTCGTTGCCGTCAACGAGAAAGAGAAAAAAATCTACTTTACCGCCTGTGGCTACAACAAAGGCGAAAACCCCTACTACCAACACCTTTTCAGCGTCAATTTCGACGGTAGCGGCCTCAAGCAGATTGACGAGGGCGACACCAACATCAGCAGCCTCTCGGCAGCCGAGAATGGCGAGGCATTCGTCGTAACCGCATCGCGCGTCGATACAGCCCCCGTCAACAACGTCTATGGCAAGCGCGGCAAAAAGGGCCTCCATCTTGCCACGGCCGACCTCAGAGAGTTCTTTGCAGCAGGCTACAAATACCCCGAGCGCTTCACCGTAAAAGCCGCCGACGGCATCACCGACCTTTACGGAGTAATGTACAAACCCTTCGACTTCGACTCCACAAAGCGCTACCCGCTCATCGAGTACGTCTATCCCGGCCCGCAGACCGAGGCTGTCAACGAAAGCTGGTCGAGTGGAATGAACCGCATCGACCGCCTCGCACAGATGGGCTTTATAGTAATAACCGTGGGCAATCGCGGCGGCCACCCCAACCGCAGCAAATGGTACCACAATTTCGGATACGGCAATCTGCGCGACTATGGCCTCGCCGACAAGAAAGTGGCAGCCCAGCAACTCATTGCCCGCCACAGTTTCATCGACGGCGATAAAGTGGGCATCCACGGCCACTCGGGCGGCGGCTTTATGTCAACGGCAGCCATTCTCACCTACAACGACTTTTTCAAAGTGGCCGTATCGTGCGCCGGCAACCACGACAATCGCATCTACAACAATTGGTGGAGCGAGAAACACCACGGAATAAAAGAGAACATCAAAGAAAAGGAGAATATTGCCGAGAACGACACCACATTCGCCTACAACATAAGCACCAACCAAGCGCTTGCCGAGCGTCTGAAAGGTCATCTGCTGCTGGTAACGGGAGATATGGACAACAACGTGCATCCGGCCAACACCACGCGCGTAGTCAACGCCCTTATCAACGCCAAGAAGCGCTTCGAGATGCTCTATCTGCCCGGACAGCGCCACGGCTTCGGCTCAATGGACGAATTTTTCTTCTGGAAGATGGCCGACTTTTTCAGCAAGCATCTGTTGGGCGAGTCGCAAGAGTGCGAGGTTGATATAATTGAAATGAACAACGACTA
This sequence comes from Bacteroidaceae bacterium, assembly GCA_017407905.1. Lineage (GTDB taxonomy): Bacteria > Bacteroidota > Bacteroidia > Bacteroidales > Bacteroidaceae > HGM04593. The sequence continues at coordinate 32,009 of JAFQVS010000050.1, read as the reverse complement.
ATAATCATTTTATATTCACGAGGCCAATTTCGGCTCTAAAATACGAGGCTTACTCGGGCCCTTATCCGCAATCGGGCGATAAGGAAAAGAGTAAGCCTCGGTTGTTTATTCATCTGCCGACCATAGAAAAGAAAAAGCCGATTCTGCAAAAAGCAAACAACCATCCCACGCACCGCCGAGTAACAGGAGACACATTTTGCCGCAAGAGCCATCGGGCGCCATTCTTTTGCAGCCGTAGGGGGCGAAATTACTCCCCTAAAGCGGCACTTTTGGGCGATAGAATGCTGCTGTAACGCTCGCCGTCTGCGAGAATGCCGAAGCACTCCTCAATATCCTTATCGGCGCGCAATCCATACACAATCCCACCCTTCTGACCATAGTAACGCTTCACAATCTCGTCGCACAAGAGCATCTTAACGTCATCCGAGAAGTGTTCGAGCGCGTGCCCCAGATTATGCTGCAATTTCCCTTCGAGCGAGGCAATATCATCCTTTGCAACCTCCTCGTAGCCCTCGAATTTTATCATCTCCTTAAGCTGTTTCAGCATTCTGATGCTGTGCATATCGTAGCTGAATCCGCTGGCAATAAGCTTGTCTTTGAACAGTTTATAATCGTCGTCGCTCAGTTCAAAAATCTCGGCCGGTGCAATTGTATCGTATCGCAAACGATACTCCGTTGCATAGTCGAACATTGTCATATCCTGCATAATGTAGAAGAGCAGCGTTGTAAGTTCCTCGCTCTTGGGCTCGACGTCGGGACGTATGCCGCCACCGTCGCGCACCTCGCGGCCGGCGAGTGTGTGAAAGACATTTGTGAGGCTGTCGGGGATGCGCTGCGCCGTTCCGTCGCTGCTGCGATGGCTGTAGTCGAGCGCCTGCACGCAGCGTCCGCTGGGAATATAATATTTCGAGGTTGTCAGTTTCAGATAAGCGTTGCCGGGTAACGAGCGTGTCGTCTGCACAAGGCCCTTGCCGTACGTGCGCGAGCCGACAATCACCGCGCGGTCAAAATCCTGCAACGAGCCAGCCAGAATCTCGGCGGCCGAGGCAGTCTGTCCATCTACAAGAATCACAAGCGGCGAGGATGTGTCGATGGGCTCGCGCGTTGTCTTATACTCCTCGTGTGCCTGCTTTGTCTTACCCTTTGTGGTAACGATTACCTTGCCTTTTGGCACAAACAGATTGACGATATTCACAGACTCCTGCAACGAGCCTCCGCCGTTGCCTCTGAGGTCGATGATGAATGATTTTGCACCGCGTCCTTTTAAATCGACAATTGCGCGGCGCATATCCTTAGAGCAATTCTCGGTGAAACTCTCGAAGAGAATGTATCCTATACTGTCGCGCAGAATACCATAGTAAGGAATGGGCGGCAGCGTAATCGTCGCACGCTCAAGGGTTACCGTGAGTGGTTTTTTGCGTCCCGGACGCTCAATTTCGAGTTTGAGCTTAGTGCCCGGCTCGCCCCGCAAAAGATTGCTGACACTGTCGGTTGACATTCCCCGCACATCCTGTCCGTTGACGCTCAACAGCGCATCGCCTATTAAAAGTCCGGCCTTTGCAGCAGGCATATTATCGTATGGCTCGGCAATGACGGTTGTGTTTTTCTCCCCGTGGAAACGTATCATAGAGCCTATTCCCGCATATTTTCCGGTAATCATCATTTTCAATTCGTCAGCCTCATCGGCCGAATAATAGACTGTATAAGGGTCTAATTTTTCGAGCATAGCATCAATTCCATCCTTAATAATCTTCTCGGGTGCAATTGTATCGACATAAAAAAGGTCGAGCTCCCTGATTATGGAATTAAAGATATTCAATTGTTGCGACAGGCGGAATTTACGTCGGTCGTTGCTGAACGAGAGCAGAGTTATGAGCGTCAGCACCGCCAACGGAAACACTATAAAAGGTACTCTTTTGCGCATAATAATAGAGGTATTTACTGTTTATTGCCGCGAAGATACACTATTTCGTCTCTTTTACCACTCTTTTTCGGGTTATTTTAAACTAAAAAGGGTGCATTTTATACTAATTGACGATTTTTTCAAAAAAAAATGCGTTTTTTCTTGGCTGTAAAAAAAAGATGTAGTACTTTTGCATCGTCAAACGAGAAAGGTCGTTAAAATTCTTCAGTAGCTCAGTCGGTTAGAGCACCTGACTGTTAATCAGGGGGTCGTAGGTTCAAGTCCTACCTGAAGAGCAAAAAGGCCGCAGCAATCCAAAAAAGTTTGACACATATTCTTCAGTAGCTCAGTCGGTTAGAGCACCTGACTGTTAATCAGGGGGTCGTAGGTTCAAGTCCTACCTGAAGAGCAAAAGGCAACCTTTTAAGGTTGCCTTTTTTGTTTCTTCCATAAAACTTCCATACCCCCCCTGCCCCGCCATAAACTTTTTCTGAATTTTCTTGCGGGTTAATCTTTTTTTACATAAATTGCCACAGTTTAACAAGTGGCAGCCTCGCCGACTTTTCCGTAATTTTGACATTATTTTAGAAACTGCTTAAATTTATCTCATTGATATTTTTGTAGTTCTTTTCGCTCGGCCTCGCAGCAGGCCGATAAAAAGAAGAGAGGCCGCGCATAATCATTATTTGAAAAGAATTTATTAAAAATAACACTACAAATAAAACACCGCAATGAAAAAAAACATCCTTTTTGCATTATGCCTGCTGCTATCGCACACACTGACAGCACAAAATATTAAATATCAGACATTTATATACACAAGCGAAGAGTTGAGCGAGGAGATTAGCCAAAGATATTCAGAATCGACCGATGCAATTTCCCGCGGATATATGGGTAATTTGATGGATGCAGGCATCGGCGCGGGAAAAGGCATCGCATCGGGATACGTAACCTCTTTCATCGACTTAGGAGTTAACGCGGTGGGCTCTTTGGTAACAAAAAAATCCCGACAAAAAAAGGAGTGGGAAGAGAGCGTAAAAAAAGAGAACATCTTCGAGACTAAAATAAGCACAGTATCCGATGTAAACGACTTCTACAAAGAAATATCGTTCGACGGCGCTATGGACCCCAAAGGAATGCGCTTCGACGGCATCGGCTGCCTGCGCAAGGAGGGAAAAGACACTGTCTTTTATATCTCGTGCCACGTCGATCGCTCCAAGCTGCATCGCATCGTAAACCACTCGAAATTCGAGTTGGTATTAGACACGTTTATTTTAAGCCCCGCCCACTCGCATTTACCAAATTCGCCATACGATATACCATTCTCGTTCGAGGAGCGCAAGAATTTCATACTCACGATGAACATTAAACTAATATCATCGTGGATGAACGAAATTGTGCTACTGCAAAAAGACCAGCTATTGGGCGAATTTTGCATTACAATCCCCATAAAGCCCGAAAGTCTCGACGAACGAGGATTTTTCCGCTACATACGCGATGGAGAAAAAGCACCTGCCATCGGAATATCAGGCGAGAGTTTTATCGTCCCCCGCTCCTATATGGGCTACCGCGACGAATCCGATGAATACAAAGATTGCTGGGGCACAGGCGAGTACAAATTGGCCATCACCCTAAAAGAGACCTGCGAAATAACCGACGACTACCGCGAAAATTGGAAAAGCGACTACAAGCGCCGAAAAAAGATGGAGCCCGACACCACGTTCATCGCATCAACGTGGCAAACAATCTCGACACAGCATTGGGACGAGAAAGCACAAAGCTGGGTCATAACCACCCTTAGAGCACCCGCAAGCATAATAAGCAACGACCTATTGGAAGAATTGGGACTAAAAACCGATTCACCGACAGCAGGTAGCGCACCGACAGGCACCCCACAAGCGGCGGGCGGCCGAAGATAGCACATTTAAGCAGTTTTTTCAGAGCAACAGACAGAATATGAAAAAGACTAACATTCTCATATTTTTAACACTATTTATATTATCCGCCTGCACCGAGGACGAGCAAGAGAGCAACGAGGTAATATTCAAAGTATCACTCACCGAGGCCAAAGACTACTCGGCCACCGTAACCATCACCCACAATGGCACCAACAGAAACTGTTACTACGGCTTTTGGGTAAGTGGCAGCAAGGATGACATTCAAGGCGAAATAAACAAATACCTATCAAAGGCAGACAAGAGCAAGATATTATCTTCCCTAAAGAACCAGCGCAAAAAAGTAGTCTCCCTCTCGGGCCTAAAGCCCACCTCTGAGTTTACATATATTGTATTCGGCATAAACGAGGATGGCGAGCTATACGGCGTACCCGATGCGGTGGAATTTAAGACCACAGAGCGCCAATGGAGTGCCGTAATAAACGAAAATTGGGCAATAAAATACCTCGGCGACGCATTATACAACAACGGCTACTATTCAAAATTCAAAGTAAATGTCAATAAAATTTCCACCGACCACTATTTTGTTTTTGAGTGCGATATTGATACTTATAACACATTCACAAACGAAGAGGACTTTATCGGCTACGCAATAGAAGAGTTTAAAAAAGAGCATATTGGCGATGACGAAAACGAACAAGATTTTTGGTTGTTAGAAGATTTTTTGGCCATAGAATCAATCTACTACTATCACTATTTAGACCCGAACGACTATATCGCATACGCCATTGGCGTTAATCCCGACGGCTCGCCAAGCGGCCTATATGTAAAGAGCGAACCCTTCTCTGTTAAGGAGTATAAAGCGACCAAAGGGTTCGACAATCTACTATCAAATGAGTGGAAAATTACCAACAATGAGGATGTTACATATAACAACATTAGATTCGAGAAACTGAAAGTAAATCAATCACTCTTAATGTATGGTTGGGGCAACCACCCCTTCCCCATTGTCGTCAACTATAATCAGAACAGCCGCAATATCACCATCCCAACGCAATTGGTCAAAGAAAATGCCGAATTTATAATTGACGGCACTACTGTTGTCGGCGATTTATATATGCAAGGCTGGTATATGAATATAAAGGATGAATTAGATTTAACGTCAAAATCATCCGATTTAAATTTAGCAAAAGGAAAATTCATCGAAGAAGCAGACGCATACGGATTTTATACAACAATAAAAATTACCTATCCTGCTTTTGGTGTTGAACAATCAATAGGAGGCATAACATACGTGCTTCATTCAAACGACGGCTCACGTACAATATTAGGCAGGTCGTATATAGAATTTCCATTTGCAATGATTAAAATGTAGCGAATTATGAAAAAGTCGAGAATAACACTCATCATATTATATTTACTGACGCTCATCCCGGGCTATTCTCAAAGCAAGAAGGAGCAGATAATTCTAAGAAACGAACGCTTCAGCAAGATAGACTTTTATCGCGCCGCAATTGGAATAGACGCCGCGGTGCATCACAATTGGGCACTCTCGCCCAAAATAGGCATCGGAATAGGCTCGTCGCGAAACATCCTCAATGCCAACATTGGCCTGCAATACAAATTGGGCAACCCTTTTTACTTTGGCAACAACGACCGTATATCGTACAGCCATCTTGCAATGTACGCGTCGCTTGACATAAATTTATTGCGTGGCAAAGAGCGCTGCCTTTTCGTCGGGGGCGAGATTGCACACAATTGGGGCCTAAGTTCCGACTACACACCAAGCACCGAAGTGGAACAAGAGGACAACTACAATGTCAGCAAGCATTTTTTCTCGGCAAAGGCAAAAATAGGTCTCAAAATAAAAAGATACGAGTTGGCACTATCGTACGAATACGACCTATCGCCAGCACTGAATCAGAAATATATCTACGAATCGAAATACTACAATTACGACAAATTATATGATTCCATTTTCGAGAGAGCGAGAATAGGCATCGGACTAACATATTATATTCCATTTGAAATATGAAAAAGTTGAATCTATTATTTATAATCACAGCCCTGCTATCTGTCGGCTGTAACGACAATTTTGACGAATGGGACGACACGTCGCAGCGATACATAACATTCACATTCGACTCCGTACACCTCGCGACGAGTGTACTATCATACACAAATGGCGAGTTCCAGTTGCAAAATAAATTCAATCTCGACACGGATTACCTTTATCGTGTAGTTTGCTACTGCTACGACAGCGAAGGCAATCTGATAGACTCGCAAACAAAGCTGTCGCCCCAAATTGAAGACACAAAAATCGCCATAAAGCATTTATATAAGGACGAGAAATATAAATTCCTCTTTACGGCCGACGTAGTAAAATACGACCAATTCGTCAATTATTACGAGACGTGGTTTCAGCTTAAAACAAAAAGCATAGACGACTTTTATATATTTTCACTCAACAGAAGCGACACGCCCCAACTGAATGTACTATACTCGGCAACAGTAGAAACATCACCCGCCAACCAAATTTACCCCGTTGAGTTAAAGCAAATTTCACATAATGGGTACTGCGTATTTACGAATTTCGGCAGAGTAAATAAATTGAGTGGATGGACTTACTACTACGAATCTTACTATATAAAAGACTTTAAAGGGATAAACAGAAGCTATAATTCTTACGAATATTTTATTAACGAGGAAAAGAACATCGTACTTCCCCTGACACTAAGCCTGCCCGACGACACATTAAAGATACAAATACGACGATATATAAATCTAAAAGACGACACAATAACATATAATGTATATAATTTTGAGCACCGTCCTTTTCTCTTAAAAATCGACTGCTCGGCTCTAAAATTAGTTGAATACATACATTACTAACCGACAAAAAACAGAAGCAACAATGAGGAAGATAAAATTTATATTTTTTCTATCGGCGTTAATCTGCTGCATAGGCTGCCGGCACGAATCGGACGCACTTATTATCGACGAGACAACCGAAGAGTACGAGCTCTACGACTATTATGTCGATAAGTATGGCAACGAAGGCATTGTTGCATACATATCAAAAGGTCGCTATATTTTAGTTATCTCGGCCGACGAAACATATCTCCCGTGGGGGCCATTGAACGAGCAGCTATACATCATAAACGACTCGGTAAAATACCCCAGCTCAGTCTATAGAGATGAGCAATTCAGCATAGCAATGCTCCACATAATGAAAGAAAAAGGAATTGCGAAATACCCGGCAATGTGTTGGTGCTATAAGAAAGACTCCGCAGCCACCTCGCCCTACGGTGGAAGCTGGCACCTGCCATCCTATAACGAATTTTATAACATAACCCAATACTCCGAACACAAAAAGCTGAATAAGGCGCTTACCGACATTGGCGGGACACCACTAAACGAAAATAACTTTTATTGGACGTGCAGCGAAGACTACACCGACTACATAACAATAAAAGGGCAAGAGAGCGATTACGACGCCGAGAACAGAGCCGTAATATTAACACCCAAAAAAACGACCTCAGGCGTAAAAGACCGCTGGCTGAAAAAAAATTCACATTATGTACGAGCCGTAAAATACATCTATTATGATACCTATTAAACGATGGAGCCTTATGCTACTACTCGCAGCAGCTGCTTTAGAGACAGCAAACGCTCAGAGAGACGACAACAGCAACCGAGTTATTGTCAACGAGATTGACCACTCCCAAAACAACCCCTGTTTTTTCGATGTATATACATACGCAGCAACAGGAACAGCGAAACACCCCAATCTGTGGACATCGACACAAAATATATATACTGAATCGGGCGACATCTACGGTAGATTCTTTGATATAGGAATGACCGGAGAGCTCTATTTTACAGAAAGAGAATCTCTCTTCACGCCGTTTTCTTGGAAGCCCAGAATTAGAGCAAGCGTGGGATATAAATACGAGAGATACGCCCACGACAATGGCTTTTTCGGAAACACGGGCATACACACACATTGGCTCGCGTCCGACCTTAATCTGTCTGTATTATTTTTTTGTGCAGGAATAAAATCGGATATATTCCTTGCATCACACTCTAAGGATAAGTTTTTAGGCGAGTACGCAGGCCTAAACAAAGAGTGCTTCAACCCAATGAGCCTCTGTTGGTACTTTGGTCTCTGCACAAGACTCTCTTTCCTCTCTTTAGAATTACGCATAGGCTCATATGTAACACCACAAATAGACCCAAATGCCATTGCATATTATAATTTAGGAAAAACCCACGTAGATGGGAATTATTGGGAAGCAAGAGCCTCTTTCCTTCTCTTTACGACAAAAAGAAGATAGAATAATATACATCTAAAAAAACGAAAAAAGATGAAACTCAATAGATTTTTCATTTTAATGCTTTTAAGCCTGTTGTGCTCAACAGCCTCATCGCAGACCTTAGAAGAGAACGACACTATACACAACAGCGCCGAGGCCATCGGCCCTCGGGAGCTCCCCATACTGCCCCTAAGCGCCTATCTTGAGACAAACTCAATGGATAGGAGTTACGATTACAAACTACTGAACAAAAAACGTAAACTGCAACGTATGAGCAAAGATGTTACAACACTCGGATTCTTGTGCAGTATAGGAGTAATGGTTGGAGTTTCAGTTATTGGAGTAGAGAAGAATTGGTCGGATTGGATTACAATCCCTTGCAGTTCGATAGCCTTTTTTGCTATAACACTTCCTTTCAATGCGTGGAGCGAGAAATTAGAGAAGAAAGCAAATGCAATAGATGTATCGACGGCATATATTCTTCCAATAGACAAAAGTTTCTCGGTGGGAGTATCACATTTTAGGAACAAGAACGATTATGCACACAGCGTAGGAATTGGTATAAAGAAAACTTTTTAAGCTAAAAATATGAGATACTACAAACTAATATTTATATTCCTTCTATTTGTCTCCCTGCGAGCCGAGGCTGCCACAAACGACTCGCTGCGAGCCGAATCACTAAAGAGGACAATTCAGGAGTACATACGACAAGGAAGAGCATACTATAACTCCGAATTTAATGAGATGCTGCAATTATACGAGAACAGATACTCGACAAGCAGCAAAGAGTATGCCCAATGCGTAATGTGGTGCGCCTCGATGTGCGTCGAGGCAGGCGACAACCAACAAGCAAAGCAACTGCTGGCGAAAAGCGAAAGCCTCTTCAAAAAACACGCCGACGGCATCTTCGACGGTAAAGACACCATAGACGAGATTTTCTTTTTAGACACAAAATCTAAATTGGAATACAACAACGAGCGCGACTATATGGCCCTGCAATATTACAAACGCTCGCACAAACTAAAAAAGCAATATTTCGGGACAAACAGCGAGGTCTATTTAACCTCCTTGCTCGAATTATCCCGACTATATGCCGAACGTCTGAAATACAAAAAGTCGAGCAAATATCACAATATGGGCTACGAGGCATACGTCGAATTGATAAAAAAAGAATTCTGCTCACGCAGCGAATCAGAGCGCAGCATCTATTGGAATAAAGCCGCAAAATATATAAACAAGACCATCGACCTTGCCCACGAATCAGGCGGCAAGGTACCCTCGATAGCATCGGCAGCCTACAATGCCCTGCTACTCTCAAAAGGGTTGCTGCTGAACACCGCCGTCAGCTTCGAGAATTACATAAACGAGAGCCGCAACGAACGCGCAATAGAGAATCTGAAATTAAAAAAGAGACTAACACTGTTGGGTGCCACACAAAATGTACTCGACTCGTTAGATTACGTAATTCTTGACGCACTCCACGAGAAAGGACAGAGTTACACAATCCCTCAGCTCGCAATTACTTGGGAGGATGTTCGCAACAACCTCTCCGACGACGACCTTGCAATAGAATTTTACAGAACAACCACCGGGGAGTATGGTGCCATACTGCTGAAGCACGAGTGGTCGGCGCCCAAATTGGTGAGATTAGATAGTTATTTATCATTAGAAGAAGCAAAATTCTCATTCAGCGACCTGCTGCCCAAATTCCTGACAAAAAAGCAACAGAGCAGCACCCAACTAAACAAAAGCCTCGAAGAGTATCTCAAAGGCAACCCCTTCCTCGGCGCAAACTCCCTGAACGAAATATGGAAGCTCGGCAAAGCAATATGGCCCGATGAAATTGTAAGACATTTTCCTACAAAAGAGGCGGGACGCATCTACTTCTCGGCCGAGGGTGCCCTGCTGGTCAACGGCATAGAGTATCTGCCGTTCATAAAGCCGACAGCGCAGAGCGGCGACTACTCCTCGTATCACACCCTTGCCGACCTATTCGACATTTACCGCTTGTCCTCGACACGCGAAATAATCATAAAAGATAATTTGGTAAAGGGTCAAAATGCCGTCGTTTATGGCGGCCTCAGCTATGATATGAGCACAAATGATATGATAGCCGATATGAAAAAATATCCCGACGTCAGCAAGCGCGATATTGTATTTGTCGGGGACGACAACACCCGCGCCGAGCGTGCAGCGGTTGTTCAAATACCCTATCTGAAAGGAACAAAAATAGAGGCCGACAGCATCACAGCAATTATCAACGGTGCCAAAAGCACAAATATCACAGCCGAGGTTTTTCAGGCAAACAAAGGCACGGAAACCTCCTTTAAGAATCTCAGTGGAAAACAAAAAAAGATTATCCATATTGCCACACACGGCTTCTATCACAACCAAAAAAGCAGCACCGACAGCAACGAGGATAATCCCCTGCTGCGCAGCGGACTCTTCTTTGCCGGTGCCGATAACAAATACAATGGAGTGCCAATGCCCGAGGGCGTAGAGGACGGCATATTGACTGCCCACGAAATATCGACCCTCGACTTACAAGGAGCCGACCTTATTGTGCTGAGCGCCTGCGAGACGGGACGCGGCGACATCACCTCGGACGGTGTATTCGGGCTTCAGCGTGGCTTTAAGATGGCCTGCGCCGGAGGTATTCTAATGTCCTTGTGGAAGGTTGACGATGCCGCCACACAGGTTCTAATGACCGAATTTTACAAGCATTGGATGATGGGCAAAAGCAAGCATCAGGCGCTGAAGATTGCAAAAGAGACGGTGCGCAGACACAAAGAGTGGAGCTCGCCCGAATATTGGGCGGCATTCATATTGCTTGACGGACTCGAATAAGAGCCACCCGCGAGAGTGTCTATAAATTTTATCAAATATCATCTATCAAGATAAACGGTGCCCAATAACGAGGCTGTGCGTATGGCTTTACCACAGTCTCGTTTGTTTCATTCTTGTGCGAGAGAATTGCCCTTGCGCGTCGCGGTTGAGAAGGCTTTGAATATTCCTTAACCGTCCTCTGAGCAATCTTTATCGCCTCTTGTTTACTGCATCCCGACAAGAACCACGCATTATAAAAGGCATTCATAAATATCATTGTGGCATTATCGTTCACAGGCCACAGCGTTGCAATTATTGTCTTTGCCCCGGCTTTCTTGAGACCCCGGACAACACCTGCCGGCCCCTCGTCCGAGACCACCCCCTGCGCCGTCTGACAGGCCGAGAGAATAACCAATTCTACGTTCGAGAGGTTCAACTCACAAATCTCGCGCGAGGACAATAGTCCATCCTCGACATTAGTGTTATCACCCGCGATATTCGCTCCGGCAAGCACTACTCCCGACGCCAACAAAGAATAATCGGCAACAAGGCTGTCGCGCATAACAAAGGGCGTCCTACCCACATTCACCGCCGCGCTGTATCCGTGCGTTGCAAGGTGCACCACGGAGTAATTCCCCATATTCTGCTTGAGGTAGGCCTCGGAGGTATATATTGCACTATCACCTGCCTCAGTTGCCACAATTTGTCTTATGGAGTCGGCCTCTAATTCGGTACCTTTAAGCTGTGTGAACGAGACGCTGCCATACTGCTCAATCAGATAATCGTAGGCAGCGTGATTAGTCTCGCCCGTCGTGTCATTCTCGGCCGAGTATTTGTTGTAGTTGACACCGCCTATCACTAAATAGTCCCTACTCTTTTTGCCCCTGTTTTTATGCTTCACCTTGCACAGATTCGAGGTTGACGTCAGCCTCTGTATGGTGTAACTCTCTAATTCGGGGTGCGGCATATACTCTATTGCCAGCATTTGCAGCAGGCCGTCGGGCGCAAAATATATGCGGCTGACCGACTCGGGCATCTCGTCGAGTATCGGCTCCCATATTTTTTTTGCAAGCGTCGTATCCCGGTATATGATATTTTTGTTCTTCTCTTTGGCCGAACAGACGGTCGATTTTAAATCGAGGAACCGGTTTAATTTGTATCCGTGAAACTCCTTTCCGCCGAACAGATGAATATATTTTACGGGCCTCTTTTTTGTCATTAAAAGCGCTGCATAGACTGTGTCTTTCTGCTCATTGTCGTAGTAGCAGATAAATTCAATGGCGGCTGTTTCTGAGTTTAGGGACTTTCTCAGTTTGGCCGGCGTATTCGATAGCTCCTGCGAGAGATTTTCTATATTGTTCTTACCAATGAGTGCAATGTGTCGTCGCAGGAGTGCAACCTCGTACAACAGTTCGGTATCAGTCTCTCTCAACTGAAAAATCTGAGAGATAAGCGGTTTTTTGCTTGCCCAGAAGTCTAAACGACGCTGCTCGGTAAGGGTGGGAAATTCGCGCACCACAAAATTCTTTTTTGCATTGTAATACTGCCGAAAAGCCTCGCACGCACGCTCTTTTTCCTTCATCAGCAGTAGTATCTCGGCTCTTTTTCGCAAAGAAATTATGTAGTCGGGGTGCGTCTCTTTAAGATTGCTTTTTTGCCACGACAACACACTCTCGATATATTCCAACGCCGAGGTATAATCGGCAATGGCCGCCTTGACCATTGCAAGATTGGCTTTTGTCGTATAATAGATATTTTTGTCCGATGGAGTGTGTCGCAACGCCGTTTCTAAGTCTTTATCGGCTTTATGGAAGCTGTCCAAGCTCCAATATATGTAACCCCTGTTCTGAAGGGCTATATAATAGCTCTCTTTGTTTGCCGCACTGTCGGCAGCTGCAACGCACTCTTCAATGTATGAGAGCGCAGTGCCGGTGTCGCCCTCATCGCCGCGTCTGAAATAGGCGTGCGACAAGTTTATGAGTTTATCGTATTTGTGTTTTTCGGCTGTTATTTCATTTAGGCATTTAATGGCCTTTTCGTAACTGCCCGATATTAGATACAGATTGCTCAAGTTCAGTCTCACGGCATCCTTGTTTCTTGTGCGGGTGAGCCCGAGCGCCTCTTCCAAGCTCTTTTCGGCCCGTGTATATTCGCCCAGATTCTTGTAGCACACACCAACCTCGTTGAGGATGTTCGCCCGTGTGGTTCGGGGCAGATTACAATCGAGCAAGGCAATATACAACGATTTTGCATCGTCGTACCGCTCGCTTGCAAGAGCTTCTCGCGCCGCTTTATATTTTATATTTATCAGGCTGTCCTGTTGCTGCGCCTGAATATTTCCACACACAAAAAAGAGGAGCAGAAATATTGCAATCTTCCCATTCATAATATCTCGGAATCTGTAAAATTTCACAAAAAAGGGGCTTAAAAGAGAGGGCGGCGCCTCTTAGTTTGATACAATTACGTAGCTGATTTCTTTGTCGCAGACATTCTCGATGGTTATTGTTACCTCTTTGGGCGGGAACGCGTTCATTTCCCATTTTAAATACGATAATGCTCCATTATCGTATGATACGCCGACAAACTCCTTGTCATTGTCGAAATGGACCTTTGCTTTTATACTACCCCCAATCTCGGCAAGGACAAACATCTGGCACGAGCCGGCCATCCTAACCGTATATTGCACCTTACTGTTGGCCTTTATTGCCCGGTGCGCAATTTGACAGTTGCTCGGCTTTCCTCTCAGGCTCTCGGCAGCCTCGCTATACACTCCCAGCCCCATATTCTCTTTAAAAAACTCGGCATAATCGGCATCATAGTACATATGCCCCTGCATCGAGCATTGGTTAATGGTGTCGGCGCAACCGAGGCTCAGGCTATACAATTCTATTCTATCGGGATTTTGCGCATCGTCGTCCAATAGTTCTATTGCCTTATCCAATGTGATAACATCTTTGCTTGCAATGCCCTCGCGCAAAGTCATACAGCCTTTGTAAAAGCGCTGCATATTGTCATTTAACTCGCCGACGGGAAAGGATTGTGCCCACCCCGTCAAAAAAACAAAAAAGAGAAAGGTCGAAATTATTACTCGTTTCATAATATTGATAATTTTATTTTCCTTTTATTATTCGCAACAGCGGCGCCACCGCCCACAAGGCCGACGCCTTAAAAATCACTCGACGAGGTCGGCCGTAATCTCGCCACCGCGCCCGAAGCCAATGAGCAGACGTCCGCGTCGGCCAATCTCGACAACCGAGACAATATCCGTAGCCTTGTCAACCACAAGCAAAGAATTTTCGTCCAAGCTGCGCTCTATTCTAATGACCGTATCCGACGACACGGGCCTGCCCACATAGAGCAGACTATCGTTCAGATAAAAGTCATATTCGAGCCCGTCGAATTGTTTCGAGAAAGAAATCTCGTAGCAGTCGCGCACCCTATCCTCTTTCGTAACGCTTTGTTCAAGGACAAAATAGACAAAAAGCATCACCGACATTATAATCATAAAGAAGAACAGCACACTGCCGAACAAAAACCTCATATTGGCATCCCTGCCCCTTGTGTTACGCATACTTTATTTAAAATAAATTTTTAGACAGTGCGAAGATATAAAAAAAACTCTCTCGCCAACGATAAAAAGAGTGCAAACATTTGGCTCGACCATATTTTATTATTATTTTTGCACTCGAAATGATGATTGAGAGGGGCCGACAAGCCCCTCTTTTTCATACAATAATTACACACAACCCCATCTTCTACAAAAGAATTTATGATTGACAAGCAGAAAGTCATTGAGCTTACACAAGAGTGGCTCGCCGACAAAGAGTATTTTTTAGTTGACGTAACCATCAGCAAGGACGACAAGATTACAGTAGAAATCGACCACGCCGACGGAGTGTGGATTGAGGACTGCGCCGAGCTTAGTCGCCACATTGAGTCGGGCCTTAGCCGCGACACCGAGGACTACGAGCTTGAGGTTGGCTCGGCCGGCCTCGGACAGCCGTTCAAAGTGCTTCAACAATACCTTATCCACATAGGCAAAGAGGTCGAGGTGCTGGGCAAGGATGGCAAAAAATACAAAGGCATCCTCACAAAGGCCGACGAGACAGCATTCTCGATAGCCGTAAGCAAAAAGCAGAAGGTCGAGGGCAGCAAACGTCCCCAAATGGTCGAGCAAGAGATTAGCTTCGCCTATGGCGACACAAAATACACGAAGTATATTATAAATTTCAAATAAAATGGCAAAGAAAGAAGAAACAGTAAGCCTTCTTGATACATTTCAAGAATTTAAAGAGTCGAAAAACATCGACCGCACAACAATGATTAGCGTGCTCGAAGAGAGCTTCCGCAAAGTATTGGTAAATATGTTCGGCACCGACGAGAATTACTCGGTAATCGTCAACCCCGACCGCGGCGACTTTGAGATTCAGCGTCGTCGCACCGTAGTAGAGGACAAGGACGTAAAGGACAGTAACTTCGAGATTGGCCTTAGCGAGGCACAGCTCATCGACGAGACTTTCGAGGTGGGCGAGGAGGTTAGCGAGATGGTCAACTTTGCCGAGTTTGGACGTCGCGCCATCCTGAACCTGCGTCAGACCCTTGCATCAAAAATCCTTGAGCTCGAAAAAGACAGCCTCTACAACAAATACAGCGAGAAGGTTGGCACAATCGTCAGCGGCGAGGTTTATCAAATATGGAAGAAAGAGATTCTTATGCTCGACGACGAGGGCAACGAGCTCATCCTGCCCAAGAGCGAGCAGATTCCCTCGGACTTTTACCGCAAGGGCGACCACGTGCGCGCCGTTGTTGCACGTGTCGATAATCAGAACAACAACCCCAAGATTATCCTCAGCCGCACATCACCCTTGTTCCTTCAGCGCCTCTTCGAGCTCGAAGTACCCGAGATTAACGACGGCCTCATCACCATCAAGAAGATTGCCCGCATCCCCGGCGAGCGTGCCAAGATTGCCGTAGAGACCTACGACGAGCGCATCGACCCCGTTGGCGCCTGCGTAGGCGTAAAAGGCTCACGTATCCACGGCATTGTGCGCGAGCTTCGCAACGAGAACATCGACGTAATTAACTACACATCGAACATCGAGCTCTTCATCAAGCGCGCCCTGAGCCCAGCAAAGGTATTCACAATCTTCCTCGACGAAGAGAAGAAGAGCGCCGACGTATATCTGAAGCCCGAGGAGGTATCACTCGCAATTGGAAAGAACGGACTAAACATCAAGCTCGCAAGTATGCTCACCGAATACACAATCGACGTATATCGCGAGATTGAAGAGAACACACAAGAGGACGACATCTACCTCGACGAGTTTGCCGACGAGATTGACGAGTGGATAATCGCCGCAATTAAAAAACTCGGATACGACACCGCAAAAGCCGTCCTCAACGCCCCCCGCGAGGTACTCATCGAGAAAGCCGACCTTGAGGAAGACACCGTAGATAATCTGCTCAGTGTCCTGAGAGCCGAGTTTGAAGACGACAAGGAAGCCAACGAATAAAAAAAAGTAAGAATGAAGATAAGACTAAATAAAGTACAAGAAGAGCTTAACATAGGACTGAACACAATCGTTGAGTTCCTACAAAAGAAGGGCATCGACATTAAGGAAGACCCCAATGCCGTTGTACCCGAGAAGGGCTACCTTCTGCTGAGAGAAGCATTCAGCACCGACAAGAACGCCCGCATCGAATCGGACAAATTCACAAAAGAGCGTCAGAATAAAGACAAAGTAAAAGTAACGTCCGAGACAAAGCCCGCCGAGGCAGCCCCCGTCGAGACAGCGCCCGCAGCAAGCGAGCCCGCAAAGCCTACCCCCGCAGCAAGCGAGGAGAAGAGCGCAGCAGCCGAGCCGCTTATAAAAGTAATGGGCAGCATCGACCTTGACGCACTCAAGCGCAAGCAGCAACCCGCCAAGAGCGACAAGCACAAGAAAAAGCGCGAAGAGAAGCCCGCTCAGCCCAAGGCCGAGACAAAGCCCGCGGCATCCGCTCCCGCACCCGTAAAAGAGGAGCCCGCAAAGGTCGAGGAGAAGCCTCAGAGCGAGGCACCCGCCCCCGCACCCGTAAAAGAGGAGCCCGCAAAGGTCGAGGAGAAGCCGCAGCCCGCATCCCTCACACAGATTGAAGACATCAAGCCCACATTCAACGTAGTGGGCAAGATTGACCTCTCGGCAATCAACCAATCGACACGCCCCAAGAAAAAGAGCAAAGAAGAAAAGCGTAAGGAGCGCGAAGAGAAAGAGCGTCAGCGCGAGGAGCAGCGCAAGCAACAGAAAGAGGCACAGAAGAGCGCAGGCAGCAATAATCAGGGCGGCGACAAAAAGAAGAAACGCGCCCGCATAGGCAACCAGCGCGTCAATATCGACAATGTTCAAGGCAGCGAGCCCCAGCAACAGCAAGATTGGTCGGGCAACCGCAACAAGAACAAAGGCAGCGACAACCCCTCGCAGGGCAGCCGCAAAGAGCGCGACAATAAACACAAACGCTTCGATAAATCGGACGTCAGCGACGAGGACGTATCTAAACAGATAAAAGAGACACTCGAACGTCTCACCAGCCGCGGAAAGACAAAATCGTCAAAATACCGCAAAGACAAGCGCGAGCTTGCAGCCGAGCGTCAGCAGCAACAGGCAATGGACGCAATGGAGCAGAGCAAAGTACTGAAACTCACCGAGTTTGTAACAGCCAACGAGCTTGCAAGTATGATGAATATCTCGGTAACACAGGTAATTGCCACCTGTATGAGCATCGGAATGATGGTATCAATCAACCAGCGCCTCGACGCCGAGACAATCAACCTTGTGGCCGAGGAGTTTGGCTTTACCACAGAATATGTGAGCGCCGAGGTTGCCAACGCCATCGAGGAAGAGAAAGACTCGGACGAGGACCTCTTGCCCCGCGCACCCATCATCACCGTGATGGGACACGTTGACCACGGAAAGACCTCACTACTCGACTACATCCGCAAGTCGAACGTAATTGCAGGCGAGGCCGGAGGAATCACACAGCACATCGGAGCCTACAACGTACAGATTGAGAATGGCAAACACATTACATTCCTCGACACCCCGGGCCACGAGGCCTTTACCGCAATGCGTGCCCGCGGAGCCAAAATCACCGATATTGCCATCATCATAATTGCCGCCGACGACAATGTGATGCCCCAGACCAAAGAGGCCATCAACCACGCAATGGCAGCCGGCGTGCCCATCGTCTTTGCCATCAATAAGGTAGATAAGCCCGCCGCCGACCCCAACCGCATCAAAGAGGAGCTTGCACAGATGAATATGCTCGTCGAGGATTGGGGCGGAAAGTACCAATCGCAAGAAATATCGGCCAAGAAAGGTATTGGCGTCGAGGAGCTTATGGAGAAGGTTCTTCTCGAGGCCGAGCTTCTTGAGCTCAAGGCCAACCCCAACCGCAAGGCCACAGGTTCGGTAATTGAATCGACACTCGACAAGGGCCGCGGATACGTAGCCACAGTAATGGTGCAGAACGGAACGCTGCGTGTAGGCGACATTGTAGTTGCCGGAACACAGTGGGGTAAGGTAAAAGCCATCTTCAACGAGCGTAACCAGCGCATAAAAGAGGTGCGCCCCGCCGAGCCCGCACTTATTCTGGGCCTCAACGGCGCCCCCGCAGCCGGCGATGTATTCAACGTGGTTGACAGCGAGCGCGAGGCACGCGAAATTACCGGCAAGCGCGAGCAGTTGCAGCGCGAGCAAGGTCTGCGCACACAAAAAATGCTTACCCTCGACGAGGTGGGCCGCCGCATAGCCCTCGGAAACTTCCAGACACTGAATATCATTGTCAAGGGCGACGTTGACGGTTCAATCGAGGCGCTGAGCGACTCACTCATCAAGCTATCAACCGAGACAATACAGGTAAACGTCATCCACAAGGCCGTGGGACAAATCTCGGAGAGCGACGTGAGCCTTGCAGCCGCATCCGACGCAATTATCGTGGGTTTCCAAGTGCGCCCCTCTGTGATGGCACGCAAGGTAGCCGAGAACGAGGGCGTCGATATTCGCCTCTACTCAATCATCTACGATGCCATCGAGGAGGTAAAGGCAGCTATGGAGGGTATGCTCGCCCCCATTGTGAAAGAGGAGGTAACAGCCACCATCGAGGTGCGCGAGACCTTCCACATAAGCAAGGTGGGCACAGTAGCCGGATGTATGGTGCGCGAGGGAAAAGTAAAGCGTACCGACCGTGCACGCCTCATCCGCGACGGTATTGTGATACACACAGGCAATCTTGCGGCCCTCAAGCGCTTCAAGGAGGATGTTCGCGAGGTTGGAACAAACTACGAGTGTGGTATCAGCCTTGTATCGCAGGACGATATTAAGGTTGGCGATATTATCGAGACATTCGTAGAGGTTGAGGTTAAGCAGAAACTATAATAAAAAACAAAGGCACAGGCGAGGGGCGTTTCGGAAAGGAAAAAATGCCCCCTCGCATTATGTGCATTTGACCTACCTTATATATTTACACACAAACACACAAAAACAGAGAGTATGAACAATCTGGATATTATATTGATAGTAGCAATGATAGTGGGCTTTGCCATAGGATATTTCAAAGGGCTCATCAGCCAACTTACATTTGTAGCAGGAATTGTGCTCGGACTATTTCAATCGGTACTGTTCTACAAGGCCGCCAGCGTGCGCATCGCATCGCTCACCGGCTGGGACGAGATAATATGTAGCATTCTTGCATTTGTGAGTATAATAGCCGTGGTGTTACTCGCCGTGAAAATATTGGGGTGGCTGCTGCAAATGCTGCTCAACGCAATAAATATCGGATTCATCGACAAGATATTGGGTGCACTCTTCAGCTGCGCAATATCAATGATGCTTATTGTGGGAGCAGCCAACGCCTCGCACAGTTTATCATTAGGAATAGCAGT
Organism: Bacteroidaceae bacterium; assembly: GCA_017407905.1. Classification (GTDB taxonomy): domain Bacteria; phylum Bacteroidota; class Bacteroidia; order Bacteroidales; family Bacteroidaceae; genus HGM04593. The sequence goes on along the minus strand of JAFQVS010000050.1, from coordinate 12,149 downwards.
TTTTGATAAAACAACACAAGAGGATTCCACGTTGTACAAATATGTACAAGATGCGACATTCTCGCTTATCGGAGAGGTGAAAAAGTGATAGATGAAAAAGAAAAGCAACAACATATTCCGCAAGATAGCCGATAAAGCCTACGAGTATGGCTTTGTCAGCAACATTAAGACCGAGATTATTGACAAAGGCCTTAATGAAGATGTCATAAGACTAATATCCAGCAAAAAGAACGAGCCGCAGTGGATGCTCGAATTTCGTCTTCAGGCCTACCGCCATTGGCTGACACTCGAAACACCACAGTGGGCTCATCTGGATATTCCCCCCATCGACTATCAGGCAATATCCTACTATGCCGACCCAACAAAAAAGAGCAAGGATAAGCAAAATAAAGAGATTGACCCCGAGCTTATGAAGACCTTCGAGAAGCTGGGCATCCCCCTTGAGGAGCGCCTCGCACTCAGCGGTACGGCCGTCGATGCCGTGATGGACTCGGTGTCGGTAAAGACCACTTTCAAGGAGGAGCTCAAAGAGAAAGGAATAATCTTCTGCTCTATGAGCGAGGCCATACAAGAGTACCCCGACCTTGTGCGCAAGTATCTTGGTACGGTGGTCAACTACCGCGACAATTTCTTCGCAGCGCTCAACAGCGCAGTCTTTAGCGACGGTTCATTCGTCTATATCCCCGCAGGAGTGCGCTGTCCAATGGAGCTATCGACCTATTTTCGCATCAACGCAGCAAACACAGGACAATTCGAGCGTACACTCATCGTCGCCGACGACAACAGCTACGTATCGTACCTCGAAGGCTGCACCGCCCCGATGCGCGACGAGAATCAGCTGCACGCCGCAATAGTCGAAATTGTAGTGTGCGAGAATGCCGAAGTAAAATACAGCACCGTACAAAATTGGTACCCCGGCGACGCCGAGGGCAAAGGCGGTGTATATAACTTTGTAACCAAGCGCGGCGACTGTCGCGGCAACAACAGCAAGCTCTCGTGGACACAGGTCGAGACAGGCTCGGCAATAACGTGGAAATACCCCAGCTGCATACTGCGCGGCGACAATTCGCAAGGCGAGTTCTACTCGGTGGCCGTAACCAACAACTACCAGCAGGCCGACACAGGCACCAAGATGATACATCTTGGTCGCAACACCCGCAGCACAATAATAAGCAAAGGAATATCGGCCGGAAAAAGCCAAAATTCCTACCGCGGCCTTGTCCGTGTGAGCAAAAATGCCGACGGTGCACGCAACTACAGCCAATGCGACTCACTGTTGCTTGGCGATAAATGCGGCGCCCACACATTCCCCTATATGGACATACACAACGACAACGCCGTAATTGAGCACGAAGCAACAACCTCAAAAATATCCGAAGAGCAACTATTCTACTGCAACCAGCGAGGCATCGGCACCGAGGAGGCAATAGGCCTCATCGTCAACGGCTACGCCAAAGAGGTTCTAAACAAGCTACCTATGGAGTTTGCCATCGAGGCACAGAAGCTACTGAGCGTATCACTCGAAGGAGCAGTGGGATAACAACAATAACATTAGAGAAAAGCAATGGACAACCTTATAGAAATAAAAAATCTTCACGCCACAATAGACGGCAAAGAGATACTCAAAGGCATCAACCTCAGCGTAAAGCCCGGCGAGGTACACGCCATTATGGGCCCCAACGGCTCGGGCAAAAGCACCCTGAGCAACGTCCTTGTGGGACACCCCGCCTACACCGTAACCGAGGGCGAGATTATATACAAAGGACAAGACCTGTTGGCACTGAGCCCCGAGGAGCGCAGCCACGCAGGCATATTCCTCTCGTTCCAATACCCCGTCGAGATTGCAGGCGTTAGTATGACCAATTTTATGCGCGCGGCCATCAACGCCAAACGCGAGGCACAAGGCCTTCCCGCAATGAGCGCCGGCGACTTCTTAAAGCTGATGCGCGACAAGCGCGCCCTTGTCAACCTCGACAGCAAGCTGGCCAACCGCTCGGTGAACGAAGGCTTCAGCGGAGGCGAGAAAAAGCGCAACGAGATATTCCAGATGGCAATGCTCGAACCCACGCTGAGCATCCTCGACGAGACCGACTCGGGCCTCGACATTGACGCCCTGCGCATCGTGGCCGAGGGAGTGAACAAACTAAAGCGTCCCGACACCTCGACCCTCGTCATCACACACTACCAACGACTGCTCGACTACATAAAGCCCGACATTGTACACGTACTCTACAACGGACGCATAGTAAAAACAGCCGGCCCCGAGCTTGCCCTCGAGCTCGAAGAACGCGGATACGACTGGATTAAGAATCCTCAGGCAGAATAACAATGAGCAACGAGAAAGAATATATCGAAATTTTCGACAACAACCGCCCGCTGATTGAGACGCTCTGCTCGGCCCTGCTCAACAAAGAGCGCGCAAAAGCCTTTGAGCAGTTCAAAAGCACAGGCTTTCCCAAGAGAGACGACGAGGAGTATCGCCGCACCCCCATCGACAAGCTCTTTGCCGCCGACTATGGAATGAATCTTGGTCGCCTGCCCCTGCAAGGCTCTCCCGCCGACTTTTTCAGCTGCGACGTTCCCAACCTAAGAGCGCGACAGGAATATATCATCAACGACAGCTTCTACCGCGATGCTGCCGAAAAGAGCCCCCTACCCGAGGGCGTACTTCTTGGCAGCCTCGACCAATTTGCGCAGACGCACCCCGAGCTCGTCGAGGCCTACTACAATCGTCAGGCACAAGAGAGCGACAGCCTTGCACAATTCAACACGACCTTTGTGCAGGACGGCCTGCTGCTGTACGTTCCCCGCGATACAAAGCTCAGCGAGCCCATACAGATAGTAACCCTCCTGCGCTCCAATATCGAGATGCTCAGCAACCGCCGTCTGCTCATAATAATCGACCAAAATGCCACAGCCGACCTACTCATCTGCGACCATTCGTCGAACGACAAACAGACACTATCGACACAGGTAACCGAAATATTCCTGCGTCGCGGCGCCGCACTCAATATTGTCGAGATTGAGGAGACGGGCGAAAAGAACAGCCGCCTTGCCCATCTGCTGGTCAACCAAGAGAGCGACAGCCGCCTTAACCACTGCTGCATCACCCTCACCAACGGACTGACACGCAACAACATAAAAGTAACCCTCGCAGGCAGCGGCGCCGAGGCTCATTTGGGCGGCCTTGCCATCTGCGACAAAAATCAGCACACCGACAACAACACCCTCGTCGAGCACAAAGCCTCGCACTGCAACAGCAGCGAGCTCTATAAATACATCCTTGACGAAGAGGCCACAGGCGTCTTTTCGGGACGTATGCTCATCTGCCCCGATGCACAACAGACCACCTCGTGTCAGACCAACCGCAATCTGTGCCTCACAAAATGCGCCCGAATGTACGCACAGCCTCAGCTCGAAATTTACGCCGACGACGTAAAATGCAGCCACGGCTCCACCGTCGGACAGCTCGACGAGAATGCCCTCTTCTATATGCAGCAGCGCGGCATAAGCAAGGACGAGGCACGCCATCTGCTGATGTTTGCCTTTGCCGGCGAAGTGATAGAGAAAATAAACATAGAAGCACTGCGCGACCGCCTGCACCTTCTCATCGAGAAGCGTTTCCGCGGCGAGCTTAACCGCTGCAAAAGATGCGCCCTGTGCAAGCAATAACAGAATAATATGTTCAACCCCAACGATATACGCGAGCAGTTTCCCATACTCGACAGCAAGGTCTATGGCCGCCCGCTAATCTATTTAGACAACGCCGCCACCACCCAGAAGCCCCGTTGCGTCATCGACGCCATAAGCGAGGCCTACTGCACCATAAACGCCAACGTCCACCGCGGTGTGCACCACCTCTCGCAGGTAGCCACCGAGCGCTTCGAGGAGGCGCGCCGCACCGTTAGGCGCTTCATAAACGCCCCCGACAGCCGACAGATAATATTCACCCGCGGCACCACCGAGAGCATCAACCTTATAGCCTCGTCATTCGGCGACACATTCCTAAAAGAGGGCGACCAAGTGATAATCTCCACAATGGAGCATCACAGCAACATCGTCCCGTGGCAGCTGCTGCGCGAGCGCATAGGCATCGAGATAAAAATAATCCCCCTGAAGGCCGATGCCACGCTCGACGTCGAGGCCTACAAAGAGCTATTCACCGAGCGCACCCGCTTAGTGAGCCTCACACACGTATCCAATGTGCTTGGCTGCACAAACCCCGTAAAAGAGTGCATCGACATTGCCCACAGCCACGGCGTACCCATCCTAATAGACGGAGCACAAAGCACCCCACACATTAAGGTAGATGTTCAGGCCTTAGACGCCGACTTTTTTGTCTTCAGCGGACACAAAATGTACGGCCCAACAGGCATCGGCGTGCTCTATGGCAAGGAGCAGTGGCTCGAGCAGATGCAGCCCTATCACGGCGGCGGCGAAATGATACAGACCGTAAAATTTGAAAAGACCACCTTCAACGAGCTACCCTATAAATTCGAGGCCGGCACCCCCGATTATATCGGCGCCATTGCATTGGGCAAAGCCATCGAATTTATAGAACACGTTGGAATAGAAAATATTGCGGCACACGAGCACAGCCTCACGCAGTATGCCCTTGAACGTCTCTCCGAGGTAGATAATATGCGCATTATAGGCTGTCCCGACGGCTCGGCCGTATCGCTGCTTGTAGGCGACATTCACCCCGCCGACCTCGGCACCCTGCTCGACCGATTGGGCATTGCCATACGCACGGGACACCACTGCGCACAACCGCTCATCGACCATTTGGGAATCCCCGGAACGGTGCGAGCCTCGTTTGCCCTGTACAACACAAAGGACGAGGTCGATATTTTGGTCGAAGGCATCAAGCGCGTTGCACGAATGTTCGCCTAAAGGCATAAAAATCAAGGAGAAGAATATGTTAAAGCCCTATATGCTAAGCGGGAGGATAGAGGCCGGTTGCGACGAGGCGGGACGCGGCTGTCTGGCCGGCGACGTCTATGCAGCCGCCGTCATACTGCCCGAGGGATTCGACAACAGCCTGCTCAACGACTCGAAGCAACTGAGCGAAGCTCGGCGCTACGAGCTGCGCGAGGTAATCGAGCGCGAGGCTCTTGCGTGGGCCGTGGGCATTGTAACGGCGCAGGAGATTGACCGCATAAACATCCTCCGAGCCTCGATTCTTGCAATGCACCGTGCCGTCGAGCAGCTGAGGGTGCGTCCGCAGCATCTGCTCATCGACGGAAACAAATTCAACCCCTACCCCGGCATTCCCCACACGACGGTGGTAAAGGGCGATGCAACGTATATGAGTATTGCCGCCGCCTCCATCCTTGCAAAGACCTACCGCGACGACTATATGCAACGCCTCGCCGAGGAGTATCCGCAATACGATTGGAAAAGTAACAAGGGCTATCCCACAGCAAAGCATCGGGCCGCGATAAGGGAGTACGGCCCCACTCCTTACCATAGAAAGAGTTTCAATCTCTTGGGCGAAGCGGCGCAACAACTGACATTCGATTTTGGTGAATAATCTTAGGCGCACTGCAAAAAAGCAGTGCGTTTTTTTGTTCTCCAAAATATTAAGCACAACTCGTAATTTCAACAAAAAAGTGTTTATCATATATAATATACTTTAGCATAGAGGGCAATATTCTTGTTTTTTAAAAAATTTTAATACATTTGCATAAATCAGGATGCGGCTCGGCAGAAAAAAGAATAAGCAAACTTTTCTTTTTCTTTATGCACTCGCCTTTCACTGACTTTGCATAAAGCAGGATGCGGCTCGGCAGAAAAAAGAATAAGTAAACTTTTCTTTTTATTTATGCACTCGCCTTTCACTGACTTTGCATAAAGCATAAAAAATACGAAAAAAATAATAACCTTAATAATTAACAAAATGAAAAAGACTCTTACCATTCTAACGGCACTACTGCTGCTGGCAATTACGCCCGTAGCGGCAAAGATAACCCATCTTCTGCCCAAGCCGCACGAGATTACCAAACAACAAGGCTCATTTGCCCTCGGTCGTCCCGTAACAATAAAATACAACGGCGTCGAGGCCTGCACCCTGCTCGAAGAATTTTTCGCATCGACAGGCTGCACCATCGGCACCGACGGCGCCGAGATAACGGTAACAATTGTCGATAAAATAGAAGGCGCATACGACTACGAACTCTCGGGATTCGACAACGAAGCCTACACAATAGCCGTTCGCGACGAGAGCATCAACATCACCGCTGTAAAGCCCATCGGCGTTATACGCGCCGCACAGACCCTCACACAATTAGCCGAGGGCTACGAGGGCACAGCAGCCATAGAAGCCGTTGACATAAAAGATTGGGCAGCATTCAAGCTGCGCGGATATATGCACGACGTCGGCCGCTCATTCATAAGCGTGCCCGAACTGAAGAAACACATCGAGCTACTTTCGCGCTTCAAAGTAAACTGCTTCCATTGGCACTTTACCGAGAATCAAGCGTGGCGCTTGCAGATAAACGCCTACCCACAGCTCACAAGCGACGCCTCAATGACACGCTTCCCCGGTAAATTCTACACACAGGAGCAGTGCCGCGAGGTAGCAACACACGCCAAGAAATACGGCATTACCATAATTCCCGAAATTGATATGCCCGGACACAGCGAAGCCTTCGTGCGCGCAATGGGCTATGATATGCAGACCGACAAAGGCGTAGCAGCCCTCAAAGTGATACTCGACGAGGTAGTAGCCCTCTTCCCCGACGCCCCCTACATTCACATAGGCGCCGACGAGAAAGGCATCACCTACCCCAATTTCCTCGGCATAATGACCGGCCATCTGCACAATAAAGGCAAAAAAGTGGTAGTGTGGAACCCCATCTCGGGAGTGAACGTCGGCAGCACCGACGCCGATATGACACAAATGTGGAGCACCGCAGGACGTCAGATTGACGGCAAAGCCAACATCGACTGCCGCTACAACTACACCAACCACTTCGACGTATTTGCCGACGTTGTAGGCATCTACCGCAGCAACATCTACTACGAGCAGCAAGGCAACAAAAACATCGCCGGCACAATATCGGCCTATTGGAACGACCGCAAGACACCCACCGAAGAGGACATTATCAAGCAGAATAATATGTACGCCAACGTAATTGCAAGCGCCGAGCGCGGCTGGATAGGCGGTGGCAAGCAATATATCGAAGTAGGCGGAACAACCCTCCCCAACAGCGGCGACGAGTACAACGAATTTGCCGATTGGGAGCGTCGTTTCCTCTTCCACAAGGCCCACTCACTAAAGAACGAACCCATTCCCTACGTCAAACAAACCAACGTACGCTGGCGCATAACCGACGCATTCCCCAACGGCGGAGATATGAACGCACAATTCGCCCCCGAGACCGAGGGACCGAAAGAGAGCTACACCGTTGACGGCGTAACCTACTCCACAGGAATGGCAACAGGCGCCGGCATCTACCTGCGCCACACGTGGGGCTCGATAATCCCCACATATTTCAGCAGCCCCCAGCTGAACACGACAGCCTACGCGTGGACATACGTTTATAGCGAGACTGCACAGAGCGTAGGCGCACAGATAGAATTTCAGAATTACGGTCGCAGCGAGAAAGACACCGCCCCCGACAAAGGCAAATGGGACCGCAAAGGCTCGCGCATCTGGCTCAACGACCAAGAAATCCTCCCCCCAACGTGGGACAACACAGGCAAGAGCATCAACAACGAGGTTGACCTCGGAAACGAGAATTTCACCGCCCGCAAGCCCGTAAAAGTACAGCTTAACGCCGGCTGGAACAAAGTATTCATCAAACTGCCCTACGTTGCAGCAAGCGGCGTGCGTCTAAACAAATGGATGTTCACATTCGTACTCACCGACCTCGATGGCCGAGACGCCGTTGACGGCCTCATCTACTCGCCCAACAAATGCAAGGACGAAGCAGCCGAGCAGATTGCAGCAAGCATAAGCGAAATAAAAAAATTCATCGCAAGCGTAACAGGCGAGAAACCCGGATACTACAGCCCCGCGACAGCAGCAGCCCTCGGCGAAGTAATAGCCAAGATTGAGGCCACCCTCGAACAGGAGCTCAGCGCCGAGCAGCGCAACCAACAGGCCAAAGAGCTTGGCGACGCACTCGACGCATTTAAAGCCTACTACCCAACAACACCCCTCAACCAGCCCCTTGTCAGCAACAGCCAGACAAGCTACTACTACACACTGAGCACCCCGCTGCGCGAAGGCCGCTACGCCACCTCAAAAGGCGCAGGCAACGAGATTTACGGCGAAAAAACAGTAACCAACGCCGCAAAATGGAAATTCGTCGAGCGCGGCGACGGCACATACGACATTATCAACTACAGCGACGCATCGTACATCTCCCCATCGAGCAGCAACAACACAGCCTTGCGCACACAAGCATCATCCCCCACAAAAGGCTGGACACTAAAGCCTGCCGACGCACCCGGATACTTCATCATCGTAAGCGGCACGACGCAATTCAACCAAACGACCGCGGGGCAAAGCTACAAACTCTTCAATTGGGGCAGCGGAACCAACACAACAGACGCAGGATGCAAATACAGCATCGAACTTATAAGCAATGAAGGTGGCGACGGCGATACAAGCGCCCTCGATTACACACCAAACTACACAGGAACAAAGGGCGGCGACCGCCCTTTGAATTTTATTAAGCTCGAAAGTCCCTCGTACGGCACCGCCGAATATAAACTAAGCGGCAACGAGCTGACACAGCTATACGTCGATGCCACCAAAAGCGTAACACTGAAAGTAGGCGCAGGCGACGAAGTATTTCCCACAGCCGGCTACGGCGCAGTGTGGATGCACGCCTACGTATATATCGACACCGATAAAAACGGATTCACCGCAGGCATCGGCGCCGACGGCTACAGCCCCACCGACGACCTTGTCAGCTACTCGGCCTACAACGCCAACCCCGACGGCGGCGGAGCGTGGCGTAACAGCGCAGGCGAGAACAACGGCAACAACACCGTAGCACTCCCCTCGTTCACCGCCCCCACCACAAAAGGCACATACCGTATGCGCTTCAAGATTGATTGGAACAGCATCGACCCCGCAGGATGCACCGACCCGGGCAACCGCCTCGACAGCAACCGCGGCACAATCGTCGATGTAACCCTCGAAGTAGCCGACAAACAACAAGGCACCGTCGAGCAATTGTTCAACACCACCACCGTTACCGACAACCAATTTGCACAAGGCACAGCGTGGTACACCCTCCAAATAGCCGCCAACGGTTACGTCATCGACAACAACGGCACAAGCAACCACATTGCCCTCGACGACGTAATATCGAGCGCCACCGACGACGCACAACTCTGGGCATTCACAGGCGACAACACCAACGGCTACCGCCTCTACAACAAACAAGCAGGCGCCACAAAAGTACTCGCAGCGCCCACCACAATGACAGGCACCACAGGCAGCACAGCCTACCCCATCCTTGTCGATGCAAAAGCCCTCCCCAATGGTTACACCGACCTATGGATGTTCCAATCATCGAGCGACCTCGGCGAGGGCGACACCTACTACTATATGTACGAGAAAGGCTACCGCAATAACAAAGTAAACAACCGCGACAACAAACTCGCATTCTGGAACGGCGGCGCCGACGCAGGCTCGACCCTCAACATACAATTTGCACAAGCCGAGTACCCCATAAACACCCTCTCGGGCAGCTGGACAGCATCGAACCCCGCAGGCACGTGGGCATCAGCGTGGCAATCGACACAAACGCCCAAGATAACCCTCACCGAGACTGCCGCCCGCAATAATATGGCCGCCTACAACGACAAGGGCGACATTCAGCTCTTTACCTGCCTTGCAGGAGCAGCCGTTAACGGCCAGCACACAGCAACATACAGCATCAGCGCCGACGAGGGCTACTCAATAGGGGGCTACCGCCTCAATTTTGTAAGCTCGGGCACGACAGATGTCAGCATCACCCCCGAGGGCAAGGAGAGCATCACGGCAAGCTCGACACAGCCGCAGAGCGTCGTCGTCGAGGGTGTCGAGGAGCCCGCGCTCACATTCACCGTATCGGCCACAAGCAATATGTTCGCCAACACAAGCAATTTCTACGCCACAATCATCCGCAGCTCACTACCCGTCGAGCCCTCGCAAGAGATATTCACCACTAAGAAAGGCGCAATCCCCTATCGCATCCCCGCAATAGCAACAGCCAAGAACGGCCACCTTATAGCCGTTGCCGACTACCGCCACAGCGGCGCCGACATTGGCGTAGTGAACAAAGGCCGCATCGACCTGCACGCACGCATCAGCACCGACAACGGCGCAACGTGGAACCCCAAATTTGCCATCGTCGAGGGACAAGGAGCAAGCTCGCCCGACTTTATGCACGTAGGCTTCGGCGACCCCTGCATAGTAGCCGACCGCGAGAGCAACCGCGTGCTTGTACTCAGCTGCGCAGGCAACGTATCATTCCAAGCAGGCAGCCGAGGCAACCACCAGAACATCGCACGCTTCTACAGCGACGACAACGGAGCCAATTGGAGCCGGCCCGAAGACATTGCCGAGAGCATCTACTCACAATTCGATAACAGCCCCATAGGCCCCGTGATGGCAATGTTCATCGGCTCGGGCAAGATACATCAGAGCCGCTACGTAAAGGTCAACGACTACTACCGCCTCTACTGCGCAGTGCTCGCCAAAGACCGCAGCGCCAACTACATAAATTTCGTCCTCTACAGCGACGATTTTGGCGGCAGCTGGAAAGTACTCGGCACAACAAGCCGCGGACACTGCACAGGCGCCGACGAACCTAAGGTTGAGGAACTTCCCAACGGCAATATCATCCTAAGCAGCCGCACCACAGGCGGACGCCACTACAACATCTTCACATTCACCGACGCACAAAAAGCACAAGGCTCGTGGGGCACACAAGCAACCTCGAACAGCAACGTCGGCGGTGTCGTGGCAGTAGGCAACTCAACCAACGGCGAGATACTCATCCTTCCCGCCGTACGCAACGAGGACAACGCCGAAATGTGGATAGCCCTGCAATCGGTACCCTTCGGCAGCGGTCGCAACAACGTCGGCATCTACTACAAAGAGCTTGCCGACGAGGACGACTACAACACCCCCGCCAACTTTGCAAAAGATTGGGACGGACGCCACCAAGCATCGTACCTCCCCTCGGCCTACTCGACAATGTGCCTGCAAGCCGACGGCACAATAGCCTTCCTGTACGAAGAGAGCACCTACTGCGCCGACTACACAATACAGTACAAGAATTACACCCTCGAGACAATCACCGACGGCGCCTACTCGCTCCTCGGCGGCGGCAGTGGCACCGGCATCGAGAGTGTAACCGCCGGCACGCCCCGCAGCGGCATCTACGACCTTCAGGGCCGCCGCGTCGAGAACCCCAAGAAGGGAATATACATTGTAAATGGACGTAAGGTTTTTATTAAGTAACTATAATAATTATTTATAGCGTAGAGGCTGAGTGAAAAAATCACTCAGCCTATATTTATTTTTATACAAATGCACGCAAACTCCTACCGCTCCTTACAATAAAAACAAAAATAAAATATGCTCCTCTTTTTTGTAATAAAGAGGAGCTCGCGAAAGGGTGAGGAGTTAAAATAACCGCAAACAGAAAAAACCGCTCCTCTTTTTTGTAATAAAGAGGAGCTCCCCGGCGGGGTGAGGAGTTAAAATAACCACAAACCACATTATTTTTTGATGTACTATCGAACTCCTCAGACGCTACGCGCCAGCTCCTCTTTATCGAAAGAGGAGCGGCAATAATGGCTCAGTAGAAATTTACTGTGAACAAGAATCAATAAGCAATTTTCTACTTTCAAGAATAGCCGCAGAAATATTCCGAGAGGGTGATAAACAGAATTATCTCGACCACATCTTTTTATTACTGAGCCTAAGAATCCCTCTTAATAATAGCATAAAAAAGCCCCCACCTAAGCGAGGGCCATAGGTACATAGACCTTCGGCATATAGCCTTATTGTGGTAAGTATAATCCGCAAATCGAAGCGTTTCGCAATTTTTGAACGAAGCGTTCTATTTTCCAAAACGAAATGTACCTCTGAGGGGTATCCCCCTTTTTCTAAATATTATCGACCGGCTTACGCCGGT
>JAFQVS010000049.1 GCA_017407905.1 Bacteroidaceae bacterium | reverse complement strand
CCGCTACTTAGACGCTTGTTTACAAGCGACTAAGTGAGGGCGGTCCGCAGCACCCTTAAAACAATCGTAAACCGCAATGACAAGCGAGCCTCCGACCGAGTGAGCGCACTGTTGCCTCACGAGCAAAGGAGGCCCCGCGACAATTTCTTTAGGTGCAGGTTTTTTGCTTACTTTTTTTCCGAAAAAAAGTAAGTCCTAAAGTATAAAGTGAAAGAGAGAATAGCCGCACGGGCATTCCGAGAGGGTGATAAATAGAATTATCTCGACCACACCCTTTTGCGACTGAGCCAATATTTTTTTAGCCTGCAAAAGAGGGTGGACACCCCGCCGCCGAGACGAAAACTTTGCCTTCCCCCGACTGCGCAGCCATAGGCTCGGCTGACGCTTTTTGCAGTGTCCGTCCGACGGAAACTTGCCCATAAATAAAGAATTTCGCCCCTAATTACAGAATTTACCCATATTTTGTGCCCGATGCTACATATTTTTTTACAGCCGTTGCCTCGGACCCTATTTTTGTCCCCGAAACATAAGAAAACAGATTTATGAAAGCATTGAAAATTGGTGATATTACAGTAACCACTCCCATTGTGCAGGGAGGAATGGGCGTTGGAGTTTCGCTCTCGGGGCTTGCTTCGGCGGTTGCAAACGAGGGTGGAATAGGGGTAATCTCGGCTGCGGGGCTGGGGCTTCTGTACAGCGATTATTCGCACGATTATAGCGAGGCGGGAATTTGGGGAATGCGCCGCGAGATTCGCAAGGCACGCGCGGCGACAAAAGGCATTATAGGCGTCAATATTATGGTGGCGCTCACGCATTACCCCGAGCTTGTAAGAACGGCAATAGAGGAGGGCGTTGATATAATTTTTGCGGGCGCGGGCCTGCCTCTTAATCTGCCGTCGTATCTTGTCAAAGGGGCAAAGACAAAGCTCGTCCCCATTGTCTCGTCGGCGCGTGCTGCGAGGCTCATCTGCACAAAATGGTTCGCCGAGTATAAATATCTGCCCGATGCCATTGTGGTCGAGGGGCCTATGGCCGGCGGACATTTGGGCTATAAGTATGAGCAGATTGAGGATGAGGCCTTCTCGTTGCAGAGTATCGTGCCCGAGGTGGTGGCCGAGGTAAAAAAAATAGCCGCTGCTCACAATTGCACAATTCCCGTGATTGCGGGCGGAGGCATTTACAGCGGCGAGGATATTTACAAAATTATGGCGCTGGGTGCCGACGCCGTGCAGATGGGCACCCGCTTTGTGGTAACCGAGGAGTGCGATGCCTCGCCCGAGTTTAAGCAGTCTTATATCGAGGCCTCGCGCGAGGATATTCAGATTATAAAAAGCCCCGTTGGGCTTCCGGGGCGCGCCATCGGCAACAGCTTCCTCGAAAAGGTTGCGCGCGGCGAGTGTCGTCCGAGTAAGTGTGCCTTCAACTGCCTTAAGACCTGCGACATTGAAAAAACACCCTATTGCATTATGCTGGCCCTTTACAACGCTTACAAAGGCCGAATGACGCACGGCTATGCTTTCAGCGGCTCCAACGCGTGGCGTTGCGACAAAATTCTCTCGGTGAAAGAGCTTATGGCCTCGCTGCGCAGCGAGTATGCTCATTATGCCGCCCGAGAGCAATAGCTTATAATGACAGCCCCCCCCCTGCACCCCCTGAGCAATTCTTGCAAAGAGGGTGCTTTTTTATTGCCCAATCCCTTGTCAATTTATTTGTTATAAAATGTTTCAGATTGTTAAATAACAATTTTGTCGTTTCGTTTTTTTTTTTTTTCTTTGCAGAATGTGGGTTATTATACCTTATTCGGATGTCCCTATTGTACGACCATAATTATTAACTAACTATATTTATTTTATGAAGAAATTATTTACGACCTTAGTTTTGTGCGGGTTGTTGGCCCCAACAGCCATTATGGCGCAGTTTCAACTAAAAGACGAAACTCCGACCAACCCCGACAACGCACCGCTGCCGGTGCATCCCATTCCTCACGAACGTCAGTTAAAATGGCAAGAGACCGAGTTTTATGCTTTCTTCCACTATGGAATGAACACTTTTACGGGCTCGGAGTGGGGCTTCGGAAACGAGCCCGAGTCGAAATACGCTCCTAAGGCTCTGCCCAATCCCGAGCAGTGGATTACCTCGGTAAAGGCTGCCGGAATGAATGGCGGCATTGCAGTGGTGAAGCATCACGATGGATTCTGCTTGTGGCCGACAGCAACAACAGAACACAGCATCAAGAATGCAGGCAATGAGAATGGCCGCAACGCCAATATCCCTCAGCTGTATGCCGAGGCCAGCCGCAAACACAATATGAAATATGGTTTTTATATATCTCCGTGGGACCGTAACTCGGCACACTATGGCAAGGATACATACGTTACCGAGGTATTTCTCAAGCAGTGCGAAGAGCTGGCCGAGTATGGCTCCGACCAATTTGAGATGTGGTTCGACGGTGCGCGCGGCGGCGACGGATATTATGGCGGAGAGGGCGGCACACGCGAAATAGACGCCGATATTTATTACGATACTCCCAATCTGCGTACCCGCGTCCATAAGATTGCTCCCAACTGCGTGCTCTGGGGTGTAGGCGGCGAGGCTCGATGGATAGGTAACGAGTCGGGCTATGCCGGTGAGACCAATTGGGCAATGACCGACTATATGTCCGAGACCGTTGTGCGCGAAGAGGGTGATATTAACGGCTGGTTCTGGAATCCCGGCGAGAGCGATGCAAAGGCTACAAGCGCCGGCTGGTTCTGGCATCAGGGTGAGACAATGAAGAGTGCCGAGCGCCTTTTCCAGATGTATCTCGAGACAGTTGGACGCAACGCAACCCTTATCCTCAACTGCCCTCCCAACCAATATGGCCTTCTGCCCGATAATACCGTGAGCGAGCTTAAAAAATTGGGTAAGATGCTTCACGAGCGTCTGGCCGTGCCCGTATATGGCCTTGACGAGAGCACAGAGGCAACCGATTATGCAAAGAGCGCCACAATAGAGGTAAGCGAGACACGTACGGGCGGACACTACGAGGCCGCTAACCTTACCGATGGCAATAAAGATACATATTGGGGCACAAACGACGATAATCTTACAGCGACAATAACACTCTCTTGGGATACTCCTTGCGTAATACGTTATTTGGTTATGCAGGAGCCGGTTGCTCTGGGTCAGCGTATCAAGGACTTCAAGATAGAATATAGTGCAGACGGTGAGTCGTGGACAGAGCTCTGCCCGACAATGCAGACAACAACAGTCGGCTACAAACGCATTATTCCTTTGAACGGAAAAACAAGCGAGAGCTACGGCAGCGGATACAATGCAAAGAAACTGCGTGTAACAATTCTGGATAGCCGTGCTTGTCCTCTGCTCTCTAATTTGAACGTATATTGATAAACATCGACACAATAATTAAATAGAAGAATTATGAAAAAGAATATATTATTTTCAGCTGCGTTGATGTTTTTTAGCCTTGCATCTACCGCGCAAACAACTATAACATTTGATAGTGATGATTATAAAGCTATAAGTGTTTACGACCAATGGGAAGAGAGCCCCTTCCGCACCGGTGTCCTCAATGGAAATGCCGCAGTTACCGAGAATCCCGATGTATCGGTCGATGAGGTGCTGGGCGTCGCTCCAAACTCAACAGGAAAGGTCGTCGCCCTGCAACGCAGCCGTTACGGCAGCAATGCTTTTGGCGTGAGAATAGACCTTAAAGAGCCTATCCGCGTAACAAAAGAGTATCAGTACATACACGTAATGGCATACCTCAAGGATAAGCCTGCCGATAGCCGTATGATGGTTATTGGCTTGGGTAAAAGAATTGAGGAAAGCTGGAGCTGGCAGACAGGCGAGGAAGAACAATTCTGGGCTTGGACTATAAATGACATTAAAGCAAAAGAGGGCTGGCAGGATGTTGTAGTGAAATTCAAGGGCTTCTCATATTCAAAGGACGAGAATGAGAATAGCGGAATTGACATCTACTCGTTGATTATTGTGCCCGACCTGCGCTCGCCCCACGCCGACAAGAGTGATTGGGTAGCTTATTTCGACGAGATTGTGGTTGACAATAATTCCGACAAGCGCTTCTCGACCGAAAAATATGCCTTGTCATTTGCCGAGAATGCCGCAGCCACACGTACCGACCGTGTTCTGAACAGTGTCGGCCTGAACAACTACTCATCGGCCACACAACGTAAGATGGTTTATAGCAACAACGTCCTGAGCGGCGTCTTTTCGGCAACTCCCGGCGAGCAGGTACAGCCCAAATTCAGCTACTCAGGCTCGTGGATGAGCGGATACGTCTATGTCGATTGGGGTAATGACGGTGTCTTTAAAGGAACATTGAACGAGAATGGTACGCCGGCCGACGAGAGTGATGTTGTAAGCCATAATGCCGTGCAGATAGGCAATGTATGGTATAAGAGCGACGGAACAACAGTCTCTAATGGTAATACAATCGGTGCGGGTGTTCCCAAATTTACAGTGCCCGAGAATACTCCCGTCGGCTTCTATCGTATGCGTTACAAGGTCGATTGGAACAGCATCGACCCCGCCGGCGACGATGACCTTATTGGTAACGGCGGTGGCATCGTAGATGTTATGCTCGACGTACACGGCGACAAGGTAAGCGTAAACGCATCGCAGCTCAACGGCGATATTGTGCTGGCCTCGGATGAGTCTCCTTTGCAGAATTACACTGCTGCATACGGACAACCTTTGACTGTTAAGATTGTTCCTGCTCCGGGCTTTGTTCAGAATGGATTTACTTTGAAATATGGTTACAATGTGAATGCAGCCGAGCAACTCGACCAAAATGGCAATCCCAATTGGATTGAGGTTTATATCCCCAATACCGCAATTGCGGCCGACGGAACATATACCATCCCGGCAGAATATATGCGCGGTAGCACCGTGAATATTTCAGGCGATATGCAGCAGGCTTATCAATACACGGTAAATGTTACCGGCGCCGATGGTGAAGGTGGTATTATATATGGTGGTAAGGAGTATAAATCGGGTGATGTAATTGATGCAAGTCAATTCTTTACGGTAGAGGATGTTGTAGCCATCAGTGTTGAGGGTTATACAGCCGAGGTATCGTTGGATGCTCAGAATAATATAATTACTGTTGTGTATAAAAAGATTGAAGAGTACCGTCAGATAGCATCGCTCGGTGAACTAAAGAACGACGCGGCTTATCACATCAAGGCCAAGAGCGGCGAAGGATATTTTGCGTGGAACACAACTATAACCGATACTTATCTCAGTCTGCGAGGTATGACAAACTCCTCTTACAATAATCTTCCTTCCAATCAGGCAGTTGTAAATATATATAAAGAGGAGGTGAACCCTTTTGATATGACCGTTGTATGGCAGATTATTCAAGAAGACGGTAAATATTACCTGTTTCAGCCTGCAAAGCAGGAGTATGTTACCCGTGACGGCCGCGACTATAAGTTTACCGCCGAAAAGACAGCATTGGATATGATAAGAGACAATGGTGATGGTACTTTCAGCTTTCACGCAGGCGGAAATTACAGCGATGGCTCGACCTATTTTGCCTGTATTGTTACGAACGAGCCTTTGACGGCTGTCCGCAATTGGACGTGGAACGACCACGGCTCTGTAATGTACATTGTCGAGAATCCTAATATTAAATTGGGAGATTCGACTGCTATTGATAATGTGGTTGTCGAGGAGGGTAATGTATGCAAAGGTATATATAATCTTCAAGGTCAGAGACTCGATAAGCTCCCCGCTTCGGGTGTTGTTATAGTCGATGGCCGTAAATACATTGTCAGATAATACCCTTTTTGCGGTGTAAATACCGCTAATAACAGCAAATTAAGCAGTGCGATTGAATTTTCAATCGCACTGCTTAATTTGCTACTTCAGGGGTACGCAGCCCGCCAATGTGAATGAAAATTTATAGGTCGAGGCGGCTCTCGACCATCTCCCAATCTATAATATCCCACAGACGCTTCACGTGCTCGGCGCGTCTGTTCTGATAGTCTAAATAGTAGGCGTGCTCCCATACGTCGATGCCCAGCAGCGGCTTACGATTCAGACGCAGGGGATTATCGCCATTGTGGCAGCGGATAATTTCGAGCTTGCCGCGCTCGTCCTGCGAAAGCCACACCCACCCCGAGCCGAATAGCGCCGAGCAAGCATCCTGAATCTTCTGCTTCATTGTCTCGAAATTGCCAAAATCGAAGCGGATGGCGCTCATAAGCGTGCCGCCCGGGTGGTTGTTGGCCTCGGTCAAGGGGGTAAACTGCTCGAAATAGAGTGCGTGGTTAAGCACCTGCCCGGCATTGTCGAGCAGCGGCCCCTCGGGCGCCTGCTGCACAATCTCGCGCAGGCTCATACCCTCGTACTCGCTGCCGTGGGCCAAGCGATTGAGATTATCGACGTAGGCCTGCATATGCTTGCCATAGTGCAGCTCTATTGTGGTGTGTCCTATTACCGGTTCCAATGCGCTCGTGGGGTAGAGCAGTGCAGGCATCTGATAGCCTGCCACGTTGTTTCTGACTAATGTACTCATATATAGTTTCTTTGGAAATAATGATTTTATAACAAGGTTTCGGCGTCAATGTTCGATAGTTTGCCGTAAATTGATTATTTTTGCAGATAATGCCGTGAAAATATTGTAACAAACTTTTTTATCGTACAAAATAGCTCCTGAGAGACTACTATATGATGATTAACTACGAAGATGAATTAAACAGTGCACAGCTCGATGCTGTGCGCTATCTTGATGGCCCGTCGTTGGTGATTGCCGGTGCGGGCTCGGGGAAGACAAGGGTGCTCACCTATAAAATTGCTTATCTCATCGAGCAGGGCTACGAGCCGTGGTCGATTCTTGCGCTGACCTTTACCAACAAGGCCGCGCGCGAGATGAAGGAACGTATCGCCGCGCAGGTGGGCGACCGCACCGCGTCGTATCTGTGGATGGGCACTTTTCACTCTATTTTCTCCAAGATTCTGCGTCGCGAGGGGCATCTGCTGGGCTACGACCCCAATTTTACAATATACGACCAGAGCGACTCGCGCAGCCTCATAAAGAGCATAATAAAGGAGCTTCAGCTTGACGAAAAGACATATAAGCCCAATGTGATAGGCGAGAGAATATCGGCCGCAAAAAGCCGCCTTATCACCGCCGCCGACTACGCTCGCGACGCGGGGCTGCGCGGCGATGACCAGCGTGCACGTATCCCCTCGGTGGCCGAAATTTACAGCCGCTACACGGCACGCTGCCTTCAGGCCAATGCAATGGACTTTGACGACCTGTTGGTAAATACCTACCGTCTGTTTAATGAGCACCCCGCAGTGTGTCAAAAGTATGTGCAGCAGTTTCGCTACGTGCTTGTCGATGAGTTTCAGGATACAAACTATGTGCAGGGCTGCATTGTGTGGCAGCTGACCGAGGCTCGTCGTGCAATATGCGTGGTGGGCGACGATGCGCAGAGCATCTACTCGTTCCGCGGAGCCAATATTGATAATATCCTCAGCTTCACCGAGCGCTACGGCGGTGCAAAAATCTTCAAACTCGAACAAAATTACCGCTCGACAAAAATGATTGTCGAGGCGGCCAACAGCCTCATTCGCAACAACAGCGAGCAGATTCATAAGACCGTCTTTTCGGAACGTGGCGAGGGCGAACCGCTCAGCGTCTGCGCCGCCTACTCCGACTACGAGGAGGTTGAGATTGTGGCCAACCGCATTGCCGAGCTGCGTCGCCGAGGCCTCGCATTCAAGGATTTTGCCATCCTTTATAGGACAAACGCACAGTCGCGCGTCTTTGAGGAGGCTTTCCGCAAACGCGCCTATCCTTATAGAATATACGGCGGCCTCTCGTTCTATCAGCGCAAGGAGATTAAGGACACGATAGCCTATTTTCGTTTGGCCTGTAACCTGCGCGACGAGGAGGCGCTGAAGCGCATCATAAACTACCCGGCACGAGGCATCGGTGAGACGACGATGCAGCGCGTGCGCGAGCAGGCTGTTGCCCTCGGACTGCCAATGTGGAATATTCTTGAGCAGCCGTTGGTCTATGGCCTTCAGGCAAATAAAGGAACGCTTACAAAGCTGGCCGATTTTGCCCGTATGATTGAGGCTTTTGCCGATAGTGCCGCCCGAGAGGATGCCCTCGCGACCGCGCGCGAGATTGTGCGCACGTCGGGCCTGTGGAACGACATTTTTACGGGTAACACCGTCGAGGACAGAAGCCGACAGGAGAATATGCAGGAGCTTATGAATGCCATAAGCGACTTTGTTGATATGCGCCGCGAAGAGGGCAACGACAGCAATAAACTCATCGACTATATAAATAGCGTGCAACTGCTTACCGACCAAGATATTGAGGGCGAGGGTAGCGACGATTTTATCACCCTTATGACCGTGCATTCGGCCAAAGGGCTGGAGTTTCCCGCGGTCTTTGTGGTGGGGCTCGAAGAGGAGCTTTTTCCCAATGCTATGGCGCAAAATTCCGTGCGCGAGCTCGAAGAGGAGCGTCGCCTCTTTTACGTGGCAATAACCCGCGCAATGGACTACTGCACACTCTCGTTCGCCAAAATGCGCTACCGATTCGGAACGTCGGAATTTCCCGACCCCAGCCGCTTCCTCAAAGAGATTGACAGCCGTTACCTCTCGTTCCGCGGAGGGGTGCCTCAGGGTGTACAGCGCTCGGGCGGTTACGGCGGCTCGGGGATGTTCGCTGCCACAAACTCGGCCCATAGAGGCGACCGTCGCAGCGACTATTCGCTCGATAGCGCCCCTTCGGCCCGTCCCACCGCCTACAATGCGTCTATCGTGAGACGTCCGACGCCCTCGCCAAGCGCTACGCGGGAGCCTGCACGCCTGCAACGTATGAGCGAGGCTGTGCGACAGCCCTCGGCGCCACACAGTGCCGCCTCGGCGAGGCTTGCCATCGGGGCCATCGTACGACACGACCGCTTCGGGCTTGGGCAGGTGCTCACGCTCGAAGGCAGCGGCGATAATGCCAAGGCTAAAATCCGCTTCCAAAATGCAGGCGAAAAGATGCTGTTGCTTAAATTTGCAAAATTAACCGTGGTACAATAATAAACTAAAGAATATAAGAGGCTGTTTAGAATAACGTCGTCCAATTTTTTGTAAGGTGAGAATTTATTAGAGAGTGCGCAAAAAAAGACTGCACAGCCGATAAAAACAGCTGTTTTTAGAGTGCAAAAAACGGGAAACAATTGACGCAGCTTCTGTCGTGGAGAATATTTTATGAATTTAATTAGTTTCTAATAATACAATGAATAAAGAACAGATTATGCAGGTGCCGTCGCCCTGTTATGTGATGGAAGAGGCGCTTCTGCGCAGGAATTTGTCGCTCATCAGCCGTGTGTCGCGCGAGTCGGGCGCCGAGATTATCCTTGCCTTTAAGGCTTTTGCCCTGTGGAAGAGCTTCCCCATCTTCCGCGAGTATATAAACTCGGTAACGGCAAG
The DNA here is from genome assembly GCA_017407905.1 of Bacteroidaceae bacterium. GTDB lineage: Bacteria > Bacteroidota > Bacteroidia > Bacteroidales > Bacteroidaceae > HGM04593. The sequence goes on along the minus strand of JAFQVS010000049.1, from coordinate 1,577 downwards.
CTCCATTCACGAGGCTCGTCTGGCCTACGAGGAGTTTGGAAGCCGTGCGCACGCCTTTTCGCCCGCATACACCGACGGGGAGTTTGAGGATATGATGCGCTATTGCAGCCACATATCTTTTAACTCGCTCACACAGTACAGTCGCTTCTACGAGCGTACGCGCGAGTCGCAGCACAGCGTCTCGTGCGGAATAAGAATAAACCCCGAGTATTCCGAGATTGAGACCGAACTTTACAACCCCTGCGCGCCCGGCAGCCGCTTCGGCGTAACGGCCGACCTTCTGCCCGAGGAGCTTCCCGCAGGCATTGAAGGCTTTCACTGCCACTGCCACTGCGAGTCGAGCTCTTATGCGCTCGAAAATACCCTCGCGCACATCGAGCAGAAATTCGGCAAATGGCTGCCGCGACTAAAATGGCTCAATCTGGGCGGCGGACACCTTATGACACGCAAGGATTATGACGTAGAGCATCTGATAGGGCTTCTCAGGGGACTAAAATCGCGCTACCCCAATCTGCACGTTATTCTTGAACCCGGCTCGGCCTTTGCGTGGCAGACAGGCTCGCTCGTTGCGTCGGTGGTTGACATTGTCGAGAGCCGCGGCATACGCACCGCAATCCTCGACGTGAGCTTCACGTGTCATATGCCCGACTGCTTGGAGATGCCCTATCAGCCCACCGTCAGCGGCGCCGAAACGCTCGACCCCGACGCGGTAAAAGGCGCACCTTTCGTGCAGAATATCTATCGTTTGGGCGGCAACAGCTGTCTGAGCGGCGATTATATGGGCAGCTGGAGATTTGCTCGGCCGCTGTCGGTAGGCGATAGAGTGGTGTTCGAGGATATGATTCACTACACGACGGTAAAGACGAATATGTTTAACGGAATTTCGCATCCCTCCATTGCACTGCTGCACGAGGATGGTGCGTTAGAAATGTACAAAATATTCCGTTACGAGGATTATCGCGATAGAATGTGCTAAAATTTACCCCTTTTTCCGAAACGTTTTTGAAGGAAATGGGGAAATTTTGCATTTTTTCGCGAAAAAAAGTCGAAAAAAGTTTGCAGGTTATAAAAAAAGCCGTACCTTTGCACCCGTTGAAAGAGCACGGCTCACGAATCTTAAGCGAAGATTCACAAAGTGAGTGGCTCAATTGATGTAACGCGGAATTTTCGTGCCAGCGAGTGCAGAGAATGCAATTCTATGCCGAGCGCAGCCGAAAATCTCGTTTGATAAGACTTTTGCGGAATTTTCGTGCCAGCGAGTGCAGAGAATGCAAATTCTATGCCGAGCGCAGCCGAAAATCTCGTTTGAAAAGTTTTTTGCGGAATTTTCGTGCCAGCGAGTGCAGAGAATGCAAATTCTATGCCGAGCGCAGCCGAAAATCTCGTAAATTTCGAAGAAATTTGCGGAAATAGCTCAGTTGGTAGAGCACAACCTTGCCGAAAAGAAATAAGGTAACAACCTTGGCAAGTTGGGCACTGAAAATTGAAGAATTACGCAAAAAACGCGGAAATAGCTCAGTTGGTAGAGCACAACCTTGCCAAGGTTGGGGTCGCGAGTTCGAGCCTCGTTTTCCGCT
>JAFQVS010000048.1 GCA_017407905.1 Bacteroidaceae bacterium | reverse complement strand
TTGTTCCAAGATGAGTTGTACATCAATGCAAATCACGCAAGTGTGTAGAAATCAGAACAGTTGCCAACTCATTACCTCGTTCTTGAACTTTCCGCATAAACTTTTTATTCTTAGCGGATTATGAGATTATTCCAAAAATAGACAATATTTATGTGTGGGATTATGTAAATAATTATGACGATTATTTTACACCCTATCCCATACTTAAATCAATGCAGCGCCGCTTCAAAATATATCGCGACAACAAAATAAAAGGTCTATTCTTAAATGGCAGCGGATACGATTATTCGACATACGAGGATATGCACACGCATCTGCTCGCGGTGCTTATGATGAACCCCGATGCAGATGTTGACAGGCTTGTCAAGGATTATTTCTGTCGTGTTTATCCCGTTGCGGGTTCTGTTATCTCGGACTTTTATTGTCAATTGCTCCGAAACGAGGAGAGCACCGACAAGGTAATTCCCATCTATGGCGGTATTAACGAGAAGATTGATGTCTTCCTCGACCCCGAGGACTTTGTAGCATTTTATGACACAATAACAGTGCTCAAGAATAGAGCAGGTGAAGAGGAGGCTTTCCTGTTGCGTAAGCTGATAACAGCCCTCTCGTTTACCCGTCTTGAAATTGCCCGCAATGCAGGCTGCGGCAAATATGGCTTTGCGACCCTCGGAAAAGATAACTGCTTGAGCGTCAACGAGAATATGTACGAGCTGCTTGAGATATTTGACGATGGATACAAGGCATTCAACCTTACCAAAATAAACGAGGCCGGCGACAAAAGTTCCGATTATGTGGAGAGCTGGCAAAAGTATATCTTGCAGGCAGAATATAAGCCCAATCCCCTATACGGCGAAAAATTGACCGTAACATCGGAAAGTGGGAAGCTGGTGTGCAAGGGATTGACAGATGCTGTCCCCGGTATTCCCAACAGCTATTTTTACGGGTGGAACATTTTCCCCGAGCAAGAGATAAGCATAAAATTGCCGGCCACAGATGCAACGACGTTGAAGATGAATTTCCTCTCCCTGCCGCGGCATAAAATAGAGGTACCCTCTAAAATTGAGATATATCAGGATGGCAAGCCGGTAGCCCAATTTAAGCCAAAGGCAATTCACAAGGATGGCCCGCAGCTTATATCCTGCCGGGAGAAATTTAGAAACGATAACAAAAAAGAGATTACTATAAAAATATACTCATTGGGCCGATACCATATAGCCATTGATGAGATACATTTAACAAAATAATAATTATGAGAAGAGTAATATTGGCATTAGCATTGGTTGCATTACTTGCAACGGGTACAACAGGATGCAAACGTATGATACGTAACACAACAGTCTTTGTCGAGGACTCTGTACGCCATTATTTCCCGATAAGGCAGGGCGAGGAGCTTAGTATATTATATAATATCGAGAATACGGGTGAAGAGCCACTTATCATTCAGGATATACACACCTCGTGCGGCTGCTTGATTATTGATCAGGACGTCGAGCGCCTTGTTCCCCCAAACGGGAATAGTTATCTGCATATGAAATACAACAGCCGCAAGAATGTCGGCGAGGTAAGGCACACGGTGCGTATTTATGGAAATATCGAGCCTAAGGGGGTGAAGGTACTGCAATTTATAGTAAATGTGGTGCCCGACCCCGATTACACACGCGATTATGAGGAGCTTTACCGCGAAACTACCAAAGGTGGAAGTGTGGGCGATATTGTGGATGGAAAGATGCGCGATAAGGGTTATTACATAAAAGGATATTATCCCGAGGAGGTAATATCGCCCTCGCAGACTCAACGTCGTGAGCAGAATGACCCGTTTAACTGATGCCGGTATAGATGGAAAAAAAGAGTTTGTACACTTATTTTTAATGTACAAACTCTTTTTTTGTTTTTGCTGCATCATCCCCCTCTCTGAGGCGCGTTTCTGTTACTTCTCAATTTTCAGCCCTTGAATGTCTTGCAGATTTATGAGCTTGTTTACAATGGCATAGATTGTGAGCCCGGCGGGGGAGTGTATCTGCAATTTTGCTGATAGATTGCGTCGGTGGGTGGTAACGGTGTGCACCGAGAGGTTCAGCTCCTCGGCAATCTCTTTATTGGACATTCCTTTGGCAATGCAGGCTATAATCTCTTTCTCGCGAGCGCTAAGGGCGTCGTTTTTTTTCTCTGTTTGCTGCTCGGAGCTCTCTGTGCTGCCGCAGGCCTCTTTGCTCACGGCTCGCTCAAGCTCCTCGACGGCGGGCACAAACAGAGAATCCTCGACCTGACAGTGGTAGTTGAGGTCTTGCTCGCAGTTTATAATATCGAAAAGGACGGAGTTTAGAAGGTCGTTGCTCTTCTCGTGATAATAACTTATAATGATGTCTTTTAGCTCCTTTAGCTTGGGGCCGATGTGATTGTGCTTGTCGGCGAACATACGTATGGAGTATGTGCTGCCTCGACGCCCCATAAGAAGTTCGTTAACGTAGGAAAAGACCATATCATTCTCGTACTCCATATGTTTGCGTACCTCGGTAACATATTCGTCGTAGAATCTAAGGATTAGAAAGGCTACCTCGTCGGCACCCGAGCAGTCGATGGCCTCGATGAGGCGACGGCGTATGTAGGGCAGATTGTAGTCGAGGAAATAGATGTGTGCGCGTTTCAGATACTCGATGAGCGAGGCAAGAGACACCGACTTATAGTCGGCCTCGTTGTTGCTTATGAAATTGGCTACGGCTAAAAAGGTGGCTGTATCGACACCTTGCGCCTCGCAAATATCCTCGATGCTTTTGTCGCCGAATCCAAGAGGAATGCCGAAGCGGCTCATTACCATAAGCAGTAGTGAGTTATCGCGTATTAAATCCCTTAATCTGTCTGAAGCGTAGTATTTTGAGATTTTCTCGGACATTGGAGTGCTTTTCTTTATTGTGCAAAATTATTGATTTTAGCATCTTTTTACAATACTTAAAAATGATGAATTATCCTTGAACGGACTAATCAAAAAGCCTTAATTTTGAGTATTGCTCTTGTGTTGGTTACGGGCTACTTTTGCATACTTTTTATAGAATAGGTTATCTGTGGCCTATTGTTGCTTGTAACTTAAAACTAAATATTTATGAAAGGATTTTTATTAAGCACTCTGCTTTTGTCGTTCTTAGCAGTGGCCCCTGTCGCTGCGCAGGAGGGCACGCAAAGAGCGGGCGAAAAGGCTTCGCGCCTGACTATCGGCGGATACGGCGAGGCTGTATTTACGCGTAATTTTTACAGTGATAAGTATCTGAGATACACCGATGCTCAGAGGTATAAGGACGACGACAGCCACGGACGCTTCGACCTTCCTCACGTTGTTCTGTGGTTGGGGTACGACTTTGGACACGGTTGGTCGTTGGGCACCGAAATTGAATTTGAGCACGGCGGTACCGAGAGTGCCGTGGAGATTGAAGAGGAAGAGGCCGGCGAATATGAGGCGGAGGTTGAACGTGGCGGCGAGGTGGCCTTAGAGCAATTTTGGATAAACAAAGAGTGGCTCGGCGGCAGGGTCAATCTTAAAATGGGACATCTTGTGGTGCCTGTGGGCGCAACTAATATGTATCATTTGCCTACCGAGTTTTTTACCAATTATCGTCCCGAGGGCGAGAGTACAATTATGCCCTGTACGTGGCACGAGACGGGTGTCAGCCTGTGGGGCGAGATTGGAAAATGGCGCTACGAGGTGATGATGCTCCCGGGATTGGACTCTGACCGCTTCGGACGACAGAATTGGATTGCGGGGGGTGCGGGCAGCCCTTACGAATTTAAAATTGCCAATTCGTATGCGGGGGCTTTCCGAGTGGATAATTTTTCGGTTAAGGGGCTGCGCCTATCGCTCAGCGGTTACATAGGAAACTCTTTTAAAAATACTCTGAGTGTTACCGAAAATGCAAAATATAAGGATGTAAAGGGTACTGTGATGATTGGTGCCTTCGATTTTTGTTACGAGACGAAAAACTTTGTCGTCCGAGGCAATTTCGACTATGGGCATCTGAGCGATTCGGAGCTTATAACAAAATATAATATGAGTATGCGCAACGACTCGCCCTCGCCCAAGCAGGCTGTGGGCTCGGATGCCATTGCCGTGGGCGTCGAGGCGGGATACGATATTTTCTCCCTTGCGAACAGTAAAAAAATGAACGGAAAAAAGTTGCATCTTTTTGGTCGTTACGAGTATTACGACTCGATGTTTAAGACCGAGGGCAGCATTATGGACGCCGAGTGGTGCGGCCGTCAGAGGGTGGCGGTGGGAGTAAATTATCGTCCGCTGAAGAGTATTGTCCTTAAGGGCGAGTATAGCATCGGGCTGCTCGGCAAGGCTTACAATAACGAGCCTGCAATTTCGTTCGGCATTGCCTATTTTTCGCTGTTTAAATAGTGGGTGTACCTAAAAATGGTTAAGAAGGCCTAGTTCCCCGCGAGTGCAGAAACCTAATTTTTGAGTATTGACCATTTTACACTCGGTGGGTAATTTTGCATAGTGAATTTCTGCGATATTTTTTATTGTAGAGCCTCTCGGGTAGAATTGTATATTCATAATTATAATTACAAAAAAATGAGAAAAGAATTTAAATTATTTACTTCAATTGCACTTGGTGCAATGTTTTTGTTTGCCTTTAGTGCTTGCAGCGACGATGATGATAACAACGTCCCTGAGCCGCAGGACGAGAAAGAGGCTATGTTCGAGGCTGCAATTATCCCTTACGTGGATAATACAATTGTTCCCACTTACAAGGGAATGGCCGATAATGCAATAAAGATGGCCGATGCCTGCAACGAGATTGCCGAGGCTTTTGCCGAGGGGCGTCTGACAACGGAGCTTGTGAAGAGCGCCGGCGAGCATTGGAACAACTGTCGCGATTATTGGGAGAAGAGCGAGGCGTTCCTCTATGGTGCCGCAGCCGATTATAATATCGACCCGCACATCGACTCTTGGCCTCTGGATAAGAATGCAATGGAGCAGCTGCTCGCAAATATCCGCAACGGGCAGGTATGGGACGTTGCCAATTTGGGTGAGGGGCTTTTGGGCTTCCACGCTGTCGAGTATATGCTCTTTGAGCTGAGCGAGGATGGCAACGTATCGCTCCCGCACAATGTGAATTACACCGGCGAGGAGCTTGTGTATCTGTGTGCCGTTGCCGAGGACTTGCGCGACCAATGTATCTTGCTCGAAGCCTCGTGGGCCGGCATTGAGAATATCACTGCACAGAAGCAGCAACTGCTCGAGGCTGCCGAGCTTGAGCCCTCGTTTAACTATGGCCTCAGTATGAAGACTGCCGGCAAGGGTGGCAGCCGTTACAAGAATTTCCAAGAGGCTGCCGAAGACCTTGTTCAGGGTTGCATCGACATTGCCGATGAGGTTGGAAACACGAAAATCGGTCGTCCGGCAAATGCTTCGTCCGAGGATGATAAAAACTATATTGAGTCGCCCTACAGCCTTAATTCTATAAACGACTTTGTGGGAAATATTATCAGCATCAGCAATGCTTATGAGGGTAGCATCGAAGGGGACGCTTCAATAAGCGACTATATAAAGAGTGTGAACCCCGCGCTCGATGGCGAGGTGAAGAGCCTTATTCAGGCAAGCATCGCGGCAATAAAGCTCATTCCCGAGCCTTTTGCCAAGAGTGCATCGGGCCCCGAGGCCGATAATGCGGTGGTTGTTGTCGGCACCGACCTTGTTGATGTATTTGAAAAAGTAATGGCCGAATTATCGAAATATTAAAATTCGGATTTAAAAAAATACGGTTGTCGCGCACCGTGGCGCGACAACCTTTAACTGTTTTTATTTTATGAAAAAACTGAATTATTTTTTAATGATGGCTCTGTGCGCGGCTTTTGTCTCTTGTAGCGACGACGACGAGAATGTAAATATTCCCTCGGAGCCCGTGGTCGAGCTTCCCGAGTGGTATTATACCGGTGGCGAGCTGGGTACAACGCATCTTGCTACTTTCAATGCCTTTGAGCAACCGACAGCCTCGGTCGAGAATGCGGGAATGTATCAATCGTTCAAGAATGGCGAGGCGCTCTTCGAGAAGCCTTTTATGAGTAACAACGAGGGAGTGCGCCACGGCCTCGGCCCTGTGTATATAAGAACCTCTTGTCTGCATTGCCATCCGGGATACGGACACGGTAAACGCATCGGAGAGGGTGTGTTTAACACCAATGAGGTGGGTAACGGTAATCTGCTCGTTGTGTATAACAAAGATACTGAAGGGTACGTTGCTTGGCTGGCGGGAATGCCGCAGGGGCACGCTGTCGCACCCTTTAAGGCTCCCATCGACGAGAGTAAAATCACGGTTCAATGGTTGGATTATACCGATGAGTGGGGCAACAAATTCCCCGACGGCGAGACTTACGAGCTTCAGTATCCCGAGGTTACAATGCCTGCCGAGGCTGTTTATGTCTATAATCAGGGTTACGACAAGCTGGGCAACTATGGCGTGAAATTGGAATCGACGATTGGTATTTACGGAACGGGACTTTTGGATGCAATCCCCGACGAGGATATTGTTGCCGAGTGGAAAAAGCAGGAGCAGGATGGTTATATGCCCAACGGACTGAACAAGGCTTATTTCGAGAATGGCGAGTGGAAGAATTTCTATGCTAACACTGCACAGGGTGGCGACGGTACAAAATATATTCGTCGATACACCTATGCAATGAGCCGCGGCCCCTTGCAGGATGGCGCCGGTGCAAATGCTTTCTGGAATATTACAAATGCCACACGCAGCGACCGTCGTTTCCACTATCTTGATGCTGCCGGCACTTACGCTCTTTACTCGTCTAAAGACCCCGAGGTTCAGGCGGGATTCGAGGGTTATATTGCCGCCGTTGACCCCGATAAAGAGTATCCCGAATTTTGGAACGGAACCATTGAGGAGCGCATTTATGCTTATCTGACCTCGAAGAATCTTCCCGTCGAGGTTACCGACGAGGAATATACCGACCTTATGGTGTGGCATCGAGGCCTTGCCGTGCCTGCCGCTCGTGGCGTCGATGATATTGATGTGCTGCGCGGACGCGAGATTTTCGAGGAGATTGGTTGCGCCTACTGCCATCGTCCCTCGTGGACAACGGGCGAGGATGTTGTGCGCGACCCTGCGCGTTTCTTCAGTGGCGACGAGCTGCCACGTTATCCCAAACAGAAAATATGGCCTTACACTGATATGGTACAGCATAAGCTGTGTATGGAGAATGATATTCGCACAGGATGGTGCCGCACAACTCCTTTGTGGGGACGCGGATTGCACCGGAAGGTTACAGGCTCGCCAACAGCCGACCGTCTGCACGACTGTCGTGCGCGTACCACGATGGAGGCTATTATGTGGCACGGAAACGAGAAGAGCGACGCTCGACGCTCGGTCGAGGAGTTTCGCAAGCTCTCAAAGGAGGAGCGCGACGCTGTTGTCAAGTTTATAGATGCAATTTAATATAGTTTAACATTAGTTACCCGCCTTAGTATAGGATTGCTGTGGCGGGTACTTTTTTTTTATGAAAAATACTCTTTTTAAATATCTCTCTTTCGGACTTTTGGGGCTTATCACCCTTATTCTTATGTCGGCAACGGTGATTGAGAAATTTTATGGCTCGGCGTTTGTGGACGAGCATATATATACCTCGGAGTGGATGATTTTCTTGTGGGGCGTTGCGGCGCATTTTACGCTATTTTATATTGTACGTCGCCGATTATATGTGCAGTATGCGACCTTTGCCCTGCATTTGTCTTTTCTGATGATTATCGTGGGGGCTTTTGTTACACACAATTATGGGGTGCAGGGCAGGGTGCATCTGCGCGAGGGTAAGCCTGCGGTTGGTGAGTTTACGGCGGCGGGTGGCTCGTCCGAGGCCTTTCCTTTTTCGTTGCAGCTGAAAAAGTTTGAATTACGCTACTATAAAGGGACTTTTGCTCCGATGGATTATGTGAGCCATATTATTGTCGAGGATGCCGCGGGCGTACGCGAGGGTTGTGTGTCGATGAATAATATTTTTAAGTACCGCGGCTATCGTTTCTATCAGTCGGGTTACGATGCCGATTCTAAGGGCGCCTCGCTTGCTGTCTCCCACGACCCTTACGGCATTGGAATTACTTATGCGGGATATATTGCTTTGTTGCTTGCGATGATTGCGTTTTTCTTTCAACGGAGTACGATGTTCAGAGGGTTGCTCGCTCATCCTGCTCTGCGTCGCGGGGCGGCATTTTTTGTCGCATTTTATCTGTGTGGCTCGTTGTGGGCTGCACCGCAGAGTGTGCCGCGCGACGTTGCACGCAGTATGTGTAATTTGCGCGTCTATTATAACGACCGTGTGTGTCCGCTCGGTACGCTCGCCAAAGATTTTACAGCCAAGCTCTATGGAAAAACATCGTACGATGGGCTCTCGGCCGAGCAGGTTCTTGTCGGGTGGTTCTTCTTTTACGATGAGTGGAAGCACGAGCCTATGATAAAAATTAAGGGTGCCGGGGTGCGCGGCTCTTTGGGCATTGATGGCGATTATGCCGCATTGACCGATTTTACGAACCGCGACGGATACAAGCTCGATGCGCTGCTGCGGAGCGATAATCCGACGCTGCGCAACGCAGCCGAGGTTGCCAATGAAAAATTCTCTCTTGTGAGTATGCTGTGCACGGGCTCGCTGCTCAGAATCTATCCTTATGCCGGGGAAGAGGGCGGCACGCTCCTCTGGTACTCGTTTACCGACCGTCTGCCGTCAAGCGTCCCATACGAGCAGTGGCTGTTCATCACAAACAGTATGAGCTTGGTGGCCGAGCAGATTGCGATGCGCAATTGGGACGAGGCTGTGCGTCTGCTCGACAAGATAGGGCAGTATCAGCTGCGCGAGGCGGGCGACGCGTTGCCCGCCGATTGGAGGTTCGACACTGAGATTCTCTACAATGACACAAACTACAATAAACCGTTGGCAATGTTAGCGCTGATGGTGGGCATTTTGAGCTTTATGCTTTTTATTTTGCGTGGTCGCATTGCGGGCCTGCCCAGCAGAATCCTGCGCCTTCTTTTGTGGATGCTTTTGACGTATATCACGCTGCACACTGTGATGCGCGCCATTATCGGAGGGTACGTGCCGCTGTCCAACGGGTTCGAGACAATGATGTTTATGTCGTGGTGCAGCGTGGCCCTCACGCTTGCCGTTGAGCGAAAATACCAAATTGCTCTGCCTTTTGGATTTTTACTCTGCGGGCTGACGATGCTTGTTGCAATGATGGGCGAGGCCACTCCGAAAATCACTCAGCTGATGCCTGTGCTGCAATCGCCTCTACTCAGTATTCACGTTGTTGTCATTATGTTGGCTTATACTCTGTTGGCCTTTATGATGCTCAGTGGATTATCGGCTGTTATTCTGCATTTTCTCAATCGTCGCGCCGAGGTCGAGTATCTTTATTTGCTCGGTCGGTTGATGCTCTATCCGGCCCTCTTTTTGTTGGCTGCGGGAATTTTTATTGGTGCCGTGTGGGCCAATGTGTCGTGGGGACGCTATTGGGGCTGGGACCCCAAAGAGGTATGGGCGCTTGTTACAATGATTGTATATTCCTACGGGCTGCACGTAAAGAGTTTTCCGCTTTTTGGCCGTCCGCTCTTGTTTCATATATTTTGCATTGTGGCATTTATAACGGTGATTATAACATATTTTGGTGTTAATTTTATTTTGGGAGGAATGCACAGCTACGCTTGATTGCCTTAAAAAAGGGCATAAAAAAACGACAAACACTATTAAAGTGTTTGTCGTTTTTATTTGAAATAAGGTTATTCTTACTTGAGAGCAAAAATCTCCTCCTCACCTGCTACACAGTTGAAAATCTTATCCTCGCGGAGAAGCCAACCGAGACCCAGATAAAGCTCTTTGTCTTTCAGCTTAGTAACCTTCTTGATTTCTTTGAGTGTACGACCCTCAGTCTCGTTGAGAGCGTTCCAAATGCGACCTGCATATTCGCCTGCCAATTCTTTCATAATTTTTCCTTAAATTTTAATTCAACACTTATATAGTATCTACTATATATTCTTTATTTGTAAAAAAATATAACTGTTTCTAAGGGCGGTGCCTTAAAAACGGTTGCAAAGGTAATGCTTTTTTTTGGAAAAACAATGAATATTGGTGATTTTCAATAATTTTAAGGCTATTTTACTGCTCTTTTACTGCTCTTTGCCTTTTTTATTGAGGTATTCTGCCCATATTCTTGCTGCCTCTTCGACGATTTTTACGCAAGGACGTTTCTTGTAGTATGTGTCGGTGCGTGCCTCGGGGGTGGCGGGGGTAGGCGCATTTTTGTCGAGCCCAAGCAGATTGCTGCATATTAGTGCGCCGTTGCGCTTCTTAAACTCCTCGGCCAGCTGTTGCACTAATATGTAATTGGCCTCTTTGCCCTCGCGGTTGCGACCCTCGGTGCATCCTGTCTCAAGGCCTGCAACAAGGAAAAGACCGCAGGCTGCTCCGCACGTCTGACGCATACGTCCGATGCCACCACCGAACGAGGCACCCATTCTGAGTGCCTGTTCGCGTGTGAATCCGTAAATATCGGCAAAGGCTGCAACAACCGACTGCGAGCAGTTGTAACCCTCTTTGAACAGTGATACTGCCAATTCTACTCTATCTTCCATTTTCTTTTGTGTTTGTTTGTGAATTATTCTAATCCGCGTGCGCGCAACAGTGCAGCAGGGTTGGGCTGTGCGCCGCGGAAGCGTACATACTCGCGCATAGGGTCTTTGCTGCCACCCATTTCGACGAGCATCTTGAAGCTTGCCGCTGTCTCGGCGTCGAAAATTCCGCGCTCTTTGAACAGTTCGAATGCGTCGCAGTCGAGTACTTCGGCCCACAGATAAGCGTAGTAGCCTACTGCGTAGCCTCCGCCGAATACGTGTGAGAAGTTGGTGCTACGGTAGCGATACTCAATCTCGGGAATGAAGCCAAGCTCCTTGCGCACCTCTTTCTCGAATTCGTTGCAGTCGAAATTGCTGTAATCCTCGATTGTGTGCATACGCAGGTCGAGCAGGGCGGCTGCCACAAGCTCGCTTGTCTCGAATCCGAGATTGAAATGTGAGCTGCGCTGCATTTTGGCGATTAGTGTGTCGGGGATGACCTCGCCTGTTTGGTAGTGCTTTGCGTAGGTGCGCATTACCTCGGGTTCGATGGCCCACTTTTCGTTAATCTGCGAGAAGAGCTCGACAAAGTCGTGCTTTACGCTTGTGCCGCTGACATTGGGGTAGTGTGTCTGTGTGAGCATTCCGTGCAGGGCGTGTCCAAACTCGTGGAACAGTGTGCGTGTCTCGTCGATATTGAGCAGTGCGGGGGTGTCGCCTGTGGGCGCGGTGAAATTACATACATTCACTACCATTGGACGAACCTCCTCGCCGCCGATATTGCGTTGGTTGACAAAATTGGTCATCCAAGCGCCGCTGCGCTTGCTTGCGCGGGGGAAAAAGTCGGTGTAGAAGATTGCCAAATGGTTGTCGTTGCTGTCGAATACCTCGTATGTGCGTACCTCGTTGTGATATACGGGAATGTCGTTGCGCTCGACGAATCTTACGCCGTAGAGACGCTGTGCGCAGTCGAATGCGCCGGCAAGCACATTTTCGAGTTTGAAGTAGGGCTTAATGTCGGCGTCGTTGAGCGAGTATTTTGCCTTGCGCAGCTTCTCGGTGTAGTAGAACCAATCCCAACCTTGCAGCTTGAATTTGCCTCCCTCCATATCAATGATTGCCTGAAGCGCTGCACGCTCCTCTTTGGCGCGTTGCAGGGCGGGCTCCCAGATGCTCATCAGTAGGCCCTCGGCCGCCTCGGCTGTTTTTGCCATTTTTTCGTCCAATGTGAATGCAGCAAAATCGTTGAATCCCAATAGTCGGGCCTTTTGTTGGCGCAGCTGGAGTATGCGACGGATGACCTCTTTGTTGTTGTTCTCGTTGTCGTTGTCGCCGCGTCCGTAGTAGGCTTTATAGATTTTTTCGCGCAGGTCGCGGTTGTCGGCGTATTGCAGGAAGGGGATGCAGCTGGGCTTGTCGAGTGTGAATACCCAGCCTTCGAGGCCCTGAGCTTTTGCTGTCTCGGCGGCAGCGTCGCGCACGCTCTCGGGCAGTCCGCTGAGCTCTTTTTCGTCGGTGATGACTAATTTGAAGAGCTTGCTGTCGGCCAACAGATTTTTACTAAATTCGATGGATGCGAGGCTCAGCTTTGTGTTAATGTCGAGCAATTTTGCTTTATCCTCGGCATTCAGCAGGGCACCGCCGCGAACGAATTGTTGGTAGTAGTTGTCGAGTACTATCATCTGCTCCTCGCTCAGATGCAGGCTCTCGCGATTGTCGTAGAGCGTGCGGATGCGTGTGAAGAGTGAGTCGTTCATAAAAATATAGCCGCTGAGCTCGGTGAGCAGTGGCGAGACGGCATTTTCAATGTCGGTCATCTCGGGGGTGTTGTCGCTCTCGTTCAGATTGAAGAAGATTGACGATACTTTTTCGAGACTCTCGCCGCTTAATTCGAGTGCGTCGATTGTGTTCTCGAATGTGGGTGCCTCGCTGTTCTCGATGATTCTCTTAATGTCGGCGCGTTTCTCCTCGATGCCTGTTTTAAAGGCCTCAAGGTAGTCGGCTGTCTGATAAAGGTGGAATTCGGGGGCGCCGAAGGGGGCCTTGCTCTCGTTGAGTATGGCCGGTTGCTGCCCGGTGCCACCACCGCAGGAAATTTGTGCCATCATAACAATTGTTGTTAGTGAAGTGATGATTGTTTTTTTCATAATGTTTTATTTTGTCAGTTTGTTTATCTCTCTCGGTTGTATGTTAAACGCAGTGAGAGTGCGCACTCTCACTGCGTTTATATTATATAAGGTATATTAACCGCTCTTTTTTTAGTTTGCACTCTCGAAGAGTTTCAAGAAGCGGATGTCATTCTCGCTGAAGAGACGCAGGTCTTTTACCTGATATTTTAGGTTGGTGATGCGCTCGATTCCCATTCCGAATGCGTAGCCTGTATATTCTTTGCTGTCTATTCCGCACAACTCAAGAACATTGGGATCGACCATTCCGCAACCTAAAATCTCGACCCAACCGGTGCCTTTGCAGAAGGGACAGCCTTTCCCGCCGCAGATGTTGCAGCTGATGTCCATCTCGGCGCTGGGCTCGGTGAAGGGGAAATATGAGGGGCGCAGACGTATCTTTGTGCCTGTGCCGAACATCTCTTGTGCAAAGAGCAGAAGCACCTGCTTGAGGTCGGTGAATGATACATTTTTGTCGATGTAAAGTCCCTCTAACTGATGGAAGAAGCAGTGGGCACGATAGCTGATGGCCTCGTTGCGATAGACGCGTCCGGGGGCGATGATGCGGATGGGGGGCTTGCTTGTCTCCATCACGTGGCTCTGCACGCTGCTGGTGTGTGTGCGCAGGATAATGTCGGGATGAGCCTCGACAAAGAATGTGTCCTGCATATCTCGTGCGGGATGGTCTTCGGCGAAATTCATCGACGAGAATACGTGCCAATCGTCCTCGACCTCTACACCGTCGGCAATGGAGAAGCCTAAGCGCGAGAATATATCCACAATCTCGTTCTTTACAATCGAGAGGGGGTGGCGGGTGCCTAAGCGGGTGGGGTACGAGGTGCGTGTGAGGTCTATTGCGCACTGCTCCTCGGCGCTCATTGCGAGGCTCTCTTTCAGGGCGTTGAATTGCTCTTGTATGGCGTTCTTAAGCTCGTTCAGACGTTGGCCCACCTCGCGCTTCTGCTCGGCGGGAACTTCGCGGAACTGTGCCATAAGGCCGTTGATTATGCCTTTCTTGCTAAGGTACTTGAGGCGCAGAGCTTCGAGCTCCTCGGCATTGCTTGCTGTGAGCCCTTTTACCTCGTCGAACAACAGGTTTATCTGTTCAATCATATATTTGTCTGTTTAGTTTCGGTATATAATAATGAAAATCGTCGCGAAGTTAATAAAATATGATGATATTATGAATTTTAATGCTGAATTTATTTTTTCTTACCTTATAATATAATGTATAATGTTGTGGTAATGGGCTGTCAGGCTTCCAAAGGGTGGAGGATATAGTTATTTTTGTCTTTTTTTGTATTTTTTATTCTTTTCGTTTGAATGTTGATATTTTTTTGCCATATTCGCACTCTGTGTGATTGTGAGCCTGCATTATGAGAGCTCGCCGCAAAAACCGATTTTTATCAAAATGTACAATTATGGAATATGAGGTAATTGACCGTGGAGTAGATGAACTGCTTGCCTTGCTTGCCCGTCGTTTGGGCTCGGAGGATGTTAAACGCATTCGCGAGGCTTATCTCTTGGCTAAAGAGGCTCACAAAGAGCAGCGCCGTAAGTCGGGCGAGCCATATATAATGCACCCGCTGGCTGTGGCGCGTATCGTGGCCGAGGAGTTAGGCCTCGGGCCCGACCCTATAATAGCAGCCTTTCTGCACGACGTTGTCGAGGATACCGATTATACCATCGAGGATATAAAGGAGCGCTTCGGCGAGGATGTTGCCTTTCTTGTGAATGTGGTTACAAAGAAAAAGCGCACGCACTACGAGGCCTCGAAACAGATTGATAATTACAAGCAGATGCTCGACTCGTTGCAGTACGATATTCGTGCGCTGCTCATAAAGCTGGCCGACCGTCTGCACAATATGCGCACGCTCAGCAGTATGCGCCCCGATAAGCAGATGAAGATTGCCGGTGAGACCGATTATTTCTACGCTCCGCTGGCGCATCGTCTGGGGCTTTACCACATTAAGCGCGAGCTCGAAAATCTCTCGTTCCGCTTCCGCTGTCCGCGCGACTATGCCACAATGGCACAGCTTGTCGAGCAGGAGATGAACGAAAAAAAGACTGCTCTCGCAGGATTTGTCGGGAAAATAGAGCAGATGCTCTATGATAATGATATAATGATGGCGCGCACCGAGATTGTGTGTCGCGGCCCTTACAGCATCTGGAAAAAAATGCACGCGGCCAACTGCGACTTTAATCACGTGCAGGGAAAATACTACGTGCGCATAATATACCCCTACGGCGACTACTCCGAGAAGGATATGAGCCTTAGGATATACTCGATGCTCACCGACCGCTTCAAGGAGAAGCCCGGAAGCGTGGTCAATTACATCGACTCGCCCAAAGAGAATGGTTATCAGAGCTTCCACGTGAAGCTGCTCACCGACTCGGGCGCGTGGGAAGAGGTACACATTTCTTCGGAGCGTATGGTGCGAAAATCGCAATTCGGCTGCCTCTCCGAGCGCAGCGAGGGCAATATTGCCAATTGGATTGAGAAATTCAAAGAGCTTCTGAAAGATATTGCCAACCACCGCAAAGAGGTTGAGTATATGGACGGAATAACCTCCTCGTTCTACAATGACGATATTACGGTGTTTACTCCGCAGGGTAGGGCCGTTATTCTGCCCAAAGACTCCACGGCACTCGATTTTGCATTCGAGATACACAGTAAGCTGGCCGAGCACGCGCAGTGTGCCCGCGTAAACGGTCGTCTGTGCTCGGTAAAAACAGTCCTTGCGTCGGGCGACTGCATCGAGATTACCTCGAACGAGAGCATTGTCCCCTCAAGCGATTGGCTCGACCACGTGCGCACATATAAGGCAAAGACGCATCTGCACACAATATTGAACAAACAAAAGAAAATACCCTACAAGCGTTGCGAAAATTGCCATCCGCTGCCCGGCGACGAGGTAATAGGCTTCAAGGCCGAGGATGGTGAGATTACGCTGCACCGACGCGACTGTAAGACGGCTATACGTCTGGCCTCGCAGCACGGCGACGACATTGTGGCGGTTAATTTCGACGAGGATAAGGATTTCCTGTACCCCGTGGGCATTGTCGTTACCGCGGTTGACCGCTACCATCTTCTGAGCGACCTTATCGACTGTATAACCAATCGCCTGAAGCTCTCGTTGACAAAAATCTTCACTGTGAGCGAGGATGAGATTGTTACCTGCACGATGAATTTTAATGTTCACTCGTCGGCCGAGTTTCTTGATGCCATTGCGCAAATATCGGCAATTGACAGTGTCGAGGAGGTTAAAGCTGCCAACGAATAGTAAAATAACGACCTTTTTTCAGGCAAAAAAATACTTTTGTCGGGGTGGTCGCGAAATTTGTTAAATAAAAGTTTGCAAATTAAAAATAAAGTAGTACCTTTGCAACGCTTTTAAGAGGCAGATGCGCTGTTAGCTCAGTTGGTAGAGCAATTGACTCTTAATCAATGGGTCCAGGGTTCGAGTCCCTGACGGCGTACAAAATGTGGTGTATCAAAAATTGTTTTTTGATACACCACATTTGTTTGTGTCTGATAATCAAGAAAATAGAGAGTATATGAAGATGAAGAAATTTTCTTTTATTCCGATGCTGTTTGTGTGGATGCTCTGCGCGTGCGCTCCCGCAAACAAAGAGGCTTATCTTGCCGATTATAAGGAGTTTATGAATAATCTTGCCGACGAAAGAAAGGATTATGGCGACGTGCAGTGGAAAAAGGCAAAGGCGCAATTCAAACTCTACTCCGATAAGTGGTACAATGAATTTGAAGAGGAACTGACCACCGGCGAGCGTCTGCTGCTTGCAGGATACGAGACAAAATTTGCCTATTTCTATGCTGCCTACGAGGCTCGCGAGGCAATAGACGATGTGATGCAGTCGTTGCGGGGGGCCGACAGAAAGAGCCTGCGTGCAACAATTCAGGAGTATGTCGAGAAGGACTTAGACGACGACCTCGAAGATTTATACGACGAGGCTAAAGAGATTGGCGGCGAGACGCTGGAAATTGTTGAGGAATTATTCGATGAGCTTGATATTAAACACTAAAAAGAGCGGGACGGCTCCTCTTGAGGGGCGCGACAGACTGTGGACGCTGCCTTATGTGCTTGTGTGCCTTGCGTCGTTTCTGACCTCTTTCTCTTTCTTTTTGCTTGTGCCGACGCTTCCTTTTTATCTTGTAAAGGTGCTGGGAGTGGGGCAGGAGATGGTGGGGGCGTTGCTCTCGTGTTATGTGGTGGCGGTGCTGTGCGTAAGGCCTTTCGCCGGATGCGTGGCCGATATTTTTCCGCGTAAAAGGGTTTATGAAATATCGTATCTGCTGTTTGCGGTGGCCTTTATCGGTTATTTGGGCTTTGCATCGTCGGTGGTTACGTTTGTTGTGCTGAGGGTCTTTCACGGCTTTGCGTTCGGGGCGCTTACAACCACGGCGAATACTCTTGTGATTGATATTATGCCATCGTCGCGCAGGGGCGAGGGGCTCGGGTACTACGGTGTTATGAATAATTTGGCAATGGCTTTCGGGCCGATGACCGGGCTTTTCATTATCTCGTCCGATAATTTTACTTTGCTCTTTGCAGTGGCTCTTGCAACGGTGGTGCTGGGATTTATTCTTGCAATGGCTGTGCAAACGCCCAAGAAAAAGCCTCAGGAGAGGGAAAAATCGACGAGTGTTATCTCGCTCGACCGCTTCTTTCTTATCTCGGGTATTCCGGCTTGTGTGGCAATGATGCTCATCGCCGTTCCCTACGGAATTACCACAAGTTATATGGCTGTCTATGCCGAGGAGGTGGGGCTGACGGTTAATTCGGGGCTTTTTTTTACTGTTATGGCTTTTGGGTTGATTGTCTCGCGTCTGCACTCGGGTAAAATGGTCGATAGGGGCTATATTACGCAGACTATTAGCGTGGGAATGTTTATTGCGCTCTTTGGTGTTGTGGGCGAGACGCTGCTGGACGCTGTGGCTGCGCGCAGCGTTGAGGTTGCCAATGTTCTGTATTTTGCCTCGGCGCTGTTTATGGGCTATGGCTACGGTACCATCTTCCCGGCTTTTAATACTCTGTTTGTGAATCTTGCTCCAAATTCGAGAAGGGCAACGGCTAATGCTACCTATCTGACGGGATGGGACGTGGGGATTGGATTCGGTATGCTTATGGGTGGCGCTCTCTCGGCCGGAGGATTTAAAATTTGTTTCGCCGTGGGGCTGTTGATGCTGTTCGTTGCGCTGCTGTTTTTTGTCTTTTGTGTAACGAGGCATTTTAACGCTCATCGTGTGCGATAATCAATAAATAATGTATAAAATTTACACAAAGAATCGTTTTTATGCGTTTTTGTTAAAATATTTGTGTTAAAGTTTTGTTGTTACGAAAGTTATGAATATATTTGCAATGCACGTGGGCTATGGGAATAGCGTGGCGTGCGAAAATATCAGTTATGATAGTATATAGTTTTTTTTAGTAAATTGGGGACTGTTGCATTGTGAAATGCGACAGTCTTTTTTTTCTATTTTCTTTTTTGGGAGGTGGGCTTATTTATCTCTCTGCCTTCTTGGTAATATTGGGCAGGGGTGGGGAATGCTTGTTCGTAAAATTCCCCGCACAATAAAAATGTTGTGCGGGGAATTTGCTTATTGGCCGAGCTTGTTTTGTTTTATGCTTCGGGGGCTGTTGTGTAGCTTAGTTTGTTGTTGCCCTCGGTGTGGTCGGCAAGGATGGTGTCGCCTGTGCTTAGTGTGCCGTCGAGCAGCAGCTCGGATATTTCGTCCTCGACGTAATTCTGGATGGCGCGTTTCAATGGGCGGGCGCCGTATTGTAGGTCGTAGCCTTTCTCGGCAAGGAATTTCTTGGCGCTCTCGGTGAGGGTGAGGGTGTATCCCATCTCGCTGATGCGGCTCTTTAATCCCGATAGCTCAATATCGACGATGGTTTTTATTGCGTCGAGGCTCAGTTGGTCGAAATTGATTATCTCATCGACGCGGTTCAGAAACTCGGGGGCGAAGCGTTTGTTGAGTGCTTTTTGTATCACTTCGCGTGAGTGTTGTGTGCCGGCGGCGCGCTCTTCGCGTGCGAATCCTATGCCTGCACCAAAGTCTTTGAGCTCGCGTGTACCGATATTCGAGGTCATTATTATGACTGTGTTGCGGAAGTCAACGGTGCGGCCGTAGCTGTCGGTGAGGCGGCCTTCGTCCATTACTTGCAGCAGCATATTGAATACGTCGGTGTGGGCTTTCTCTATCTCGTCGAGCAGGACTATGGAGTAGGGGCGACGGCGTACGCGCTCGGTGAGCTGTCCGCCCTCTTCGTAGCCTACGTATCCCGGAGGGGCTCCCACAAGGCGCGAGACGGTGAATTTCTCCATATATTCGCTCATATCAATGCGTATCATTGCGTCGGCTGTGCCGAACATAAATTTGGCGAGCTCTTTGGCGAGGAGGGTCTTTCCGACGCCTGTGGGCCCGAGGAACATAAATGTGCCGATGGGCTTTGTGGGGCTCTGAAGGCCTACGCGGCTGCGACGGATTGCTTTGCATAGCTTTTCTATTGCGTTGTCTTGGGCTATGACTTTACTGCCGAGTTCGTGCTGCATTCCTTTGAGGCGGCTCCACTCGTCGCTTTGCATTCGTTGCAGGGGGATGCCGGAAATCATTGAGACGACGTTGGCGACGTCCTCGCTATCGACGCGCTGACGCTTGTCGCGCAGGGTCTTTTCCCACTCTTCCATCATTTGTTTGTGCTCGGCGGTGTAGCGCTTCTCTTCGTCGCGGTGGTTGGCGGCTACCTCGAATTGTTGTGCGCGGGCTGCCTCTTCTTTGTTTTTCTTGGCGATGGCTATCTGCTGCTCTTTCTCTTCAATTTCGCGGGGCACGCTGATGTTGGTTATGTGCATTCGTGAACCGGCTTCGTCCATTGCGTCTATTGCTTTGTCGGGGAAGCTGCGGTCGGTTATGTAGCGCTCTGTCAATTTGACACACGCTTCGAGTGCTTCGTCGGTGTATGTTACGTTGTGATGCTCTTCGTAGCGCTCTTTTATGTTGTGCAATATTGTCAGTGTCTCGGCCGGGGTGGTGGGCTCGACGATTACTTTTTGGAAGCGTCGTTCGAGGGCTCCGTCTTTTTCGATGCTTTTGCGATACTCGTCGAGGGTGGTGGCGCCTATGCACTGTAGCTCGCCGCGGGCAAGGGCGGGCTTTAGTATGTTGGCTGCGTCCATTGAGCCGGGGGTGGAGCCTGCGCCTATTATTGTGTGTATCTCGTCGATGAAGAGGATTATGTTGGGGTTGTTTTCGAGCTCGGTGAGGATGGAGCGCAGGCGCTCTTCAAATTGTCCGCGGTATTTTGTGCCTGCAACGACGGCTGTGAGGTCGAGGGCAATGACGCGTTTGCCGAAGAGTACGCGCGAGGTCTTGCGCTGTACTATTCGCTGGGCAAGCCCTTCGACGAGGGCCGATTTTCCAACGCCGGGCTCGCCTATGAGCACGGGGTTGTTCTTTTTGCGGCGGCTCAGTATCTGTGATATGCGCTCTATCTCTTTTTCGCGGCCTACAACGGGGTCGAGGCGACCTTCGCTTGCGGCTTTTGTCATATCTACGCCGAAGTTGTCGAGCACGGGGGTGTCATTCGAGGGGGTGGAGGGCTGCTGTGTGCTTGTGAATGTGCTCCCTCGGCCGACGGGATTGTTGCTCTGAAGTGGTTTCTCGTCTTCTTCTTCGTCGTCGGTGAATCCGAATCCGCTGTGGGGCTTTTCTCCTCCTTTTATATTATGTATGGCTTCGCGCACGCGGTCGTAGGTTATGTTGTTGCTGCGCAGAATGCCCGAGACGGGGCTGCTCTCGTCTTTTAGGATGCCTAAAAGTAGTAGGTGCTCGGCCTCGGCGCTCTCTTTTAGGTTGCGTGCTTCGAGGGTGGTGAAGCGGAGTACTTTTGCTGCGTCCATATTCATTTCAATGTCGTGTGCGGCATTGTCGGCGAGGGTGTTGTTTCGCTCTTTTACGACTATTTCAATGTCGTTGATGATTTTTTCCATATCGACATTTAGTGTGTCGAAGATTTTACGTGTTTTTTCTTCGCTACGGCGCATTATCCCAAGCAGTAGGTGCTCGGGGCTTACTTGGCTGCTGTGCAGTCGTGTGGCTTCGATTTTACTTAGCGAGACTATCTCGGTTATTTTTTGCGAAAATTCATTGTTCATAAATTCTTTCTCCTCAATCAATCCTTGTGTGAATATTCGTTTGTTTTTCGGTGCGAAGATAATACTTACTTGTGCTACCGAAAGAATTTTTTTACATAAGATTTCTTACAAAAAGTGTGCCAAAGTTTTAATTATTCTAAATTTGGCATTGTTTTATGACTTTTTTTCATCTTTTCTTTTGTGTGGGGTGTTTTTTGTTGCTTTTTTTGTTGTTTGTGTGTGGATGGGTGTTTTTTTGTGTTTCTTTTTTTGTGGGTTGTGTTTTTTTTATTATCTTTGCATCGCAAAATTCCATCGGGGGGCTTGTTCTTAATTAGGAAGGGGCTTTATTTGGAAGGGGCTTTTTCTGCTGGGAAAAGCGTTCTTAGTTAGAATGGGTGCTCTTCAATTGGCAAGATTAGGGATGAGCATACTTTGATTGGGAAAAGCGTTCTTTAAAATGAAACTTTACAAAATGTTGTAATATGGGTAAGTCCTATACGGCCAGCTCCTGACAAATCCTCCAGGGCTTGACCGCAGCAAAGGTAGTCGGTTGTAGCGGCGCGATGTAGGTAGCTTACCCACCCATAGTCAGGCAGTAACTTTTTGTTGCTGCCTGACTTTTTTTTGTGCTCTGCGCACGGCGCGTGTAATGGGCTTACTTTTTTCCGAAAAAAAGTAAGTCCTAAAGTATAAAATGAAAGAGAGAATAGCCGCATAAGTATTCCGAGAGGGTGATAAATAGAGTAATCTCGACCACACCTTTTTGCTACTGAGCCGTAGTATTTGTGGTTATTTTTAACTCCTCACCCTCTCGGGAGCTCCTCTTTATTACAAAAAAGAGGAGCGGTTTTTTGTGTGAGTTTAAAAAAGCGTTATTACCGCTCCTCTTTCGACAAAGAGGAGCTGGCGCGTAGCGGCTGAGGAGTTCGATTGTGCATCAAAAACAATATTATGGCTCAGTAGAAATTTACTGTGAACAAGAATCAATAATCTATTTCTAATTTTCAAGAACAGCAGCATATAATACGTGCAAAAGGTAATATCTCGACCACACCTTTTTGCTACTGAGCCTAAAGAAGCCCTCTCCCTCTATGGCCCGAACGGGCGGTGGTAGGGGAGAGGGCTTTTGTTTATTTCAGCAGGCGCAACTGCTCGTCGCTGAAGGGCGACGCGTTTATGCAACTTAGATTGCGCATCAGTTGAGCCACCGAGCTTGCGCCCACAAGGGTCGAGGTAACGCCTCTTTGTGCGAGTATCCACGCGAGGGCTGTTTGTGCCATATTCTCGCCTCGACCATCGGCAATGCTCTTGAGGGTGTGCAGATACTCTAACAGCTCGGGTGTCAGACGCTCGGGAGTGAGGGTGCGGCCGCGCGACATACGCGAGCCTTCGGGGACGTCGTGCAGATAGCGCTCGGTGAGCAGCCCCTGCGCAAGGGGCGAGAATGAGATAAAGCCCACTCCGCGGCTGTGGCAAAAGTCCAATATTCCCTCGTCGTGCGGGGCGCGGTCAATCAGATTGAGGCGACCTTGATAGATGAGCAGGGGAACGTCGCGCTCGCTCAGATAGTCGTAGGCAAATTTGAGCGCTTCGAGGGGCCAGCGGGATATTCCTGCGTAAAGGGCCTTACCCGCGCGCACAATATCGACAATTGCCTGCAATGTCTCTTCGAGCGGCGTATGAGGGTCGTAACGGTGGCTGTAGAAGAGGTCAACGTAGTCTATCTTCATACGCCTGAGGCTCTGGTCGAGGCTGGCGATGAGGTATTTGCGCGAGCCCCAATTGCCGTAGGGGCCCTGCCACATATCGTAGCCGGCCTTTGTGCTGATGAACATTTCGTCGCGGTAGGTGCGAAAATCGCGCTCCATTATCTTGCCGAAGGTCTCCTCGGCCGTGCCATAGGGCGGGCCGTAGTTGTTGGCAAGGTCGAAATGTGTTACGCCGTTGTCAAATGCACTGTGCAGTATGCTGCGGCTACGCTCCAACGGGTCGTCGGCGCCGAAATTATGCCACAGTCCCAAGCTCACTTTGGGCAGCAGTATGCCGCTGCGGCCGCAACGGCGGTACATTGTCTCGCTGTTGTTGTATCGGTCGGGGGAGGCGGTGTATCTCTCTTGTTCGGTCATTTTGTAATTTTTTTGTTACCTAAAATCTCGCGCACGGGGGTGTCGAGGATGGGGCTGTCGCTGTTGTTTGTTATCTCTTGCCACAGGGCCGCAAGATTGGGATTGTTGTGAATATCGCTCAGTGTCGATATTACGTCGCTGTTGCGTCCGGCGGTGTCGAGGTCGGCAAGCAATTGGCGCACGGTGCGTCCGCAGTAGCGCTTGCTCAGGTGCAGCGTCTCGCCCTTACCACCGAATATTACGCGCTTGTGGCGCAGGTGCTGTATGATGTGCTGCGTAAGATGGGCAGGCAGGGCATACTCCTTTTGAGCATTCAGAGCAAGCGTCTCGCTGTCAAAATGGCTCGAAAAGG
The DNA here is from genome assembly GCA_017407905.1 of Bacteroidaceae bacterium. Taxonomy (GTDB): domain Bacteria; phylum Bacteroidota; class Bacteroidia; order Bacteroidales; family Bacteroidaceae; genus HGM04593. The sequence continues at coordinate 10,950 of JAFQVS010000048.1, read as the reverse complement.
GGTGCACCGACTCGATGCGCTCTATTATAAGCATACAAAGGAATTTGTGGTAGTAATTGTTTATGGCTTTATACTCATTTTCGTCCTCTTGTCGGTCGGCATTTTGCAGAAAATAGTTCCATTTCGAGCCTGCCAAGCATATTGTCCACGAGAAATATATCAGCAGCACAAAAATCATAAGGCTGGCAAGGTCGCCGTAGATGCTGCGGTAGTTGAACGACGATATTATGTAGTAGCTGAAGTACTGCATAAGCGCAAAGATAAGTCCGCAGGCAATGGCCGAGAAGGCTGCGTATTTTGTCTCGACCACAGTGTTGGGGATTAGCTTATAGGCGGCAAACAACAACAGAATATAGGTCGAGACGGATACGATGAGCACGTTTATCTCCTTGATTATCGTGTCGTTGAATATTGATGAGAGGCTCCACCATAGGGCAAGGGCCATTATGATGGCAAAGGGGAGCACCAGCACAAAGGCAAAGGTCTTTAGCTGCTTTTGGAAACTGCGGGGCTTTTCGTTCCACAGTATGTTGAACGTGGCATCTATCGTGCGGAATATTGAAAAGACCGAGTAGAGCAGCAGGGCAAGGCCTATTCCGACACCCAACCACATTGTTACTTTTGTGTTGCTCAGATAGCTGTCGGTATATTGTATAAGGCCGTCCGAGATTGCCTCTTGTCCTTGCAGAAAATTACGCACCATTTCCAAAAATATCTCATCGTATCCGAGGCCTTTGGCAATTGCTGTCATTAGGGCCATCACAGGTACAATGGCAAAGAGTGTGTGATAGGTGAGCGCTGCCGACGCAAGTTGTAGGCTGCCGAAGCAATCGACTAACTTAATGAGCGACCACGATATTCTATGGCGGCTCATCTGTCTGTAGTACATTACAAAGCAGCGTTTCGCAAAGCGTCGGAGTTTGTTGTATATTTTTGTTATGAGGGGCATACTCGTGGGCTGTTTTTATTCGAGATATTTTTCTATTTTGCCGCTAATCTGCAAGAGTGATATTTCGCACACTTTTGTGTTGTACTCGGCGTCCAAAAGGCGGTCTTGTGCGTCGAGCAGGCTCTTCTGCGCCTCGCGCATCTCTATTCCCGAGAGGTCGCCCAGAAGATAGCGCTCGTGGGCAATGTCGTAATTCTCTATTGCCGCAACAACATTTTGCTTTTCGAGGCTCAGCAGTCGGCGGTTATTTTCGTAGGCCTGCCACAGCTCGTTAATATCGGCAAAGAGGGCAAGTTCGAGGTTCTGATGTTCGAGCTGTGCGTTGCTTATGGCCAGCTTGGCATTCTTGCGCTCGCGGCTGCGTTTGCCGTCGAACAGATTAAAGCCGAGGGTAACGCCAAAATCGGCGCCCCATTGGTTGCGCTTTTTTGTGGCGTTAATGTCGTAGCGATTGTGTGTGTAGCCGTAGCCCGCGCTTAGACGCATATAGGGGTAGTCGCGCGACTTTATGCTCTTGTAGTCAATCTCGGCGAGGCGCTGCTCTTGTGCCGAGGCTATAAGCTCGGCGTTGCTTGCAAGGGTGGCCTGCCACAGCTCGTCGAAATTGAGCGGAAACTCTTTGTAGATGACGCTGTCTTTCATATTAAGGTAGGTATCGACGTCGCTCTCGCCCATAAGCTCGTGCAGACGTATGCGCGAGGTCGAGAGGCGCTCGAATTGTTTGACGCTCTCGGCGCTGTCGGCGTTAAAATCGACGCGTGCCTGCAAAAGGTCGAGGCGCGAGTTGTTTCCAATGATGTATCTGTCCTGTACTATGCGCAGACGCTCGCGCGAGAGCTTTACGGCATAGTTGAGGTTGTTCATACGCAGCAGCTGCTTTATGAAATTGTAGTACTCCGATGTAAACGTGGCAATATAATCCTCGACGGCAATGCGTGTCTGTGTCTGACTTATAAGGTGTAGCTCTTTTAGGCGATTATAGTTGGCCTGCATCTTGAATCCGTCGAAAATTGTCCACTGAAGGTCTATCGCACCGCGCAGAGTGTGGTCGGTGATGCTGCGCTCGCTTGTCGTTGTGCCGTCGGCGCGCGACGTTGCGTCGGTGTTATTGAGCGTGCCGCTGTAGCCTGCCGTGAGGGTTGCCGTGGGCAACATTCCGGCGTTTGCCGCCCCTGTGTTATTCTTGGCGATGCTCTCTTTGTTGCGCACGATGCGCAGCGAGTAGTTATTCTCAAGCCCTCTTTCGAGGCACTCTCTGAGGCTGTTGAATTGTTGTGCCGGCGCAAGAGCCGAGCACAACATTATTGCGGTTGAAAATATTATCTTTTTCATTCTTTGTTACTATTGGCAAGGTTGGTCGATACGTATGAGTATATTGCGGGTACAATGTACATTGTGAGTAGTGTCGATATTAACATTCCGCCCACTACGGCTGTTCCCATTGCTATGCGGCCGTTACAGCCCTCGCCGGTGGCGAACATAAGGGGCATAAGGCCGAGTACGGTCGAGGCGCTGGTCATAAGGATGGGGCGCAGACGTTGGATGGATGCCTCGCGTATGGCTTTGTCCTTTTCGATGCCGCTCTTTTGACGTTGGTTGGCAAACTCTACAATCAGAATACCGTTCTTTGCCACAAGGCCCACAAGCATAATTATACCAATCTGACTGAATATGTTCATCGTCTGGTCGCCAAAGAGCATAAATATAAGCGCTCCGCATACGGCCAAAGGCACGGTGAGCATAATGACGAACGGGTCTTTGAAACTCTCGAATTGCGCGGCCAAAATAAGGTAGATGAGCAGCAGGGCGAGGGCAAAGGCAAAGAAGAGGCTCGAAGAGCTCTCGCGGAACTCGCGCGAGTCGCCTGTGAGGGCTGTGCGGAACGAGTCGTCGAGTGTCTCTTTGGCTATTTTGTCCATCTCGTCGAGGCCGTCGCCAATGGTCTTTCCCTCGGCAAGGCCGGCCGATACTGTTGCCGATACGAAGCGGTTGTAACGATAGAGCTTGGGCGGGGCGATACTCTCGATAAGATCGACAAGATTCTCCATCTGTATCATTTCGCCTTTGCTGCTGCGCACGTAGATGGCCTTTAGGTTCGAGGGGGCGTTACGCTGCTGACGGTTAATCTCGCCTACAATTTCGTACTGCTTGCCGCTCAGATAAAGATAGCCCATACGCTGTCCGCTGAGGCCGTATTGCAGTGTCTGTGCAATGTCTTTTGTCTTTACGCCCATAATATTGGCCTTCTCGCGGTTGATAGCCACCTGAATCTCGGGCTTACTGAATTTTAGGTTGACGTCGGCCATTTGGAATGTGGGGTTGTCATAGACCTTATTGAGGAACGCGGGGAGTACCTCTTGCAGCTTTTCGAGGTCGGTTGCCTGAATCACATATTGTACGGGCATTCCTCCGCGACGGCTGCCGAAGGTCGATTGCTGCTGCACAAAGGCACGGGCGTCGGTCTTGCTGCGAACGGCTTTTGAGAGCTGCTCGGCCACCTGCATCTGCGAGTAGTCGCGCTCGCCGAGGTCTTTCAGTGTAATCTGTACGTTACCCGAGCCGCTCGATACGCGGGCTGTTATAAAGGCGGCGTCGGGCACAATGGAGTCGGCCAGACGGCTAATCTCCTCGGTGTAGTCGCGCATATATTCGTAGGTTACACCCTCGGCACCCATTGTGCGAATGGTTATGCTCGAACGGTCTTCCATTGGGGCCATCTCGGCGGGGATTGTGTTCCACAGCCAGCCGCAGCCGATGAAGGCTGCTATCATAATTATGATGGCAAGGTAGCGGTTCTTGAGGAAAAAGTCGAGGCTCAGGGCATAGTAGCGGTTCAACCCCTCGAAGAAGGGCTCTGTTTTATTGTACAGCCAGCTCTGCTCCTTGCGACGCTTCAGGATTTTTGTGGCGAGCATCGGGGTGATGGTAAGCGCCGCAAATGACGAGATTATAACCGAACCGGCAACCACAAAGCTAAACTCGCGGAACAGGCGGCCGGTTGTTCCCTCCATAAAGACGATAGGCAGGAACACTGCCAAAAGGGTTATGGTGGTTGATATTACGGCAAAGAAAATCTCTTTGGCACCCTCGATGCCGGCGGCAAAGGGGCGCATTCCGCGCTCGATGCGTATGTATATATTCTCGGTCATAACAATGGCGTCATCGACCACAAGTCCCACCGATAGCACTATGGCAAGCATCGAGAGGACGTTTATTGAAAAGTCGAGCACGTACATTATGAAGAATGCTCCGATGAGCGAGACGGGAATAACGATGCAGGGCACGAGGGTTACGCGCCAATCGCGCAGGAACAGGAATATGATGATAATCACAAGCACGAACGCCTCATAGACGGTGCTCTTTACCTCGTTGATTGATGCGCGGATGAATTTTGTGTTGTCGAATCCGTATTTGTAGTTTACATCCTCGGGGAGGTCTTTTTTCATCTTCTCCATACGCTCGTAAACGGCCTCGGCGATGTTTATGTGGTTGGCTCCGGGCTGTGGCACCACAACGACGCCTACCATAGGAACGCCGTTCATTTTCATATAGCTCTTTAGGTCGCGGGCGCTGAGCTCGGCGTGTCCAATGTCGCTGAAATGTACCACGCGCCCATTGTTCTCCTTTATTATAAGGTTGTTGAATTGTTCGGTGGTGGTCATAAGGCCCAATGTGCGGATGGCAAGCTCGATATTATCGCCCTCGATGCTTCCCGAGGGAAGCTCGATGTTCTCGGCGTCGAGGGCGTTCTTTACGTCCATCGGGGTGATGCCGTAGCCGGCCATTCTTATGGGGTCGAGCCACAGTCGCATACAGTAACGCTTCTCGCCCCATATTGACACGCTGCTCACCTCGGGGATTGTTTGTAGCTGCTCCTTTACCGTGAGGTCGGCAATCTCGCTAAGTTCGAGCAGCGAGCGCTTCTCGCTCTGTATGGCCACCATAAGGATGGGGGTGGCGTCGGCGTCGGCTTTTGATACTGTCGGGGGGTCGCAGTCGCGTGGCAGATAGCGCTGGGCGCGCGATACTTTGTCGCGCACGTCGTTGGCGGCTGTCTCAAGGTCAACCGATAGCTCAAACTCGACGGTGATGCGGCTGCTTCCCTGCTGGCTGACGCTGGTGAGCGAGCGGATGCCCGGGATTCCGTTGATATTTTGTTCGAGGGGCTCGGTTATCTGATTCTCGATTACATCGGCATTGGCTCCGGCGTAGGAGCAGGATACCGATATTATTGGATTATCGACCGATGGATACTCGCGCACTCCCAAACTAATGTATCCCACTGCACCGAAGAGCAGGATAATGAGTGTGAGCACGGTGGCAAGCACCGGACGGCGTATGCTTAATTCTGAAATATTCATACCTCTTTTCTCTGTGGTTTTTTGTATGTTATTTAACCTCGTCGAGTACGACACGCTGGCCGGTGCGCAGCTGCATTGTTCCGGTGGTAATTACGGTGTCGCCAACCTGTAGGCCTTGCAGAACCTGTACGTGCGACTCGCTGCGCAGGCCTTTTTTTATCTCTACGGGCTGGGCTTTTCCGCTCTTGTAGAGGAACACTTTATCTATTCCCATCTCGGATACAATGGCCTCGCTGGGCACCGAGATTGTGCTCTTGAAGGTCTGTGTCGTGAGGGTTATGTTGGCAAAGCGGCCGGGGTAGAGGCGTCCGTCGTTGTTGTCGTATATTGCGCGTACGGTGAACGAGCGTGTGTCGTTGTGTATGTGCGAGTCGATGGCATAAATTTCAGCTGTGCGCTCCTCAAGGTCGCCCACGGCAAAGAATTTGACTTTTGTGCCGGTCTTTATGATGCCTGCGTAACGCTCGGGGATTGCAAACTCCAGCTTAAGACGGTTTATTTTTGTGAGCTTGGCAATTGTGGTGGTGGATGATGCGTAGCTTCCCACGCTCATCTGTCTGAGGCCGATTACTCCGCTGAAGGGGGCGCGAAGCTCGGTCTGTGCTATCTTTGACTTTACTCCGTCAATCTCGGCGCGCAGGATTGCGAGGCTTGTCTGTGCCTCCTGAAAAGCCTCCTGACTGACAGCCTCTTTCTCGAGCAGCACATTCTGGCGGTGCATACGGTCGGTGTAGAGCTTGAGCTGCGACTCGAGCTTGCGTAGCTCGGCCTGCAAGGGGGCGTCGTTAATCTTGGCCAGAAGCTCGCCCGCAGCTACCTGCGAACCCTCCTTGAAGAAAATATCGGTTATCTTGCCCGATGTCTCGAACGAGAGGTCAACCTCTTCGTCGGGAATGAAACTACCGCTCACGGGATACTCGTCGGCAAGTGAGGTCTCGGTCAGTACCACGGCTTTTACGTTTAACTCTTTGCTCTGCTTGGCTTTTGGTTGCACGGGGGCCTCTTTTAGTTCCTCGTTCACTTGTGGGGTAAAGGTGTTTATGCCCATATAAATGGCTCCGGCTACAATGACGCCGACAATTCCCCATTTGACAAATTTGTTCATACGCTTATCTGATTTTTGTTGATTTTACTTTTATTATCCGCGAAAATAAGAATTTTTTACCTAATAAAAGGGGCCGACGGGGTTAATTTTTTTTGTAGTTCGGTTTTTCTGTCAGTCGCGTGTCAGAATTTGAGGTCGGTGTGTCAAAATGGCGCATTTCTTACTCTTTTTTATCGGCTTTTCAATTTTTTTGGCACAAAAAACATTTTGGCACGCTTTTGGTTATAATATTTATGTGTCCGGTATGCGGCACTAACAATATTTTAGTTAATAAAATAGTAAAAACTTAAATAATAAAAACGCAATTATGAACATTAAACCTTTGGCAGACAGAGTGCTCATACTGCCTATGGCAGCAGAGGAAAAGACTATCGGCGGTATCATAATCCCCGATACAGCAAAAGAGAAACCCCTTCAGGGTAAGGTAGTGGCAGTTGGTAACGGTACAAAAGACGAGGAGATGGTGATTGCCGTGGGCGACCACGTGCTCTATGGAAAATATGCCGGTACCGAGCTTGAGCTTGAGGGCGAAAAGTACCTCATTATGCGTCAGAGCGACGTGCTTGCTATTATGGGATAAGAGTAAATGTTTAATTGAAAAAAACGGAAGAAAATGGCAAAAGAGATTCTTTTTAATATGGATGCTCGCGACCAGCTTAAAAAAGGTGTCGATGAGCTTGCAAATGCAGTAAAGGTTACATTGGGCCCCAAAGGTCGCAATGTCATTATAGAGAAGAAATTCGGTGCGCCTCAGATTACAAAGGACGGCGTCTCGGTGGCAAAGGAGATTGAGCTCGACGATGCTTATATGAACACCGGCGCACAGCTTGTAAAGTCGGTTGCTTCAAAAACCGGCGACGACGCGGGCGACGGTACAACAACAGCAACAGTGCTTGCACAGGCTATCATTACACAAGGCCTTCGCAACGTAACAGCGGGTGCTAATCCTATGGACCTTAAGCGAGGCATCGATAAGGCTGTCTCGAAGATTGTCGAGTCTATCAAGGCTCAGAGCGAGGAGGTTGGCGCAGACTACGATAAGATTGAGCAGGTTGCTACAATCTCGGCCAACAACGATGGCGAGATTGGTAAGCTCATTGCCGACGCAATGCGTAAAGTATCTAAGGACGGTGTAATTACCATCGAGGAGGCCAAGAGCCGCGACACTACAATAGGCGTTGTCGAGGGTATGCAGTTCGACCGCGGTTATCTGTCGGCATACTTTATCACAGACACCGAGAAGATGGAGTGTCAGATGGAGAATCCCTACGTGCTCATCTACGACAAGAAGATTACCAATCTGAAGGATATGCTCCCCATTCTTGAGCCCGCCGTACAGACCGGCCGTCCTCTCTTGATTATTGCCGAGGATGTCGAGAGCGAGGCTCTTACTACATTGGTAGTGAACCGCCTGCGTACACAGCTGAAGATTTGTGCCGTGAAGGCTCCGGGCTTTGGCGACCGTCGCAAAGATATGCTCGAGGATATTGCCACACTCACCGGTGGTATTGTCATCAGCGAGGAGAAGGGCATCAAACTCGAACAGGCTACGCTCGAAATGCTGGGCTCTTGCGGAAAAATCACTGTCAGCAAGGATAATACCACAATTGTCGATGGCAACGGTAATAAGGATGCAATAGCACAGCGTGTGGCACAGATTAAGGCTCAGATTGCCACAACAAAGAGCGACTACGACAAGGAGAAACTTCAGGAGCGTCTGGCCAAGCTCGCCGGCGGCGTTGCAGTGCTCTACGTGGGTGCAGCATCGGAAGTTGAGATGAAGGAGAAGAAAGACCGCGTCGATGATGCACTGTGCGCTACACGCGCTGCAATCGAGGAGGGTATTGTTCCCGGCGGCGGTGTTACTTACATCCGTGCAATTGACACGCTCGAAGGCCTTGCCGTTGTCAACGACGACGAAAAGACCGGCGTCGAGATTGTTAAGCGCGCCATCGAGGAGCCTCTGCGTCAGATTGTTGCAAATGCAGGCAAAGAGGGTGCAGTGGTTGTTCAGAAAGTGCGCGAGGGTAGCGGCGACTATGGCTACAATGCTCGCACCGACGTTTACGAGAATCTCTTCGCAGCAGGCGTGGTTGACCCCGCAAAGGTTACCCGTGTGGCTCTTGAGAATGCTGCCTCTATCGCAGGAATGTTCCTGACAACAGAGTGTGTGATTGTCGAGAAGAAAGAGGATAAGCCCGAGCTTCCTATGGGCGCTCCCGGAATGGGAGGAATGGGCGGTATGATGTAAAAAAAAACGACCACTAAAAAAAATAAAGAATCGTGTCTGCATAATTGCGGGCACGATTTTTTATTGTGCTCTCTTTTTGCTTCTGTCGTTTTTTTTTTTAGATTTTATGGGATGCCAATATTCTAAAATAAAGATTCTTTCTTGCAAGACTGCTGTGCAATTGTAAAAACGCGCAGCTGCTAAATTTAGAGAAATTACACAAAATTGTTTCATTGTGTCCGAGGAAATGGGTAATTTTGCCGAAAATTAGAAAAAGATGACAGATACCCGCAATATTGAGATTGCCGAATATGATTATGCGTTGCCCGATGAGAGGATTGCAAAATATCCGCTTGCGCGACGCGACAGCTCGAAACTGCTTCTGTACAAAGGGGGCAGTGTCTCGCAGGATACTTTTTGCAACCTGCCCGAGCATATTCCGGCCGGCTCGCTGATGGTTTTTAATAACACAAAGGTTATTCAGGCGCGTCTGCGTTTCCGCAAGGAGACGGGGGCGACCATCGAGATTTTCTGTCTCGAACCAGAGGCTCCCAACGACTATCAGTTGATTTTTCAACAGACACGTGAGTGTGTGTGGCAGTGCCTCGTGGGAAATTCGGCCCGCTGGAAGAGTGGAAAGCTCAAGCAGGCATTCACTATAAACGGCCGCGAGGTGAGGCTCACTGCCGAGCGTCTGTGTGCGGGCGCGGTAAACAGCGTGCGCTTTGCGTGGGACGGCGCCTTCTCCTTTGCCGAGGTTCTTGAGGCTGCGGGCGAGCTTCCCATCCCTCCCTATCTTAATCGTCGCACCGAGGAGGGCGATAAAGAGACCTATCAGACGGTATATTCCAAGATAAAAGGCTCGGTGGCGGCACCTACCGCAGGGCTGCACTTTACGCCCGAGGTGCTGGGTGCGCTCGCCGATAAAGGGGTGGCTCTTGCCGAGGTAACGCTGCACGTCGGAGCGGGTACTTTCAAGCCCGTCAAGAGCGATTCAATAGGCGAACACACGATGCACGAGGAGTACATCGAGGTATCTTTGTCGCTCGTCGAGGCGCTTATCGCAGCCGACGGACGAGGGGTGGTGGCCGTCGGAACAACGTCGGTGCGCACGCTCGAAAGCCTCTATTTTCTTGGGGAGGCTGTCAGCGAGAATCCCGATATTGCCGCCGACGAGCTCTTTGTGTCGCAGTGGGTGCCATACGAGCGCGAGCATACCATCGCCCCCGTCGAGGCGCTTGAGGCTCTTGCCGCTTATATGCGCCGCAATGCAATGGAGCGTCTGCACACATATACGCAGATAATAATTGCTCCGGGCTATCGCTACAATATCGTGAAGGCTATTGTAACGAATTTTCATCAACCCAAGAGCACGTTGCTGTTGCTTGTATCGGCCTTTGTAAAGGGCGATTGGAGGCGCATCTACGACTATGCTCTTGCCAACGATTTTCGTTTTCTGAGCTACGGCGACAGCTCGCTGCTTGTTCCGTAGGATTTTTTTAGAACATTTTGCTTTTTTGTAATGTTTTTCTATTGATTATTCAATAGTAAAATGTTACGTGCGTTGTTATTGGCGATTTTTGTGCTGATTGTGGCTTGCGGCACCGACGACACTCCCTCGGGCAGTGTCGTGCATCGTCATTTTGTTGCCGACGAGCCTCGGCTGCATACGCGGCGCGGGATGCTCGGGCGGCTGCCTTTCGCATCGGATGGCGGGACCGTCGGTGGCGCTGTACACATTGTGGCAGCCGATTATCGCCCCTCGGACAGCAGGCGCCTTATGCTCGATGCACACGGTAGGCACTCGCCGCTTACGGTCGAGGCGCAACTATCGCCCGATGATTCTCTGACGCTGCACATACGCTTCTCATATACCGTGCAGGATGACAGTGTGTGCGAGGTGGTAAGTGGCACGCTGTACGTCCCGATTCTCGGCGATACGGCGGTGCTTCATAATGATTTGCGAAGAGCGCCCCTTTACGAGCCGCCACACAAGGGCAACGCCTCGGAAACTCTTATCCTCGGCCTTGATTTTCTTCCGCTGTAACTGTCAATATTGCGGCTCAGTAGCAAAAAGGTGTGGTCGAGATAATTCTATCTATCACCTTCTCGGAATATTTCTGCGGCTATTCTCTCTTTCGCGTTATATTTTATAACTTACTTTTTTTTGGGAAAAAAGTAAGCAAAAAACCTGCACCTAAAGAAATTGTCGCAGGGCCTCCTTTGCTCGTGAGGCAACAGTGCGCTCACTCGGTCGGAGGCCCAGCTTGTCATTTCGGTTTACGATTGTTTTAAGGGTGCTGCG
>JAFQVS010000003.1 GCA_017407905.1 Bacteroidaceae bacterium | reverse complement strand
GACTTAATCTTTGACGCTCTATCTCCCGAAAGCATCTAAAAACAGATAAAGGCAGGTCTTCTGACTTGTTTCCTCCGTGCGGCCTTCCCACCCTGCGGGCAGTGACCATTGAGAAAGCACGGAGCGTAATGAAACTCACAGCTACGGGTATAGTCTCGGATTTACACCGATGTTCCCTTTTCATTCTTGGCGACTGATGCCACCTCAAACACCTTAATCTGACGCAAAGGTAATAAAAAGTCTGAATTATTAGCACTCTACGGGCTAATAATTACGACTTGGTAAGCATTTTATAGTTATATTGGAAGCTGTCATTTCGTTGTTTTTTATATTCAAAAATGCCTGTTTCCAGCTTTTTCGCGGTTACATAGCCAGCTATGCGCCTTAAAAAAGGAGCAAACATCCTATTTTTGCTCAATAAAAACTTAACGCTATAAATTTAAACAGCTTCTAAACTTTTAAAAAAATCACTACCCTTTTGCACGCAACTGCCAGAAGGCAACGGCAGCGGCTGCCGCCACGTTCAGAGAATCGACACTGTGGTGCATAGGGATGCGCACTACATAATCGGCCCCGGAAATTACGCTCGGGGCGAGGCCGTCGCCCTCGGTGCCCATAATTATTGCGAGGCGAGGCTCGGCGCACAACAGCTCGTCATCTATCGGGACGGAATTATCGGTGAGCGCCATTGCTGCGGTTCGGAAGCCCATTGAGCGTAACACCTCAACGGGTTCGTCAATCCACGTCCACGGGACAAGAAACACCGAGCCCATAGACACACGCACCGCACGACGGTTCAGAGGGTCGCACGACGTGCGCGTCAGAAGCACGGCATCTATTCCCAGCGCTGCCGCCGAACGGAATATTGCACCAATGTTCGTTGTATCCACCACCCCGTCAATAACCACTATGCGGCGAGCATCGCGGCACACATCCTCGACCAGCCTCGGCGCGGGACGGTGCATCGCACACAGCACTCCGCGGGTGAGTGTATAGCCCGTGAGCGAGGCAAGAAGCTCGCGGCTGCCCGTATATACAACGGCGTCGCCCGCACGGGCGATAATATCGGCTGCATCGCCCGTAATATGCTTCTGCTCGCACAAAAGGGCAATGGGCCGGTAGCCCGCATCGAGCGCCACTCTTATCACTTTGGGGCTCTCGGCAATAAATATTCCCTGCTCGCTGTCGATGCTGCGACGCAGCTGCGCCTCGGTGAGCGACGAGAATATCTCGGCTCCCGGATGCGTGAGTGTCGTTATTTCAATTATCGGCATTTTCGGTGTTTTTTGTCAAATGATAAGCGTCGCGCGCGTCGCCGTTTGCGAGCAGAATAACTCCGCAACGCTTGAATCCATACTTTTGCAGAATGTGGTGCATAATGCAATTATCGCGGTGTGTGTCGATGCGCAGCGTCGCGGTGCGTTCAAAGGCCCAATCGAGCATTCGGCGGGCAAGGCCGCCGCCCGAGGCTGCCACGGCTATGCGGTGGATGACATAATAGGGGCGCTCGTCGGGCCACACACCGTCGTAAATAACGGAATAGGTGGGGTCGGGGCCGGGGATAAAAGCCATCGTGGCAAGGATGGTGCCACGCTCGTCGCAGACAACGTAGGAGACGCCCGCCTTAATATCGCGCCCGACAACCTCGTGCGAGGGGTAACCACTGCCCCACTGATGCAAATTTCCGCTGCGACGCATAATAGCCTTTGCCGCCTCAAAAATCGCCATCATTGTGGGAAGGTCGTCGTATGTTGCCTTGCGGATAATCATCTTAAGGGTGTATTATCCGCAGTGGAAATATTTACGCACAAGTTCGAGCATCTTCTCGTTGTTACCCTCGACAGAGGCACGCAGCGTAGCGTCGCCATACGAGCGCAGACGCCTTATAATGCCGTCAATCATCGCCGGGCTAAAGACATTATACTGCTCGAACACCGCACGCTGACGCTCAAGGCAATCGGCCGAGGCCTCGCAACTGTCGGGCAGCTGAGCCAGAAGAACCAATTTGTCGGCATTCTCCTTTTGGTGAATATTTACATTCACGTAGGTGCGAGCGGCAATCTCAAGAGCATTTTCGAGCTCGAATCCGTGGCGGGCAGCAACGGCAAGGCCTGCAATAAGCTGGTAAATATCTGCCGAGCCGTCGGGCGAGCGCATCTCGACCGTCTGCTTTTGCGTAGTGTCGTAGTTGCTGTCGGCTTCAAGGGGGTTGGCCTTGCGACACATATCACTCTTGGCAGCCCATCCCAGCGGCACGCGCACAAGCACCGAGCGGTTGCGGTCGCCCCAACAGATGTTAGTGGGCGCCTCTTGATGCGGCACGAGGCGGAAATAAGATGTCGGGTTAGTGTTTCCGAATGCGGTGATTGAGGGGGCAAGTTCCATCATTCCCGCAATGGCACGACGCGCCGCCGCCGACAACTCGCCGCCGTCGAGCATACAATTCCTGCCATCCTTCATTATGCGCATATGCACGTGCAGGCCCGAGCCAGCCTTTCCTGCTGTAATCTTGGGGGCAAAAGTAATGTCGTAGCCATATTTATAGGCAAGATTGCGGATAATCCATTTTGCAATCATCAGCTGGTCGGCCGCCTCGCGAGCATCCACGGGCAGAAACTCAATTTCGTTCTGCTCATAGACAAGGCCGTCGATTGTGAAATTTCCTACCTCGGAGTGGCCATATTTTATCTGTCCGCCTGCCTGCGCAATATAGGCCATACACTCGGTGCGAAACTCATTGAATTTTGCGTATGGGGCCGACTCGTGGTAGCCCTTTTGGTCGGTGGCGGGGAAAAGGCCCTCGTCGGGGGCAATCACATAATATTCAAGCTCGCCCATCGCCTGAAATTCCATTCCCGTAACCTCGTTAAAGGCCTTGCACGCCTTACGCAGAGTATTCTCGGGCGAGCTTTCGAGCGGCTCGCCGTCCTTATTAAAATAGGAGCAGAGAAGAGAGAGTGTGGGAATCTGTGCAAAGGGGTCGAGGAAGGCTGTCGAGAATCGGGGCAGCACATAAAGGTCGCTGCTGCCCGCCTCGATAAAGGGGAAGAGGCTCGAACCATCAACCCTCTCGCCACAGGTGAGTATCGCATCAAGATAAGCAGCGTTGTTGATGACAAAATTCAGCGTCTTTAGTCGTCCGTCGCCCGCGGGGTACATAAAATTGACCATACGCACACCATTTTCGGCAATGTAACGTATAATATCAGCCTTTGTAAATTCTCGGCAAGGCTTGCCCAGATAGGCAACCACCCTATTAGGGTTCATTTCTAATTCCTTATTCATAATAGTTGATATTAGTATCCTTCAATTCTTTATAAAATAGCAGGGTCAATTATTACAAACTATTTTTTGTAAATATAACGCATTTATTTTAAATATCGTGGTTAAAATTGCAAAGAATATTGTCGGCACAAGAATGTAAAAACAAAAAAGAGTTATCTTTGCAAAAGTATGAGCAAGAGACAATTTAAGATGAACGAAAAAGCCGCCCTTATATTAGAGGGCGGAGGTATGCGCGGAGCATTCACTGCCGGAGTGCTCGACAATCTTATGGAGCGCAAGATTCTTTTCCCCTACACCATCGGCGTGAGTGCCGGTGCCTGCAACGGCCTCTCATATATGTCGATGCAACGTGGCCGCTCGAAATACAGCTACACGAAACTGATGGAGCAGTATAAATATATCGGCCTCGGCAAGCTGCTATTTAGCGGCAACATAATGGATTTTAAATTGCTCTTCCACACGTTCCCCGAGAAAATTTATCCTTACGACTACGAGGCACTCGCCTCTACGACGCGCCGATTCGAGATGGTAACAACAAGCTGTCGCACGGGAAAGGCCTGTTACTACGACGAACGCCGCGACCCCCGACGCATAATAGATATTGTAAAAGCGTCGAGCAGCCTGCCTTTTGTGGCACCCATTGCCTACATTGACGGCGAGCCGATGATGGACGGCGGCATTGCCGACTCTATCCCCCTGCTGCGCGCACGCTCGCAAGGGTTCGACAATAACCTCATCGTGCTTACACGCAACCGAGGCTACCGCAAACCCGACAAGCCCACACGCGTCCCCTTTTTTATGTACCGCAAATACCCCGCCGTGCGCAAGGCCATCGCAGAGCGCAACGCAATGTACAACCGTCAAATATCCCTTGTCGAGCAGTTAGAAGAGAGAGGCGAAGTAACAGTGATACGCCCCATACAACCAATCACTGTTGACCGTATGGAGCGTAACGCCGATAAACTGTTGGCAATGTACAACGAGGGTTACAACTGCGCCGCAGATATTGAATTTATTGTCTAAAGAACTATCTGTACTCATTAAAATAGCGCTGAATCTGCTGCCAATCGTCGGTGCGCGTCAGGGCCAGCATAAGCAACACACGAGCCTTTTGAGGCGGGAGTAGTTGCGAGGCCACAAAGCCGTATCGGGCATCGTCAACCTCATTGTCGAGCGACGTCGGGCCCGATGGCACACGCGACGAGCGCACCACGATAATACCTCGGCGACGCGCCTCTTCGAGCACAGGTAGAATATCCTTGTGAATATTTCCATTGCCCACTCCCGCATACACAATGCCCTTGTAGCCGCTGCCGATTACAGCCTCGATAATATCGGGCGAGACACCGGCGTGTCCGTAGGCAACGGCTACGCGCGGCAACGCCTCAAGGCCTGCCACAGAAAAGTGCAGGCTGTCGTCGGGATGTTCGAGAGGGAGAATATAGTGAACCTCGCCATTAAGCACATACCCTACCGCTCCGGCGTCAGGCGCCCCAAAAGCCTCGACATTCGTAGTGTGCATTTTTGTAACGGTGGCGGCACTATACACTCCGCCGTTCATAGCCACAAGCACCCCGCGCCCCACCGACTGCGGCGAGGCAGCCACAACAACCGCATTATATAGGTTCAGAGGGCCGTCGGCGCTGAGGGCTGTCGATGGACGCATCGCCCCGACAAGCACCACGGGCTTCTTTGTCCCCACCGTCAGAGAGAGAAAAAAGGCCGTCTCTTCCATAGTATCGGTGCCGTGCGTAACAACGATGGCATCTACGCTGTCCGACGACGTAAGCTCATTTATGCGCCTTGCGAGCAGCAGCCACGTAGCATCGTCCATATCCTGCGAGCCTATGCGCACCAGCTGTCGGCCCACCACATTGGCAACCTCTTTTATTTGCGGGACAGCATCGAGCAGCGAGGCAATCTCCACCTGTCCGGCCGTGTAGTTTGTACCCACCGACGAGGCGCCCGAGCCGGCAATGGTGCCACCCGTTGCAAGAATATATACGTTGGGACGCTGTGCCCAAAGAACCGAGGTAAAAATCATCAGCAGCATCGCGGCCGCCGTAAAAAGTGCTCTTTTCATCATATTTTCTTTTTTTGACGATACATTTTACAAACAATTGCCCGAGCTTTTATGTTGCTGCGAGAATATAAAAACAGAGCGCACCACCCTACAATGCGATGCGCCCCGTAAGAAAATTATCCCTTATAATTCTTGTGAAACTCGACGACAGCCTCGATGCCTTTTCTGAAAATATCGAGCCTGAAATTCTCGTTGGGCGAGTGGATTGCATCGCTCTCGAGGCCGAATCCCATAAGCACTGTTTTTACTCCTAAAATCTTCTCAAAATCGCTGATGATGGGGATACTGCCGCCTCGGCGAACGGCAAGTGGCTTTTGTCCGAAGGCCTTCTCGAAGCCCTTCTCGGCTGCCTTGTATGCCGGCAAAGTTATTGGGCACACGTAACCCTCGCCACCGTGCATTGGTGTTACTTTTACCCTTACGCACGGGGGTGCAATTGCCGTAAAATAGTCGGCAAAGAGCTGCGAAATTTTCTCGTGGCTCTGATGCGCCACCAATCGGCACGATAATTTTGCGTAGGCCTTTGAGGGGAGCACGGTCTTTGCGCCCTCGCCCGTGTAACCACCCCAGATGCCGCAGACGTCGAACGAGGGACGGCAGCTGTTGCGTTCGAGCGTGGCGTATCCCGCCTCGCCACGTAGGGCATCGACGTCAATGGCGCGTTTATAAGCCTCTTCGTCGAAGGGGATTGAGGCTATCATACTGCGCTCCTCGGCCGACAGTTCCTCGACGTCGTCGTAAAAATGAGGAATTGTGATGCGGCCGTCGGCGTCGGTCATTTTTGCAATCATTTCGCACAGCACGTTGATGGGGTTGGCAACGGCGCCGCCAAAATGTCCCGAGTGCAGGTCGCGATTGGGGCCCGTAACCTCTACCTCCCAATAGGCAAGGCCGCGCAGGCCTGTTGTGAGCGACGGTAGCTCGGCGCTCAGCATACTCGTATCCGAAACAAGGATAATATCGGCCTTCAGCAGCTCCTTATGCAGGCCTAAGAAGGCATTGAGGCTGGGCGAACCAATCTCCTCCTCGCCCTCGAATATGAATTTTATATTGTGGTTCAGAAGGCCGTTTCTTACAACATACTCAAAAGCCTTTACCTGTATCATCGCCTGCCCTTTGTCGTCGTCGGCACCGCGTGCCCAGATGCGTCCATCCTTTACGACGGGCTCAAAGGGAGAGCTGTTCCACAATTCGAGCGGCTCGACGGGCATTACATCGTAGTGCGAATAGATGAGCACGGTAGGTGCCGAGGGGTTGACAATCTTCTCGCCATAGACAAGGGGGTTTCCGGCCGATGGCATCACCTCGGCCTTGTCGGCGCCCGCCTCTAACAGAAGTTCTTTCCAACGCTCGGCACAAGCGTGAATATCGTCCTTGTGGCTGCTGTGCGCACTTATGCTCGGGATGCGTATGAGCGAGAAAAGTTCGTCGAGGAAGCGTTCCTCGTTCTCTTGGATATACTTTTTTACCTCCATAATTATTTTTTTAATTTAATGTACAAAATATCTTATCTAAAAAAAATGCTGCCAAAAACAGAGTTTCTTTGCTGTAAATGCACTGCTTATAAGAATCTCTTCGCATATAATAAGCAAACATACAAAATTTTTATTTTCTGTGCAATATACAAGCGCCATACAAATGATAATATATCGGCTTATGGCTCTTAAGGGCAAAAAAAATCACAGACGCCTGTCCGAGACAGGCGTCTGTGATTTTTTAAAATAAAGTAATCTTACTTAAGGTTCGAGCAGGGGCAAAGGTTGTCGCGCTCGATGTCTTTAAAGTAGTTTACAGTACCCACCTTGAGCTCGGCTGTTGCAGCGTCGTCGCAAACGATGATACCGTGCTGGTGCATCTGAAGGATGCTGATTGTCCACATCTGTGTGATGTTACCCTCGACAGCGTGATAAAGAGCTTGAGCCTTATTGTGGCCGTTAACAAGGATAAGAACCTCTTGAGCGTCCATAACAGTACCAACGCCCACTGTTACAGCGGTCTTGGGCACCTTGTTGATGTCGTTGTCGAAGAAGCGTGAGTTGGCGATGATTGTGTCGGTTGTCAGGGTCTTGATACGTGTGCGTGAAGCAAGTGAAGAACCCGGCTCGTTGAATGCAATATGTCCGTCGGGACCGATTCCACCGAGGAACAGATGGATACCACCGTACGACTTAATCTTCTCCTCGTAGCGTGCGCACTCGGCAACAAGGTCTTCGGCGTTACCGTTGAGAATGTTTACATTCTCTTTCTTAACGTCAACGTGGCTGAAGAAGTTGTTCCACATAAATGAGTGGTAGCTCTCGGGGTGCTCCTCGGGAAGGCCTACATACTCGTCCATATTGAATGTAACAACATTCTGGAAGCTCACTTTACCCTCGTTGTAAAGTCTGATGAGCTCTTTGTAAGTACCAAGAGGGGTGCCACCGGTGGGAAGGCCAAGCACGAAGGGCTTCTCGGGTGTGGGGTTAAACTCGTTAATTCTCTTTGCAACGTAGGTTGCTGCCCAGCTTGATAGTTGCTGATAGTTAGGTTCGATAATTAAACGCATAATTGTTTTTATTTAAAGGTTTTTAATAGTTGTATCTGCCTTTTATCTTGAGGCGGGCAAATTGATTGTCGGCCTCGATTAGTTGTGGAATATTTTTTCTTTTTCCGTTTACTATGGTGTCCTTGTGAAGCACCATCACAAGTGAACCGTCAAAGTCGTTAAAGAGCATAGGCTGTCCGTAGCCTCCCGTGAGCAGCGGTTGCGGCTCAATGTGCCACGGGCCGTTTAGTCCGTGATTCTTTTCGCTGTATGCGACGCCCACTGCGCTTTTTCCGTCAATCTCGGTGGCGAAGAGCATTCCAAGCTCAAGCTCCTCGGTGTCGAAGAGCCACGGGCCGTCCATTATGGGCGACGGCACACTACCCTCGCCTGCCGACCACGGATTTTGTGATGCTTGAAACATTATGTAGGGCTCGCCTATCTGGCGGGCAAGGTCGTCGGTCATTAGTATAATCTGCGTTGTACCCTCGCCACTCTGACACCAATCGTGGCTGTAGATAAGGTAGCCTGCGTCAAATTCGTCGGTTATGAACGTTGCGCCGCGCGATGCTTGGTCGGCACGAAGAAGCGGTGTCTCGGCCGGGATGGGCTTATAGGGCCCCTCGATGCTGTCCGAGACAAGCAGCTGACACGAACGACGCGGGACATCTTTTCCACTCACATTGTCTATTGTAACGTCGTCCCGGGTAAAGGTTGCCACATAATAGTATCGGCCGCGATATTTATGAATCTCGGGCGCGGTAATTTGCGGACGCGCACCCATCCACTCGAGTGTGTCGAGCGCAAGCACATTGTAAGGGCCGTTCCACAGACGAAGGTCGCTACTTTTCCACACGTATCCGCCGTCGCCTGTCATATAATATGCGGGCTTCTCGCGGTCGAAAATGATAAAGGGATTGCTCATCTCCATAGTATCTATGGAGACGGTGCGAGCCTGTGAGCCGTCGGGCGTGCGCAACTCCCACTGCTCGGTTTTATTATTACCGCAGGCTGCCATAAACAGCGCAGCAATGTATGTAAGAAGATGTTTCTTCATTTTTAATGTGCCGAATAGTATAGATACAATAAACGGGCTTCTGCACGGCAAAGAACCCCACCAACGAGCGAGATAAAAGTTCACTTTATTTCGCAGCGAGTGCAGTTGTTCTTCGCGCTTTAGCGCAAAGACCCCACCAACGAGCGAGATAAAAGTTTACTTTATTTCGCAGCGAGTGCAGTTGTTCTTCGCGCTTTAGCGCAAAGATATACAATTTTATGTAATTGAAAAACGGTTTCAGCAAATATTACAACTTTTTTAGCAACACTCTTATATTTTCAATTGTTTTAACCGTAAAAAGCCCTATAAGCAATTACTAACCCCTTAAATAATAAATTATGAAAAAGTATCTCTTCCTTATCGTGATGTTTGCTTTTGGCTGGCAGACTGCCTTCTACGCACAGAGCAAGAAAATGACAAAAGCCGAGCGCGAGGCCGCGTGGCGCGCCGAGAGACTTAAGAAAAAAGCCGCCGAAGAGAGGCGCGAGCACCTCGAAGACTCGGTAGCCTTTGTGCAGGCCGTCGAGGCGCTGCGCAGCGGTTCGTGGGCGCTGGAAGCATCGAACGTAACGTTCAATAACGGCGTTACGCGCTTCGTTACCGAGAGCACAAATTACGTATCAATCAACGGCGGCGAGGGCACCGTGCAGACAGCCTTCAACAACTCAAACGTATATTCGCCCAATGGGCTGGGCGGCGTTACGCTCGAAGGGCGCGTCAGCGGCGAGCGTATGTCGCAGGACAATGCCGGGAACATCTTTTACAGCTACACTATTATGGGCAGCAATTTCTCGGCAATGGTATATGTAACTCTTGCGGCACACACCAACCAAGCGACCGCACGCATCGACCCCAATTTCAGCGGGCAGACAATGACGATGAGCGGATATATTTACCCATACGACAGCGCCGGGGTGTTCGAGGGCACCGCGTCGTACTACTGACTGAACGGTTACGACGACGATTGGCGATACATTGCCGCGCCTCCTCCGCCACCACCTTACGGTTTTATGCCCCATCCTCGCCCGCCGATGTTCGGCGCAGGGCCCGTGCCACCGCCACCCGGGCGCCCCATAATGCCTCCGCCTGCGATGCGTCCGCCGTCGGGGCCTCCGAGTTTCGGGCCATAGGAATGGCTCATTCAAGAATGTAAGGTATATTCGCTGTTTATATCGAAAATAACTACTAAAGAGGGGCACAAGCAGTTTATAAACCATTATTAAAAGAAAAAAGCAGAGCCTTTTTTTAAAAAAGGCTCTGCTTTTCTTATACATATTAAGTGAGAAATTCTTACTCCTGCGGACGCATATTGGTATATACATTCTGTACGTCGTCGTCCTCTTCGAGGCGCTCTACAATCTTGTCGATTGTGGCACGCTGCTCGTCGGTAACATCCTTAAGGTCGTTGGGGATGCGTGTAAACTCGCTACCGGTAATCTCGTAACCCTGCTCTTCGAGCCACTTTTGTATCGCGCCGAAAGATTTTGGGTCGCCGTAGATTGTTATCTCATTCTCTTCCTCGTCGTACTCGTCCTCGACACCATAGTCGATGAGCTCCAATATAAGCTCGTCCATATCAAGGCCGTCCTTCTTTGTAAATGTAAAGACGCTCTTATGTGTGAACATAAAATCGAGGCTGCCCGATGTTCCCAATGAACCGCCGTGCTTGTTGAAGGCTGCGCGTACGTTGGCCACTGTACGTGTGGTGTTGTCGGTTGCCGCGTCAACAAAAATTGCGATGCCAAAGGGGCCGTACCCCTCGTATGTTACCTCTTTATAGTCCTTTTGGTCTTTACCCATTGCGTTCTTTATCGCACGCTCGATATTATCCTTAGGCATATTCTCGCGCTTGGCGTTGGCGATGATAGCTCTAAGATGCGAGTTTGAGTCGGGGTCGGGACCACCGGCCTTCACTGCAATGGCAATCTGTTTTCCGATACGTGTAAATGTGCGGGCCATATTGCCCCATCTTTTCAATTTCGCTGCTTTGCGGTATTCAAATGCTCTACCCATAGTATTATTTTAAATTAGTTTATTATCTTTTATGCACGGGGGGCGATTATCTTTGCTTTGCGCCCAGACGCTTCTCGAAATTCTCCATCAGACGGGCCATCACCTTGTCAATCTGTTTGTCGTTGAGTGTCTGGTTGTCATCCTGAAGCACGAAGCTCACTGCGTAGCTCTTTTTGCCCTCTTCGAGGTTCTTGCCCTCGTAAACGTCGAACAGAGCAACCTCTTTCAGGAGTTTCTTCTCGGTCTCTCGCGCAATCTGCTCGACCTCGGCAAATGTTACGTCGCTGTTCAGAAGCAAGGCAAGGTCGCGGCGCACTGCGGGGTATTTGCTTATCTCGCTGTAACCCACTTTTACGTTGCGCACCACGCGCATCAGTTCGCTCCAATTTATGTCGGCAAAGAATATGTCGCTCTCAAGGTCGAAGCGCTTTGTTATCTTCTTGCGCAGAATACCCAGCTGTGCAATCACTTTTTTGTTGCTCTGTGCCTGAATCTGCAAGCCGGCGGCAAAAATATCGTTCGAGAATGTACTCACGAGGCGTGCCGAGGGCTTAAAGCCGAGGCGGTCGAAGATGTGCTCGACGATGGCTTTAAGGTCGTAGGCCGTGGCGGGGCGTCCTGCGTCTATCCACGATGCCGACACGCAGTTGCCCGTCATCCACAATCCCAGATGGTAGGCCTCGCTGTAAGGGCTCAGAATCTTATCCTCGGTGCGGCGGTCGGCGTCGAAGCGGTAGCAGTTACCAAACTCAAAGAAGGAAAGGTCGCTGTATTTGCGGGCCACATTGCGCTGTATGCTCTCAAGACCTCCGAACAAAAGTGTCTGACGCATTACGTTGAGGTCGGCACTCAGGGGGTTCATAAGGCGCACAAGGTTGGCGCTTGCGTAGGTCTCAAGCTCGTCGTAGTAGGCTGCTGCCGTCAGCGAGTTGTTCATTATCTCGTTGAATCCGCATCCCACCAACTGCTCCGATACAAGGTTCTGCAATTTGTGCGAACGATCCTCGGCGCCTTTTGTTATAATGGACGAGTGAAGCGTTGTGTTTATCTCGACATTATTGTAGCCGTATATGCGCAAAATATCCTCGACAACGTCGCAGGGGCGCTGTACATCGACGCGATAAGGGGGCACGGCAAGCGCGAGGCCCTCGGGTGTCTCGCCGATGATGCGCATCTCAAGCGACTCGACGATGCTCTTCACTGTTGCGGGTGGAATGTCGGCACCAATGAGGTTGTTGATGTATTTGTACTCGACGTTAACCGAAAAGTCGGCTACGGGTGCGGGATAAACGTCTTTTATCTCCATTGCAATCTCGCCGCCGGCAAGCTCTTTTATGAGCATCGCTGCCTGCTTAAGGGCATATATCACGCAGTTGGGGTCGGTGCCGCGCTCGAAGCGGAACGATGAGTCGGTCTGTAAGCCGTGGCGACGCGCCGTCTTGCGCACCCACGTGGGGTGAAAATAGGCGCTTTCGAGGAAGACATTTTTTGTCTGCTCGGTGGTGCCCGAGTCGAGGCCGCCGAATACTCCGGCAATGCACATAGGCTCCTCGGCATTGCATATCATAAGGTCGCGCTCCGAGAGCTTGCGCTCCTCGCCGTCGAGAGTTACGAAGGGAGTACCCTCGGGCATTGTGCGCACAACAACTTTTCCGCCTTTAATTTTATCGGCGTCGAAGCAGTGCATAGGCTGTCCGTAGGCGTGCAGAATGTAGTTTGTAATATCGACAATGTTGTTTATGGGGCGCAGGCCTATAATCTGCAATTTATTCTTAAGCCACTCGGGGCTCTCCTTTACGGTTACGCCCTTTACTGTTACTCCGGCGTAACGCAGACAAGCCTCGCTGTTCTGCACTTCAATGTCGATGTTGAGTTCGTTGTTATCTACCTTAAAGGCATCCACCGAGGGGCGGTGGAGCGCGCTGCCACCCTTAGCCTGCACCGTGTAGGCGTAAAGGTCGCGTGCAACGCCATAGTGCGAGCAGGCGTCGGCGCGATTGGGGGTAATATCCACCCCAATGACATATTCGCTTTTTATGTTGTAATACTCCTTTGCGGGTGTTCCGGGCACTGCGCTATCGGGCAGGACGATTATGCCGTCGTGGCTTGTACCGATGCCAATCTCGTCCTCGGCACATATCATTCCGTGCGACTCGGCACCGCGTATCTTTCCTTTTTTTATTGTGAAGCAGTTGTCGCCGTCGTACAATTTTGTTCCTATTGTAGCAACAACGACTTTTTGTCCGGCTGCCACATTGGGAGCACCGCACACAATCTGCACGGGATTACCGTCGCCCAGATTAACCGTTGTAATGTGCAGATGGTCGCTGTCGGGGTGGTCGATGCAGGTAAGAACCTCGCCGATTACCAGCCCTTCGAGGCCGCCTTTTATTGTCTGCACCTCTTCTACTCCGTCCGTCTCCAGACCAATCGAGGTCAGCGCTGCCGAGACCTCCTCGGGAGTCATATCAAAATCGACATACTCCTTGAGCCAATTGTAGGATATATTCATATTGTTATTATACCTTATTTTATGCTTTTATTATTTCAACTTGCGAAATTACAGTTTTTTTTGCAAACAATAAAGCCTTAATGCAAAATATTATAAGAATATAGATTTTTATTATTAAATTCGCTGCCAGAAAATAAAAAAGTGAATGATGATTAAAGAGAAAGAACGGATAGAATTTATCGACCTTGCAAAGGGTGTCTGCATACTGCTTATTATCGTCGGGCACTCG
Source organism: Bacteroidaceae bacterium (assembly GCA_017407905.1). Taxonomy (GTDB): domain Bacteria; phylum Bacteroidota; class Bacteroidia; order Bacteroidales; family Bacteroidaceae; genus HGM04593. The sequence goes on along the minus strand of JAFQVS010000003.1, from coordinate 16,952 downwards.
GGCGTGCAGGTCGATTACCCCGGTCTTTCGGCTATGCGCACCCCGCTCTATCTTACTCTGTCGGGCCTTTTTTTTAAGGATTATGGCAGCATAGGCAATCTGCTCATCAGAAAAACGAATAAGATTCTTATACCTTTTCTCTTTTTCTACATTGGCAGCTACGTGCTTTTTTATCTGTTTAACGCGCTGTCTCCGGGGCTTATTGTGAGCGATGCTCGCGGCATCTTTGACGTGTTTACGCAGATACAATATTTCAACGGCCCTTTGTGGTTTTTGTTGGCAATCTTTTGGGATAATCTGTTTTTCGGCGCCATACATCTTAATATAAAAAAGGAGTGGAAGCGCGCTGCGATTGAACTTTTTATGGGCTGTTGCGGAGCGTTCCTGTACCGAAGCGACACGCTACTGCCCTGCTGCCTCGATGCCGCGCTTGTGTGTATGCCCTTTTTCTATTTCGGGTATATTCTGAAAAAGACTGATATTCTTTTGCCCTCAGCGGGCGACAGATATTGCCTTCTGCTGTCGCTGCTTCTGTTTGCTGCGGCATACGCAATTGACATTTATGCGCACCCCGTGCTCTTTTTCCACGACCGCGAAATTTCGGGTAACATTTTTGCCATTATACTGTTGCCGCTAACGAGTGTTGCCGGCCTGCTTATGCTGTGCAAGGCTGTCAAGAGGGTGCCTTTTGTCTCCTATTTTGGTCGATACTCTATTATTCCGCTGTGCACGCACCATCTTATTTACCGTCCCGTGCAATTAGTGGTTGCAAAAATTATTCCTCTTGACGCAGGGGGCGCATATATTGTTGCTGCAACAACCATAATCGTCTGCTATCTTATAATTCCTTTGTTTGTAAAATATCTGCCCTACGTTACTGCGCAAAAAGATATATTGCAAGAGAAGCAACCAATGAAAGCAAGATAACAGTTAAAATTATTGCTTAACGGGACGGCCCGTTAAGCAATAATTCACTTTAATCATAGGACAAACTATTACTCTTAAAAACGATAACCTATAGATAATCCTATACTCTGTAAGCAGCCTTCGTAATCATAAGTATGCCAACCGTAATCAGCCTCAAAGGAATACTCGTGCTGTCTTAAATAGCGTATTGCAACATCTACTTTACCTATACTATAACCCAATGAAAAACCGAAGAACAATCCCTCTGTTTCGCTATGACCATAACAATAGTAGGTACCTGCCATAAACTCGGCAAATAATGTGTTTTTCGTCTTAAAGAAATCCACACGAGCATCAAGATAGATTGGAAAAGAGTAGTCGTAGCCACCATCATAATCTCCCCACATCAACCCGGTACCTATACCGGCAAAGAGATGAGAATTAAATCTGTAACCGTAATTAGCTAAAAGATTTAGTGAGAATGCGTTTACTTCATCAAATTCATTATAGCGTGGATTATCGAGTTTTTCATACCAAGAATATGATGGTGCAAGGCTCACATACCCCTCAAATCCCCTCTTACGAAAGAACGAGGAATGTGCGACGCTCCTCTTGGCCGTGCCATTCGTATGGTTTTTTGCTTTAACGCCACGGAAGACAGGACTACTCCACACCGAATCGCTCAGCGAGCGGTAATTTTTATAATAAGCGGGGCGACCACTCACCGTAACCGATGTAATTTTCTTGCCAAAGAGTGTGCGTTTTTTACTTACCACATAACGCGGCTCAAGCAAAACATCGGCATTATGCTCTTTAAGAACATCGGCTTCAGCTGCCTGCTTTACATTCTCCAATCCACCGCGCCGCACCTCTTTGTCCGGTTTCAAAGTATAAGTAACACGTTTATCGGACGCCTCAAGGTCAACAACCGTTACATTTTTCAGTTGTTGCCCCACACAGGCTGTACGTGATGTCTTAATCACTGTTTGGCAAGAGGTTAACAGCACAGTCGTTAGCATCAAAAGACCTAATGACTTTTTCATAAAGATTATTACTTAAGCCCGATGAAAGAATCAGAATAATTTTCTCAGAATGCCTTCGTTGTTTTTTGCATCATCCTCGTAGTTATCACGGAATGTAGGATTACACCACACCGAATCATTCAATGAATGGAAATTGTTATATTTTGCGGGACGACCACTTATCGTAATTGACTCTATCTTTGTTCCAAACAGTGTCCATTTTTTAGTGGTTACATATTGCGCCTCCAAAAGTACATCGGCATTGAATTTTTGCAACATCTCATTCTCGGCTGCTCTTCTTACATTTGCACTACCTCCGCGACGCACTTCGGCAGTTGGTGTCATTGTATAACTGACGCGCTCGGTTGTAACAGTCTGAAGGTCGGCAACCGTTGCCGAAAGTAACGACGTGGGCGAATTTGCCGTTTTTGAAGTCTTTACGATTGTTGTACACGAAGTAACCGACAAAAGAATTGTTCCCAAGATTAAAATACTCTTTTTCATAATTTTTTTATTATATGAGAGGACTACAAATTAAGTATTGTAACGGGCACCCTCTCGACAGCCTGTACAATAAATTAAACTATCGAAAGCAAAATTAGGGTTATTTCACACAACACTTAAGCCAGATGCGTATCATAAATGATACATATCCGTATCATTCTTATATACGCCTTTAGTTTCAATATCACAAGAGTATTCTTTAAAAAAATCGTGATTAAGGATTACCGATATACGCTCCAGAAGCGCCGTATCTATACTGTTTTTACGCAAAATACGATACACGGCAATACGATTACAACCTAATTTGTTTGCCAACCAACTAATACTGCGTTCTTGTTTTTGAAGCTCGTTCTTTATGCTCTGACCAATGTTTATCATAATTTGCGAATGCTTAAAACAGCCTATACGATAATAAAAAAATGAGGGCGGGGACTGCTATATGCTTGTTCACAAATCCGGTCAACCGCCAAGTAAACCTCTTACACAAACAAGCACAAGCAGCCCGCGCCCCATTGGGAACGCGAACTTCAATTTGCTTGTTCTCGTGTAAGTGAATATTTTGGCGGTTATTCGATTTGTGAGAACAAATGAAAAGTCCTAAAATGTCAAAGAGAGCATATATAAATCACTCTCATAATTCTTTGTCCGCATAATGGACAATTCCTCTGTTATTTACTATCTGTTTCGTCTGTTAAATATTTATCAAATAAAATATAACTTATAGTAACAATAGAAGAAGGCGACCACATTTGTTTAGCCGTCCTCTTCTATTTTTAATTACTTATTACAAGAGCTGATGCTGCAAGCATAAAGCAACGAGCTCATATAACTTTTTAAACAAGAATGCTGATACATTGCGGTTTAATTATTCGCCGCGAAATTTACGAGCCTGCTCGGCAATGAGCTCGGTGTCCTCGAAATAGTTTATCTTCATTGCGCGGCGTACGTCGGCAAGCGTCTCGGCAGCCACTGCACGCGCAGCGTCGCTACCCTCTTTTAGCAGGCGATAAACCTCGGGGATATTCTGCTCCCACTCTTTGCGGCGGGCGCGTATGGGCGAGAGCTCTTCCTCCAATATTGCGATGAGGAATTTCTTTACCTTTACGTCTCCCAAGCCTCCGCGACGATAGTGTGCCTTCAGCTCGTCGAGATTGGGATAATCGGGCAGATAAGCGGCAAAATGCTCGGGCTTGCAGAATGCGTCAAGATAGGTAAAGACTATGTTGCCCTCAATCTTACCGGGGTCTTGCACGCGCAGATGGTCGGGGTCGGTGTACATTCCCATCACGTGCTGACGAAGCTCCTCGGCTGTATCGGAGAGGTAAATGCAGTTGCCCAACGACTTACTCATTTTGGCCTTTCCGTCGGTTCCGGGCAGACGCAGACAGGCTGCATTGTCGGGCAGCAGAATCTCGGGCTCGACAAGCGTCTCGCCGTAAATTCCGTTGAAGCGGCGTGCAATCTCACGAGCCTGCTCAATCATAGGCTGCTGGTCCTCGCCTGCGGGCACCGTCGTTGCGCGAAAAGCGGTAATATCCGAGGCCTGACTAATGGGATAAGTAAAGAATCCAACGGGGATGCTCGTCTCGAAATTACGCATCTGAATCTCGGTCTTTACCGTGGGGTTACGTTGCAGGCGCGACACTGTTACAAGGTTCATATAGTAGAAGGCAAGTTCGCACAGCTCGGCCACCTGCGACTGAATGAAGATAGTACTCTTTGTGGGGTCTATTCCCACCGACAGATAATCGAGTGCCACCTCAATGATATTCTGGCGCACCTTCTCGGGGTTATCGGCATTATCGGTGAGTGCCTGTGCATCGGCAATCATAATGAAAATTTTATCGAAAAGTCCCGAATTCTGAAGCTCGACGCGACGGCGCAACGAGCCTACGTAGTGTCCAAGATGCAAACGTCCTGTGGGACGGTCGCCCGTAAGTATTATTTTACCCATATTTTATTCCTTATTATATTCACTTTTTATTTTCAGCCGCGAATATACGAATAAACGAGCAAGAAACAAAGTTTACTTTGATTTTTTACTGCGAGTGCAGCAGTATATGGGTCGTAAGACCAATATACGAATAAACGAGCAAGAAACAAAGTTTACTTTGATTTTTTACTGCGAGTGCAGTAATATATGGTACCGAGTAATTTTACTTTTTCAATTACTCTGTAGGCAAAGGTTACAGAAGTTACAATATATGATTCTCTATAATCCCGTACAACTAACTGTTTTACGCCTTAATGTTCCTTTACGTAATTTGCAGTATCGACATTCTTTTCTTAATCTGCGGCAGCGCCCCGCCTGTTTTTTTTGTTATTGTTAAGTGCTTTATTGATTGATGTGCTGAGAGATTCTAAATCATAACTAAGATTACGTAAAAGAATCTTAATAACATCTTTTCTTTTATGCTTTATAACAAGCTCCTTAACACCCTTAGGGTGGGTTTCAAAAGAAAACGATTCAACCTGAGACCAATCAATAGCACCGCAGTTGCCGTATCGTTTCCAACGTAAACACCGATTAGAAACAACCAATTCGTCATTGAACCCCATAATGAGCTTACATAGAAAAGTAAAGAGAGGACAACTAAAAAGAAGCATTACAATAGCCACAAAAAGAGCCGATTTTTTAAAACAAGCATACGCAAAAAATAATACAAGGGATAAGAATATGATATAAACAATTAAATCATATATAAAAGTAAACAAACTGATTTTCACTCGGTAAAGCACTTGTTCGTCCTTTGAAATTTCAATTCCGCTTTCCATAGTTTTTATCATCTGCTTAAAAGATATACATAAACAAAAATAAATATAGCTACTAACGCCCAATAAACCATTCTATCCTTTTTTACTTTGTTGTAGTCTATTTCATCATTCGGCTCGGGCATTTTAATATGCGACGCCGTCTTTGAGGCGTCGCCCGAGAGAGTATTTTTTCTTCGGTAATCTCTTCGTCCCTTATTGATGGCAGCAGTCAGTTGCTCTAAATCAATTCTTTTTTTAGAAAGGCAACGGCTCGCCTGCGCCCGGCCCGGGAATAATGTCGGTGGGGGTGGAATCTTGCAGATAGTCGGGAAGAGGCGGCAGCTGCGTGCCACCCATCGGCTCGTACGAGGCGGCATTCAGTTTCGAGCCGCGCATCACGGGAATATCCGTAGGCACGGGGGGCAGCGACTCGTCGTCGAGGTTCATAAAGCGCGCATACTCTTTGCGGAAGATAAGAGGAATATTATCGAGGCCGCCGTTACGATGCTTGGCGATGATAATCTCGGCCTTGCCGCGCCAATCAAAATCGCCGTCCTTATATATGTGGAAATACTCGGGGCGGTTCACAAACATTACAATGTCGGCATCCTGCTCGATGGCTCCCGACTCGCGAAGGTCGCTCAGCTGCGGACGCTTACCCTCGACACCCTCGCGGCCTTCAAGGTTACGGTTCAGCTGGCTCAGAGCCATAATGGGGATATTGAGCTCTTTGGCCAATCCCTTGAGCGAGCGCGAGATTGTACTAATCTCCTCCTGACGGCTGCCCTTTCCCGTGTTGGCCGTCATCAGCTGAAGATAGTCGATGAAAATCATCTTCACGCCATACTCGTGCACCATACGTCGAGCCTTGGAACGAAGCTCGAAGACCGACAGCTGCGGCGTGTCGTCAATATAGAGCGGTGCACCTTCGAGCGCGGTAATTTTGCTGTCGAGCTGTCCCCACTCGTAGCCTTCGAGTTGTCCGCTGCGAATTTTATCACCCGCAATCTGACACACATTACAGATGAGACGCTGCACAAGCTGCACGTTACCCATCTCAAGCGAGAACATTCCCACGGGAATACCTTGATCGACCGCCATATTACGTATGAGCGACAGCGCAAACGCCGTCTTTCCCATCGCAGGACGCGCTGCAAGGATGATAAGGTCGGTTGCCTGCCATCCCGACAGAACCTTGTCCAAACGATGGTAACCGGTGCTTAGTCCACTGATACCGCTTGTATTTTTTGACGCTGTCTGTATCTGCTCGTAAGCCTGTTTAATGACGGGGTTAATCTGTGTAAAGTCGCGCTTCATATTGTGGCGCGATATTTCAAAAAGCTCCGACTCGGCCTGTTGCATAAGCTCATTTACATCCTGTGTCTCGTCAAAGGCCTGCTCTTGTGTCTTGCTGGTGAATCTTATAAGGTCGCGCGCGAGTTTCTTTTGCGCGATGATATTTGCGTGATACTCGATATTTACCGATGAGACGACCTTGCTTGTGAGCTGCGCAATGTACATAGGGCCGCCCACCTCGTCGAGTATGCCTTTGAGCTTAAGGTATTCGGTTACGGTGAGAATATCTATTGGGCGGTCTTCGAGGTCCATCTCTTGAATGGCGCCAAAGAGCAGTTGATTGCGCTTGTCGTAGAACGACTCGGGCTTGAGCATATTGCCCAATCGGCCAATAGCGTCGCTATCGACCATAAGTGCTCCGAGCACTGCCTCTTCGAGCTCGGGAGCCTGAGGCTGCAAATGTCCATATTCGCTTATGAGTGGTGCCGCGCTGCTCTGCTGGCGGCTGCGTGTTCTTCTTTTTGGAGTGTTATTATCTTCCATACGGTAGTGCTGTTTTTCAAAAAATCGGACGCAAAGTTAAGAAACATCGCTCAGCGTGCCCAAAAAACCGAACGTTCATTATTAACAAAAAGTATAAACTTATAAACATCTGCCACGAGAGAGGCTCTCGGCTAAGAGTTTAGCGGGTAAATTTTGTAAGCCTCGCAATAAATTGCTATCTTCGCGCAGTAATTTAAGAAGATACGACACAAAATATGGTTTCTGTTGACGGACTCGCCGTGGAATTTGGCGGCACCACCCTGTTTAAAGATATTTCTTTCGTAATTAACGACAAAGACCGCATTGCGCTTATGGGCAAGAATGGTGCGGGAAAAAGCACTCTGTTGAAGATTTTGGCAGGCGTGCGCACCGCCTCGCGCGGACAGGTGTCGGCACCAAAGGATACGGTAATTGCCTATCTGCCGCAGCATCTTATGACCGAGGATGGCCGTACGGTATTCGAGGAGGCCTCGCAGGCCTTTGCTCATCTGCACCAAATGGAGGCCGAGATTGACGCTCTCAACCGTCAGCTTGCCGAGCGCACCGACTACGAGAGCGACGAGTATATGGCACTCATCGAGGAGGTGGCCACGAAGAGCGAGAAATTCTATGCCATTGATATGACGCATTTCGAGGAGGACGTCGAAAAGACACTCTTGGGACTTGGATTCGAGCGCAAGGACTTTACGCGTCAGACAAGCGAGTTCAGCGGCGGATGGCGTATGCGCATCGAGCTTGCCAAAATGCTTCTGCGCAACCCCGACGTACTGCTTTTGGACGAGCCCACCAACCACCTCGACATTGAGTCAATAGGCTGGCTCGAAGAGTTTATAATCTCCAACGGAAAGACCGTGGTTGTCATCAGCCACGACCGCAAATTTGTCGATAATATCACCACCCGCACCATCGAGGTAACGATGGGACGCATCTACGACTACAAGGTCAACTACTCGCAGTACCTGCAACTGCGCGCCGAACGTCGTCAGCAGCAGATGAAGCAGTACGAGGAGCAGCAAAAAATGATACAAGAGACAAAGGACTTTATCGAGCGATTCAAAGGAACATACTCAAAGACGCTGCAAGTGCAGAGCCGTGTAAAAATGCTCGAAAAGCTCGAAATTATAGAGGTTGACGAGGAGGACACATCGGCACTGAGGCTGAAATTCCCACCCTCGCCCCGCTCGGGACAGTACCCCGTGATTGCCGACGGCGTGGGCAAGGCCTTCGACCAAAAGCGCATTTTCTCGTGCGTAACGCTCACCGTCGAGCGCGGCGACAAGATAGCCTTTGTGGGACGCAACGGCGAGGGAAAATCGACCTTTGTGCGCTGCATAATGCAGGAGCTTGCACACGAGGGCTCGTTGCAGCTGGGGCACAACGTGCAGATAGGCTATTTTGCACAGAATCAGGCCTCGATGCTCGACGAGAATCTCACCGTTTTTCAGACAATAGACGACGTTGCAAAGGGCGATGTGCGCAACAAGATACGCGACCTTTTGGGCGCCTTTATGTTCGGCGGCGAGGCAAGCACAAAGAAGGTAAAAGTACTCTCGGGAGGCGAGCGCACGCGTCTGGCGCTGCTCAAGCTGCTGTTAGAGCCGGTGAACCTGCTCATCCTCGACGAGCCCACCAATCACCTCGACCTAAAGACAAAAGACATTCTCAAGCAGGCGCTGCGCGACTTTGACGGCACGCTCATCTGCGTGAGCCACGACCGCGATTTTCTCGATGGCCTCGTAACAAAAGTATATGAATTTGGGCACGGGCGCGTGCGCGAACATCTGTGCGGAATATATGAATTCCTCGAAACAAAAAAACTCGAGGGACTACAAGAGCTTGAACGTAAAAATCAATAACTATGATAACATTTCCTTGTTGCAAAATAAATTTAGGCCTCGACATTGTATCGAAGCGTCCCGACGGTTACCATAATCTCGAAACACTCTTCTACCCCATCCCCCTTGAGGATGCGCTCGAAATAACCGTCAACAACGCTCCCGACGCCCCCGACTACACATTTACAATGCACAACGCACGCTTCGAGGGCGATGCCGACGACAACCTTGTGGTAAAAGCCTATAAGATTCTTGCCGCCCACCACAAGCTGCCCAAAGTAATGATGAGCCTTTATAAAAACATCCCCACGGGCGCGGGATTGGGCGGTGGCTCAAGCGACGCAGCCTACGCCCTTACTATGCTCAACGAGATTGCAGCGTTGGGGCTGAGCGATGAACAATTAGAGGAGTATGCCACACGCATCGGGGCCGACTGCGCATTCTTCATAAAATGCCGTCCGGCCTTTGCCACAGGAATAGGCAATATCCTCAGCGCGGCCGACTGCTCGCTCGCGGGCTATCACATTGTGCTCGTAAAGCCCCATCTGCACATATCGACAAAAGAGGCCTATTCGCTTGTCGTGCCCGCAAGGCCCGTCGTTCCGCTGTCCGATATTATACAGCGCCCCATAAATATGTGGGCAAGCTCTATGAAGAACGATTTTGAGCGCAGCGCCTTTGCAAAATACCCGCAGATGCAGACAATAAAGGACGAGCTTTATCGTATGGGAGCACTCTACGCCTCAATGTCGGGCTCGGGCTCGTCGTTCTATGGAATTTTCGAGCAGGCACAGGACGACAAGCAGTTAGAAGCACTCTTCCCCGACTGCTTCCGCTGGCAGTGCACGCTATAAAAAGACGATTGCCCCGTGATTCACATCAGAGGGCAACCTTAACACAAACACAAAATAAAACACGACAAAACTACTATGCAATTCATTGGCCTGTTTATGCTTGGTAAGGCATAAAATGCTCGACGCAGGTATTCACATATCCACATAGAGTCTCAGGTGATTTGCAAAAATAAAACAGCCCCGCGGGGCTGTTTGTTTTTATTATATTGTTAAATATTGTAAAAATAGTATTATTAGCAAGAAAAGAAAAGTAGTACTATTATAGCAATAATGTCCATATTTTATAAATATATTAGGCTCAGTAGCAAAAAGATGTGGTCGAGATAATTCTATTTATCACCCTCTCGGAATACTTGTGCGGCTATTCTCTCTTTCACTTTATACTTTAGGACTTACTTTTTTTCAGAAAAAAGTAAGCAAAAAAACTGCACCTAAAGAAATAGTCGCAGAGCCTCCTTTGCTCGTGAGGCAATAGTGCGCTCACTCGGTCGGAGGCCCAGCTTGTCATTTCGGTTTACGATTGTTTTAAGGGTGCTGCGGAATTATAATCGACAATGCTTGCAGCAATAGTCGCGCGAAAGTGCAGGCGCAGCTTGCAGCGCGCGGGATGCGAATGGCAAGCATTGTTGGCGCCCGGCGGCGTAAACATACCTCGCACTTTTTCCTTAAAACAATCGTACCTACATTGAATTTCTTTTTTATGGTGCAATATTTAATTTAAAGTTACCTTTTGTGCGTATTATATGTGGCTGTTCTTGAAAATTAGAAATAGATTATTGTTTCTTGTTCACAGTAAAAAAATAGAAATAAGAAAATCCTCAAGAATCGTTTGAATCTTGAGGATTTCTTTGGGTGACTAGTGGGATTCGAACCCACGACATTCAGAACCACAATCTGACGCTCTAACCGACTGAACTATAGTCACCATCTAAAAACGTCTGCTCTTCTCTTGAAAAGCGTTGCAAAGGTATGAATTGTTTTTGATATTTGCAAGCATTTACGCATTTTTCTTTAAAAATTCTCTCTTTTGGTATCGCCTGAGCCGATTATAGTGGTTGTTTACTGCCATTTAAAAGATAACAGACGGGTGAAACTCTAATGAATTTCACCCGTCTGTTATTGCGGAATGTGAGCGTTACTCACTTTTTGCTGTTATTACCAACCCTCTTGAACGCCGTCCTCGAAGAAATGCTTTGCGCAGTTGTATCCGAATACATAATAGTAGCGCGAGAGCTCTTTGGCACGGGTGATAAACTCATCTACATTTTTGTTCTCGGGTGAGGGATTTGTCCAGCCAATCTCGGCAAGGGCGCCCAGACGGGGAAGCACCTGATATTGCAGTTGCATAGGTGTGGGGATATACTCTGTCCAGAGGTTGGCCTGTACGCCCATAATGTATCGCTGCTCGCTCGGATTCAGCCCCTCGTAGGGGTTGAGGGCATACACTTTACGCAAGGGTACGTAGCCGCCGATGCCCTCGTGCTCGTCCTTGCGGTCGGTTGTCTGATAGTAGTCGAAATAACAGTGTCCGTTGGGGGTCATAATGGCCATATTTCCGCTCTTGGCTGCTTTGATTCCACCCTCGGAACCGCGCCACGACATAATGGTTGCATTTTTGCTTACGCCACCCTCGAGAATCTCGTCCCAGCCGATGAGCTTGCGGCCGCGCTCGTTCAGGAATTTCTCGATGCGGTTGGTTACGTACGACTGAAGCTCGGCCTCGTCCTTTAGGTTGTTGTCCTTGATGCGCTGCTGGCATAGCTCGCACACTTTCCACTCGTCGCGGGGCGACTCGTCGCCACCAATGTGAATGTACTCCGAGGGGAAGAGTTCGAGTACCTCTTCGAGGACATCGTACCAGAATTGGAACGACGACTCTTTTCCTGCGCAGACAATCTCGGGTGCCACGCCCCAATTGCTCCACGTTTTATAGTTGCCTTTCTCGCCGCGGCAGCCGAGCCACGGATAGGCGCTGAGGGCTCCGAGTGAGTGTCCGGGAATCTCAATCTCGGGAACGATTGTGATGAAGCGCTCCTGCGCATATTTTACAATCTCCTTGATGTCTTTCTGCGAGTAGTAGCCACCGTAGGGGATGCCGTCCATTCCTACGTTGTGGCCTGTGGTTGTCTGTTCGCGCTTGCTGCCAATCTCGGTGAGCAGAGGGTATTTTTTTATCTCGATTCTCCAGCCTTGGTCTTCGGTGAGGTGCCAATGGAAGCGGTTCATCTTGTGCAGAGCAAGAATATCAATCATCTCCTTGATGGTCTCGACACTCCAGAAGTGGCGCGAGCAGTCGAGCATAAAGCCGCGATAGGCAAAATGGGGATTGTCGTTTATCTTGAGTGTGGGAAGATTGAGCGTTTGTAGGTCGATGGGTGTCTCGTAGGCCTGCACGGGCACAATCTGACGCAGTGTCTGCACGGCATAGAAGGCTCCGGCGGCGCTCTTTGCGGTGATATTTATTCCGTTTTTGTTAATTTCGAGTGTGTAGCCCTCGTTGCCGCATTTTTTGGCGGCGTCTTTCTTTATGAGGATATATTTGCCATCGCCGGGCTTTACCTTCGAGGCGCTTTTGAGCTCGCGCCCAAAAACCTCGACCATAATCTCATTTAGGGCGTTCTTGACAAATTTAATCTCTTTTTCGTCAAACTCGGTAACAATGCGTGTGTCGTTGGTAAGGACAAAGACGTCGCCCGTTACATTCATCTCGGTGGGCAGAGGCACGATGCTCGGCGCAGCGGGTTCTGCTTTTGTCGATTGTGCCGACACAGCAACGGCTGCAAACAGCAACATCACTAAAGAAATAATACTTTTTCTCATAATCTTATAATAATTTAAAGTTAAATTTAGTCGAAATAGAATTGACATAATTACAATTTACAAACATATAATAAAATAAGTAAAAAAAAGAATAAGTTTGCAGGATTTTTACTTCAAAAGGCTAATATCAAGAAAATTTCGGAGCTCTGCGGCGATGGAAAATCCTTTCGTCCCAACCGAGAGGTCTCTTAATAACATCGGATATTTTCGGGTACACTTTTTTGCTCGCAAATTTGGGAAGAAATTCAAAAAACCTCCCTCGCAGACAAATAAAAACCATAAAAGAGTAGTATTTATTTGCTCGAACGGCCATAAAGACGGATTTTTTTTCGTATGTTTGCCTCAATATGCAAATTCAACAAAAAAAATAGGAATATGATATACAACGAACGAGAAACGCGCCACCAACAGGTAATTGAGGCAGCCCGGGCAATGATGACAGCAGCCCGCACCGCCCCAAAGGCCAAAGGTTGCGACATAATAGAAATTTCGATGGTAACTGAGGACGACATTTACGCCCTCTCGAACGCTCTGCAACAGATAGGCGAGGAGCGTCAGCGCGCGGGAATGATACGCGATGCACAGAATATCCTTGCAGCCGAGGCTATTATCTTAATAGGTTCGCGCGAGCAGGCAATGGGCCTTAACTGCGCCTATTGCGGCTACCCCACCTGCGACGCACGCCCCGAGGGCGTCCCCTGCTCGATGAACACAATAGACGTTGGAATAGCCATCGGCTCGGCCTGCGCAACCGCCGCCGACCTGCGCGTCGATACACGCGTAATGTACTCGGCAGGATACGCAGCCCACAAACTCGGCTGGATGCCCAACTGCAATTACATTATAGCAATCCCCGTGAGTGCAGCCTCAAAAAAACCCTTCTTCGACCGAAAATGACAATGGAACAGAGACGAGAATTATATCTGCCGGCCGAATGGCACAAGCAGCAGATGGTGCAGCTTACGTGGCCGCACGAAAATACCGATTGGGCCTATATGCTCGACGAGGCTGTAAAATGCTTCGTCGATATTGCAGTGGCCATCAGCCGCCGTCAGAGGCTGCTCATCGTAACACCCGAGCCCGAGTGTGTGCGCAAGCAACTGCAAATGACTGCCGCCAACATACAAAACATACGATTCTTTCAGTGCGAGAGCAACGATACGTGGGCACGCGACCACGCCTTTATAACCATTTTGGGCGACAGCGTCCCCCACTACCTCGACTTTGAGTTTAACGGTTGGGGACGAAAATTCGCCGCCGACAAAGACAACGCCATAAACAGCAAAATGTACGACGCGGGCGTTGTAAAAGGCGAGTATGAGGACTGTTTGAGCCTCGTCCTTGAGGGCGGCTCCATTGAGAGCGACGGCAAAGGTACCCTGCTCACCACCACCCACTGTCTGATGGCCCCCCACCGCAATCAGCCCCTGACACGCGAGCAGATAGAAAAGCGCCTCGTGCAGATGCTCCACGTCAAACGCGTGCTGTGGCTCGACCACGGCAACCTCATTGGCGACGACACCGATGGACACATCGACACGATAGCCCGCTTCGCTCCCGGCGACACCATAATACACGTACGATGCGACGACCCCGAGGACGAGCAATTTGCCGACCTTCAGGCAATGGAGGCACAATTGGCAACCTTCCGCACCGAGGATGACCAGCCCTACCGACTGCTGCCCCTACCCTCGCCCGACGCAATCTTCGATGAGAACAACGAGCGTCTGCCGGCCACATACGCCAATTTCCTAATAATGAACAACGCTGTATTGTACCCCACATACGCACAGCCACAGAACGACCAACGTGCAGCCGAGGTGCTTGCAAAGGCCTTCCCCACGCACGAGATTATAGGCATCGACTGCCGCGCGCTCATAAAACAGCACGGTTCGTTGCACTGCGTAACGATGCAATACCCCATAATTGAAAGACACTAAACAAGCGAGCGAGATAGAGAAAATTTATTTTCCCATTTCACAGCGAGCGCCAAGTCTCTTAGCTGCAAGGCAAAGACACTAAACAAGCGAGCGAGATAGAGAAAATTTATTTTCACATTTCACAGCGAGCGCCGAGTGTCTTAGCTGCAAGGCAAAGACACTAAACAAGCGAGCGAGACAAGCACAGCGTCAACCACTACAAAGAATCAAAAAATAAAAATTATGAAAATAGGAATAATACAACAAAGCAACAGCGAAAATGTCGAGCTGAACAAACAAAAGTTAGCCGCCAACATACGTAAAGTAGCAGCACAAGGCGCGCAGCTCGTAGTGCTACAAGAGCTCCACAACTCGCTCTACTTTTGTCAGGTCGAGAGCACACAAAATTTCACCCTCGCCGAGCCCATCCCCGGCCCCTCGACACAATTCTACAGTGCCCTTGCCGCCGAGTGCAAGATAGTGCTCGTAACCTCACTCTTCGAGGCACGCGCCAAAGGCCTCTACCACAACACCGCCGTAGTATTCGAGACAGATGGCAGTATTGCCGGCAAATACCGCAAGATGCACATCCCCGACGACCCCGCCTACTACGAAAAATTCTATTTCACCCCCGGCGACATTGGCTTCCGCCCCATAAAAACCTCCGTCGGTACGTTAGGCGTACAAGTATGTTGGGACCAATGGTACCCCGAAGGCGCCCGTCTTATGGCCCTGCGCGGCGCCGACCTCCTCATCTACCCCACTGCAATAGGCTGGGAGAGCAGCGACACAAAAGAAGAGCAAGAGCGTCAGTTGGGAGCTTGGCAAACAGTGCAACGCGGCCACGCAGTAGCCAACGGCTTGCCCGTAATTGCAGTGAACCGCTGCGGCCACGAGCCCGACCCCTCGGGAATGACCCGCGGCATACAATTCTGGGGACACAGCTTCGTAGCAGGCCCACAAGGCGAATTTCTTGCCCATTTTGGCGAGGACGAACAGACCGCCGTTGTCGAGGTGAGCATCGAGCGCAGCGAGTCGGTGCGTCAATGGTGGCCCTTCCTGCGCGACCGTCGCATCGAGGAGTATGGCCCCATAACCAAGCGCTATCTTGACGAAGAGTAGGAGTATTTAGAATTTTAAAAACTACGAATTTTCGATAAGGGAGCAAGATTGTTAATCTTGTTCCCTATTTTTCGTGTCCGCCCGAAAAAAGCAAAAAAAACTCAGCAAGGCTATCAGACACAGCAGTTAGTACATTTACACAATACAAATTTTGGCAATTTTGTTAGTCAATTGTAACAGAGTGTAATTGAGCCGATGTATTTGTTCAATTATACAACCGCAACCGTTTGATGTACCCCAAACAGATGGAAATGTCGCGCATCGCTTTTGAGTATTTCTACGATGGAATATACTATACCAGACTTCTGCCGCACAACAAGGAAGAGTACAAACGAAAATATGAGAATCGGAATTACTGAAGCGATTTTGATGATTACAGAGACAGCTATTGAGGATTTTACATAAGCTACGAGGCGAATGATTTTGTTCGCCTCGTAGCTTAAAAAACAGTAGGGTTAACACTTGCACTGCATCGACTGCACCACCCACTCGACGTCGCGCAAATAATCCTGAAGGTCTTGCTCGTGCTCCTCTTCCTCGGCCATAATACGCTTGGCAATATCGCACGTAGTATAATCAATATTATTTGTGAGGCTCGCAATCTCCTCGTAACGAATAACCGCGCAACGCTCGGCCGCGATATTCTGCTTGAGCACGCTTATCACATCATTATTCAGCGGTGCGGCATATTTACAACGCGCCAAATTGAACCACTGCGCCGGATTCAGCACCGGCGTGCCTTCGAGCTGAATAATGCGGTCGGCAAGAAGCCTTGCGTGCATATACTCCTCCTCGGCGTGCTCCTCAAATTCACGTTGCACATCGGCACGCATAGCACCCTCAACCACTAAACTGCCTATCCAATATTGATAATAGGCCAACCACTCCTCACTAAGCGCAGCGTTCAGCTGCTGCAACAACCCGGGCAGGTCGATACGCTGCCTGAGAATCAACACACTCTCCTTTGCCATAATATTAACACGATATAAATAATAACATATCTATTAAACACTGCACGAGCGCAGTTTGTTTGTATATTTGCTGTAAACAGCGAATATATACTGCACTCGCTTTGTAAATATCGAAGTAAACTTCATATTTTACGCTCGTTTATAGCTTTATTTGCCGTAAACAGCGAATATACACTGCACTCGCTTTGTAAATATCGAAGGAAACTTCATATTTTACGCTCGTTTGTAGCTTTATTTGCCGTAAACAGCGAATATACACTGCACTCGCTTTGTAAATATCGAAGGAAACTTCATATTTTACGCTCGTTTGTGGCTTTATTTGCCGTAAACAGCGAATATACACTGCACTCGCTTTGTAAATATCGAAGTAAACTTCATATTTTACGCTCGTTTGTAGCTTTATTTG
>JAFQVS010000047.1 GCA_017407905.1 Bacteroidaceae bacterium | reverse complement strand
GTGGCGCAGCAAATCCTTCTCCTCCCGTTGGACCCGCACTCGGTTCTAAGGGTATCAACATTATGGAGTTTTGCAAAGCGTTTAATGCCAGAACCCAGGATAAGGCCGGAAAAGTTTTGCCTGTTATCATTACTTACTACGTAGATAAGTCGTTCGATTTCGTCGTAAAGACTCCTCCCGTGGCAATCCAGTTGCTTGAGGCTGCAAAGGTGAAGAGTGGTTCGGCCGAGCCCAACCGTAAAAAAGTTGCTTCTATTACTTGGGAGCAGGTTGAGGCAATCGCAAAGGACAAGATGGTCGATTTGAACTGCTTTACTATCGAGGCAGCTATGAAAATGGTTGCAGGTACTGCGAGAAGTATGGGTATCAGTGTTAGTGGAACTTTTCCCGGAAACAATTAAAAACTTAAACAAGAATGGGTAAACTGACGAAAAATCAAAAGTTGGCAGCCGCAAAAGTTGATACAGCCAAGGCTTATGCACTTACAGAGGCAGTTGATTTGTTGAAGGAGATTACCTTCACAAAATTCGATGCTTCTGTTGACATTGATGTACGCTTGGGCGTTGACCCCCGTAAGGCTAACCAAATGGTAAGAGGTGTTGTATCTCTTCCCAGCGGTACCGGTAAGGAGGTTCGTGTGCTCTGTTTGTGTACTCCCGATGTCGAGGAGGCAGCTAAGGCAGCAGGCGCCGACTATGTTGGTCTTGACGAATATATCGAGAAGATCAAAGGTGGTTGGACGGATGTAGATGTAATTATCACTATGCCGTCTATAATGGGTAAATTGGGTGCTCTCGGTCGTGTACTCGGTCCTCGTGGTCTGATGCCTAACCCCAAGAGCGGCACCGTAACTATGGATATTCCCAAGGCTGTTAAAGAGATTAAGCAGGGTAAGATTGACTTCAAGGTAGATAAGACAGGTATTGTTCACACATCTATCGGTAAGATTTCTTTCACACCCGAGGCCATCATCGCTAACGTGAAGGAGTTTATGCAGACTATTATGAAGCTGAAGCCTTCAACAGCAAAGGGTACTTATGTGAAAAGTGTGTTCCTCTCGACTACGATGAGTAAAGGTCTGAGAATAGATCCTAAAACTATCGAAGCTTAATTTGATTGAACTATGAAGAAGGAAGATAAAGTTAAGAAAATAGCCGAGCTTAGTGAGATAATCAAGGAATATGCTCATTTCTATTTGGTAGATGTAACTGCAATGGATGCAGCCGCTACCAGCGCTATGCGTGCAAAGTGTTTCAAACAGGAGATTAAGATGGTGGTTGTGAAGAACTCGCTTCTTCAGAAAGCACTTGAGGCTTCAGAGGTTGATTTCTCGGCCCTTACTCCTTGTCTGAAAGGCACAACAGCATTGTTGCTCTGCAACACAGCAAATGTTCCCGCAAAACTTATCAAGGAAGTTGCTGGCAAGAACGAGATTCCCGCACTCAAGGGTGCATACGCCGAGGAGAGCTTCTATGTAGGCGCCGATCAGCTCGAAACTCTTATCCACATCAAGAGCAAGAACGAGCTTCTGGCCGAGGTTGTTGCGTTGCTGCAATCTCCTATCAAGAACGTTGTTTCGGCTCTACAATCAGGTGGTAATACCATCCACGGAGTACTTAAGACACTCGGTGAAAGAGAATAATTATTTAATCAGTAAAAAACAATTTAAATTTATACTAAAATGGCAGATTTGAAAGCTCTTGCAGAAGAATTGGTTAACTTGACAGTAAAAGATGTTAACGAACTTGCAACTATCCTTAAAGAAGAATATGGTATCGAACCCGCTGCTGCTGCTGTAGCAGTTGCTGCTCCCGCAGCAGGTGGCGCAGCTGAGGCTGCTGCCGAGAAGACTGAGTTCGACGTAGTTTTGAAGTCAGTAGGCGCTAACAAGCTTCAGGTTGTTAAGGCCGTTAAGGAGGCTTGCGGTCTTGGCTTGAAAGAGGCTAAGGAGCTTGTTGACGGTGCTCCCAGCACACTCAAGGAGGGTCTTCCCAAGGCAGAGGCTGAGTCTCTGAAGAAGACTATCGAGGAGTCTGGTGCAGAGATTGAGCTGAAATAAGTAAACTCGGACCCTGATAAGGGTTAATGGTTATGAACCCCCCGAAGAGGGTTCATAACCTTTTGTGCGTAAAAATCAAAACTAAGTTCTAAAACATTTGCCACAATGTCGTTGAAAACTAATAATCAAAGAATTAACTTTGCTTCTATTAAGGATCCGATGCCTTGTCCGGACTTTTTGGAAGTGCAATTGAAGTCCTTTGAGGACTTTCTCCAGTTGGATACTCCTCCCGAAAAGAGAGTTAATGACGGTTTGTACAAAGTATTTGCCGAGAACTTTCCTATCACGGATACAAGAAACAATTTTGTTTTGGAGTTTCTGGATTACTATATTGATACTCCTCGCTACTCAATAGCCGAGTGTCTCGAAAGAGGACTTACATACAGTGTCCCCTTGAAGGCAAAGTTAAAACTTTATTGTACCGATCCCGATCACGAGGATTTCGACACAGTTATCCAAGATGTGTTCCTTGGGCCCATCCCTTATATGACAAAGCAGGGAACATTTATCATTAACGGTGCCGAGCGCGTTGTGGTATCACAGTTGCACCGTTCGCCCGGTGTATTCTTCGGACAGAGTGTACACGCTAATGGTACACCTCTTTATTCGGCACGTATTATTCCTTTCAAGGGCTCTTGGATTGAGTTTGCCACTGACATCAACAATGTGATGTATGCTTACATCGACCGTAAGAAAAAGTTGCCCGTAACTACGCTGTTGCGTGCCATCGGCTTCGAGAGCGACAAGGATATTTTGGAGATTTTCGACCTTGCCGAGGAGCTGAAAGTTAATAAGGCGAATCTTAAAAAAGCCATCGGCCGCAAAATGGCGGGTCGTGTGGTAAAGACAAAGCAAGAGGACTTTGTTGACCCCGATACAGGTGAAGTTGTATCAATCGAACGTAGCGAGGTAGTGGTTGACCGTGAGGCGATTCTTGAGGCCGACCTCGTTGACCGCATTCTTGACAGCGGTGTCGAGAGCATCTTGTTGCACAAGGAGAATAACGACCCCGATGCACTCGACTATACACTTATTTTCAACACACTCGACAAGGATACAAGCAACTCGGAGAAGGAGGCTGTGAATTACATCTTCCGTCAGCTGCGTAATGCCGACCCTGCCGACGATGCAAGCGCTCGCGAGGTTATCAATAACCTCTTCTTCTCGGAGAAGCGTTACGACCTCGGCGACGTTGGTCGTTACCGTATCAACCGCAAATTGGGTCTTCAGACTGATATGTCGGTGCGTGTGTTGACCAAAGAGGACATTATTGAAATTATCAAATATCTGATAGGGTTGGTTAACTCGAAGGCTGTTGTCGATGATATTGACCACTTGAGTAACCGTCGCGTGCGCACCGTGGGCGAGCAGCTGTCGAATCAGTTTGCCGTTGGCTTGGCGCGTATGGCTCGTACAATCCGCGAGCGTATGAATGTGCGCGACAATGAGGTATTCTCGCCCACCGACCTTATCAACGCAAAGACCGTGTCGGCAGTGATAAACACATTCTTCGGAACAAATGCACTGTCGCAGTTTATGGACCAGACGAACCCTCTGGCCGAGATTACTCACAAGCGCCGTCTCTCGGCTCTTGGTCCCGGCGGACTCTCGCGCGACCGCGCAGGATTCGAGGTTCGAGACGTTCACTACACACACTATGGCCGTCTGTGTCCCATTGAGACGCCCGAGGGCCCGAACATCGGTCTTATTTCTTCGCTCTGTATCTATGCCAAGATAAACGAGCTTGGATTCATCGTAACACCTTATCGTCCCGTGGCAAACTCAAAGGTGGATATTAACAACGACAATGTTGTTTATTACACCGCCGAGGAAGAGGAGGGTAAGATAATTGCTCAGGGTAACGCTCCGCTTGATGCGCAGGGTAACTTTATCCGTAAGAAGGTAAAATCGCGTCAGGATGCCGATTATCCCGTTGTCGAGCCCGGTCGCGTCGAGCTTATGGACGTTGCGCCCCAGCAGATTGCATCAATTGCAGCATCGCTTATTCCCTTCCTCGAGCACGACGACGCCAACCGCGCCCTGATGGGTTCGAATATGATGCGTCAGGCAGTACCCTTGCTCACTACCGAGGCTCCCATCGTGGGAACAGGTATCGAGCGACAGCTTGTCGAGGACTCGCGCACACAGATTGTTGCCGAGGGTAGCGGTGTAATTGAGTTTGTTGATGCTTCTAAGATTATAATTAAGTACGACCGTACCGAGGAGGAGGAGTTTGTCAGCTTCGAGCCCGCGTCGAAGGAGTATATTATTCCCAAATTCCGTCGTACCAACCAGAATATGACAATCGACCTTCGTCCCATCTGCAACAAGGGACAACGTGTGAAGGCCGGCGACATTCTCACCGAGGGTTACTCGACACAGGGTGGCGAGCTTGCTCTTGGAAAGAACCTCCTTGTGGCTTATATGCCGTGGAAGGGATACAACTACGAGGATGCCATCGTGCTTAACGAGAAGGTCGTGCGCGAGGATGTGCTCACATCGGTACACGTTGACGAGCTCTCGCTTGAGGTGCGCGAGACTAAGCGCGGCCTTGAGGAGTTTACATACGATATTCCCAACGTCAGCGAGGATGCGACAAAAGACCTCGACAAGAACGGTATTATCCGTGTGGGTGCTTGCGTTAAGCCCGGTGATATTATTATAGGTAAGATTACGCCTAAGGGCGAGTCGGACCCCACTCCCGAGGAGAAACTGCTGCGCGCCATCTTCGGCGACAAGGCCGGCGACGTTAAGGACGCATCGCTCAAGGCTTCTCCCTCGCTTCAGGGTATTGTCATTGGTCGTCGTCTGTTCCAGCGTGCCGAGAAGACACGCTCGGCCAAACTCGCCGATAAGGCTAAGCTCCCCAAGATTGACGACGAGTTTATGGAGAAGGTCGAGGAGCTCAAAGGCATCCTTGTGAACAAACTCTTGAAGCTCATTGGCGGCCGCGTATCGCAGGGCGTTAAGGACTTTATGGGTACCGAGGTAATTGCAAAGGGTGCAAAATTCACCAAGCAAGACCTTGAGGCAATGGACTTCTCATCTGTTCAGTTGAGTAAGTGGACGGCCGATGCTCACACCAACGACCTTATCCGCGCCATCATCATAAACTTCCTGCACAAGTACAAAGAGCTTGATGCCGAGGTTAAGCGCGAGAAATTTGCTCTGACAATAGGCGACGAGCTGCCCTCGGGCACAATGAAGATGGCTAAGGTCTATATTGCCAAGAAACGTAAGATTGGCGTGGGTGATAAGATGGCCGGACGCCACGGTAACAAGGGTATTGTATCGCGCGTGGTGCGTCAGGAGGATATGCCCTTCCTTGCCGACGGTACTCCCGTGGATATTATCTTGAACCCTCTGGGCGTGCCCTCACGTATGAACATCGGACAGATTTTCGAGACAGTGCTCGGCCGCGCAGGTAAGGAGCTTGGCGTTAAATTCGCTACTCCCATCTTCGACGGTGCAACACTCGACGACCTGTGCACATGGACTGACAAGGCCGGTCTGCCCCGATTCGGAAAGACTTATCTGTTTGACGGTGGTACAGGCGAACAGTTCGACCAGCCTGCGACAGTGGGTGTGAGCTATATGCTTAAGCTCGGTCATATGGTCGAGGATAAGATGCACGCTCGTTCAATCGGTCCCTACTCGCTCATTACACAGCAACCGCTTGGTGGTAAGGCGCAGTTCGGAGGTCAGCGTTTCGGAGAGATGGAGGTTTGGGCGCTTGAGGCATTCGGCGCGGCACACATCCTGCAAGAGATTCTGACAATTAAGTCGGACGACGTTGCCGGTCGCTCAAAGGCCTACGAGGCCATTGTAAAGGGCGACGCAATGCCCACTCCCAGCATTCCCGAGTCGCTTAACGTGCTGCTGCACGAGCTTCGCGGCTTAGGATTGAGCATTTCATTCGATTAAATAATTTCCTTCACGTTTGTCAATATATAACTATGGCTTTCAGAAAAGAGAATAAGACAAAGAACAGTTTCACGAAAATAACCATCGGCCTTGCATCGCCGCAAGAGATTTCGGCCAATTCGTGTGGAGAGGTGTTGAAACCCGAAACAATCAACTACCGTACCTATAAGCCCGAGCGTGACGGATTATTCTGCGAGCGCATCTTCGGCCCGGTTCGCGACTACGAGTGCCACTGCGGAAAGTACAAACGCATACGTTATAAAGGTATTGTGTGCGACCGTTGCGGTGTGATGGTAACCGAGAAAAAAGTTCGTCGCGAGCGTATGGGACACATTCAGTTGGTTGTGCCCGTTGCTCACATCTGGTATTTCCGTTCGTTGCCTAATAAAATAGGTTATCTTTTGGGACTGCCCACAAAGATGCTCGATGCTGTAATATACTACGAGAAATATATTGTTATTCAGCCCGGTGTGATGGCGCGCAAGGACGACGAGGCGCGTCAGGATATTCCCGGTAAAGAGAATGTGCTGGACGGTGTCGAGGCTAATCAGTTGCTCACCGAGGAGCAGTACCTCACAATCCTTGAGAATCTGCCTCAGGGCAATCAGGCTCTCGACGACAACGACCCCAACAAATTCGTTGCAAAGATGGGTGCCGAGGCTATCTACGACCTTTTGTGCCGCATCGACCTTGACTCGCTCTCGTACGAGTTGCGTAACCGCGCCAACACAGATATGTCGCAGCAGCGCAAGAACGAGGCTCTGAAGCGTCTTCAGGTGGTCGAGTCGTTCCGCTCGTCAATGGCGGCATCGGGTGGTAACAACCGTCCTGAGTGGATGATAATGACCGTTATCCCCGTCATTCCCCCCGAATTGCGTCCTCTTGTGCCTCTGGATGGCGGACGCTTCGCAACATCCGACCTTAACGACCTTTATCGTCGTGTCATCATACGTAACAACCGCCTTAAGAAGCTCATCGAGATTAAGGCTCCCGAGGTAATCTTGCGTAACGAGAAGCGTATGCTTCAGGAGGCTGTCGATTCACTCTTCGACAACTCGCGCAAGGCAAGCGCCCTGAAATCGGACGCCAACCGTCCTCTGAAGTCTCTCTCGGACAGCCTTAAGGGTAAGCAGGGACGCTTCCGTCAGAATCTTTTGGGTAAGCGTGTCGATTACTCGGCTCGTTCGGTAATCGTCGTTGGCCCCGAGCTGAAGATGGGCGAGTGCGGTATTCCCAAGCTGATGGCCGCCGAGCTCTACAAGCCGTTCATCATTCGTAAGCTCATCGAGCGCGGCATTGTAAAGACCGTAAAATCGGCCAAGAAGATTGTCGATCGTCGCGAGCCCATCATTTGGGACATCCTCGAACACGTGATGAAGGGACACCCCGTACTCTTGAACCGTGCGCCGACACTGCACCGTTTGGGTATTCAGGCCTTCCAGCCCAAAATGATTGAGGGTAAGGCTATTCAGCTTCACCCGCTGGCTTGTACAGCGTTCAACGCCGACTTTGACGGCGACCAGATGGCCGTTCACCTCCCCTTGAGCAACGAGGCCATCCTTGAGGCTCAGATGCTGATGCTTCAGTCGCACAATATCCTTAACCCTTCGAACGGTGCGCCTATCACAGTGCCTTCGCAGGATATGGTTCTGGGATTGTACTATATCACCAAGCTGCGCGAGGGCGCAAAGGGCTCGGGTATGACATTCTACGGCCCCGAGGAGGCACTTATTGCCTACAATCAGGGTCGTGTGGCTATCCACGCACCCGTTAAGGTAATGGTCGAGGATAGAGACGAGAATGGCGAGTATGTACAGGTGCTGCGCGAGACATCAGTGGGCCGCGTAATAGTAAACCAGCTTGTACCCCGTGAGATGGGTTACATAAACACCATTATATCAAAGAAATCATTGCGCGACATAATCAGCGAGGTAATTAAGCGCGTGGGAGTTGCCCGCTCGGCCGAATTCCTTGATGGCGTAAAGAACCTCGGTTATCAGATGGCGTTCAAGGGTGGTCTTTCGTTCAACCTCGACGACGTTATCATCCCCAAAGAGAAAGAGGAGCTTGTGCGCAAAGGTAACGAGAAGGTCGAGGAGATTTTGGCCGAGTATAACCTCGGTCTTATCACCGATAAGGAGCGTTACAACAAGGTGGTCGATGAGTGGACACACGTTAACAGCGACCTTGCCGACGTACTTATGAAGACAATTGCTGCCGACGACCAAGGCTTTAATTCGGTATATATGATGCTCGACTCGGGCGCCCGTGGTTCGCGCGACCAGATTCGTCAGCTCTCGGGTATGCGTGGTCTTATGGCGAAGCCTCAGAAGGCCGGTGCCGAGGGTGCACAGATTATCGAGAACCCTATCCTCTCGAACTTTAAGGAGGGTCTTTCGGTGCTCGAGTACTTTATCTCGTCGCACGGTGCACGTAAGGGTCTTGCCGATACCGCTCTTAAGACAGCCGACGCCGGTTACTTGACACGTCGTTTGGTTGACGTATCGCACGACGTAATTATCAACGAGGAGGATTGCGGTACACTGCGCGGCCTTGTCTGCACAGCGCTTAAGAACGGCGACGACGTTGTTGCCAAGCTTGGCGACAGAATTATGGGCCGTGTGTCGGTACACGACGTTATCCACCCCACAACAGGCAAGGTAATTGTTGCTTCGGGCGAGCTTATCACCGAGGAGATTGCCGATGAGATAGAAAAGTCGCCCATCGAGAGCGTCGAGATTCGTTCGGTGCTCACCTGCGAGTCGAAGCACGGTGTCTGTGCAAAATGTTACGGACGCAACCTTGCCACACAGCGTATGGTCGAGAAGGGCGAGGCTGTCGGTGTCATTGCGGCACAGTCAATCGGTGAGCCGGGTACACAGCTTACACTGCGTACATTCCACGCCGGAGGTACCGCTGCCAATATTGCAGCCGATGCAAGCATCAAGGCTAAGCACACATCGCGCCTGAAATTCGAGGAGCTTCGTACGGTAGATACAATAGATATTGACGGTTCGCCCGTTAAGATAGTAGTGAGCCGCTTGAGCGAGGTACGTTTCGTGGATGTAAACACAGGCATCGTACTCTCGGCACACAATATCCCCTATGGCTCGAAACTCTATGCAGCCGAGGACGAGCTTGTCGAGCCCGGAAAGGTGGTTGCTTCTTGGGACCCCTTCAACGCTGTAATTGTAACCGAGGTTGCCGGTAAGGTCGAGTTTGAGTCGGTAATCGAGAATGTTACATATAAGGTCGAGACTGACGAGAGTACAGGCCTTCACGAGGTGGTTATCATCGAGTCTAAGGACAAGAACAAGATTCCTACCATTCACATCAACGACGAGAATGGAAACTCGCTGCACAACTACAACCTGCCCGTGGGCGGACACGTAGTGGTTGACAACAATCAGGTGCTTAAGGCCGGAGACGTGCTCGTTAAGATTCCTCGCGTATTTGGTAACGCGGGTGATATTACCGGAGGTCTGCCCCGAGTAACAGAGCTCTTCGAGGCTCGTAACCCCTCGAACCCCGCAGTGGTATCCGAGATTGACGGCGAGGTATCAATGGGTAAGGTTAAGCGCGGTAACCGCGAGATTATCGTAACCTCAAAGGTTGGCGACGTAAAGAAATATCTTGTGGCCCTCTCGAAGCAGATTCTGGTGCAGGATGGCGACTACGTACGTGCAGGAACCCCTCTGTCGGACGGTGCAATCACTCCCTCGGACATTCTTGCCATCAAGGGTCCCACCGCAGTGCAGGAGTATATCGTTAACGAGGCTCAGGACGTTTACCGTTCACAGGGTGTGAAGATTAACGATAAGCACTTCGAGATTATCGTGCGTCAGATGATGCGTAAGGTACAGATTAACGAGCCCGGCGATACACGCTTCCTTGAGCTTCAGATAGTAGATAAGCTCGACTTCCAAGAGGAGAACGACCGCATCTGGGGCAAGAAGGTAGTTGTCGATGCCGGCGACTCCGAGAATCTGAAGGCCGGACAGATTGTAACAGCCCGCAAGCTGCGCGACGAGAATAGCGCCCTGAAGCGCCGCGACCTTAAGCCCGTAGTATCGCGCGACGCAGTGCCCGCAACATCTACACAGATTCTGCAAGGTATCACACGTGCCGCACTTCAGACATCGAGCTTTATGTCGGCCGCATCGTTCCAAGAGACAACAAAGGTACTGAACGAGGCTGCCATAAATATGAAGAGCGACTATCTGTTGGGTATGAAGGAGAATGTAATATGCGGACACCTTATCCCCGCCGGTACGGGACAGCGCGACTTTAGCCGCATCGTGGTAGGTTCGAAAGAGGACCACGACCGTCTGATGGCCAACAAAAGAGCCGTCCTTGATATTGCAAAATTTGGTGCCGACGAGTAATAGATAAAAACATCAACGACAATAATCGAGAGAGCGTGTCAAAAAAACTGACACGCTCTCTTTTCATTTAATGATGATAATTTTGTAATTATTGAAAAAAGGCGTAATTTTGCAAAGAATTATATTCGGGGAATATGAGCAAAATTATTCAAATAGATGTAGAGAAGATTCTGGCCGATAAAGCTGGTAAAAAAGCACGTTATATACCTCGATTCTTAGTGTCGTATCTTAAGAAGATAATCCATCAGGACGAGGTTAACTACTTCCTCAAGGCCAACAGCGATAAATCGGGCCTCGACTTTATCCGCTCATTTATGGAATTTTTCAATAATTCGTTCGACGTTCGCGGGCTCGAAAATCTTCCCTCCGACGGGCGCTTCACATTCGTCAGCAACCACCCGCTGGGTGCGCAGGACGGATTGGGGCTGGGCCTTATCTTGGGCGAGCGCTACGAGGGACGCATAAAATTCCTTGTCAACGACCTTCTGATGAACATTCCCCAAATAGCATCACTCTTTATCCCCATAAACAAAACAGGCAAGCAGTCGCGCAATCTTCCCCGGCAGGTAGCTTCGGCTTTTGAGAGCGACAATCACATTGTAATGTTCCCCGCGGGAATATGCTCGCGCAAACAAAATGGTGTGATACGCGACCTTGAGTGGAAAAAGACATTCATCGTGAAGAGCGTTCAGACGCAACGCGACATTGTGCCCATACATTTCGAGGGACAAAATTCCGACTTTTTCTATCGCTTGGCAAACATCAACAAGATGCTCGGCATAAAATTCAATATAGCAATGCTTTATCTGAGCGATGAGATGTTCAAGAACAAAAATAAAAAATTCACAGTTACAATAGGCAAGCCCATCCCGTGGCAGACATTCGACAGCAGTCGCAGGCCTACGGAGTGGGCGCAATATGTACAGGATATTGTTTACAGCCTTAAGTAATTTAAAATTCTAATACTATGGAAGAGATAATAGCTCCGGTGGCGAAGGAACTTCTTCGAGCCGAACTTACCGAGGACAAGCGTTTGCGATTTACTCACCGCAGTAACAACGAGATATATGTGCTTACGGCAGCCGACTCGCCCAATGTAATGCGCGAGATTGGACGTCTGCGCGAGATTGCTTTCCGTGCAGCGGGCGGCGGTAGCGGAAAATCGGTCGATATTGACGAGTTTGATACAATGGAGAATCCCTACAAGCAGATTGTGGTGTGGAATCCCGAGGCCAATGATATTGTGGGCGGTTACCGCTTTATCCACGGAGCCGACGTGCGTTTCGACGCCTCGGGCGAGCCTATCCTCGCCACGGCGCACAATATGTTCAAATTCTCGCGCCGCTTTATCGAGGAGTATCTGCCCGTAACAGTGGAGCTTGGACGCTCGTTCGTCTCGCTCGAATATCAATCGACACGTATGGGCTCGAAGAGTCTCTATGCGCTCGATAATCTGTGGGACGGCTTGGGCGCGCTCACAGTGGTTATTCCCAACGTTAAATATCTGTTCGGAAAGGTAACAATGTACCCCTCGTACGACAAGCACGCGCGCGACCTTATACTCTATTTCCTCAAGAAACACTTTGCCGACCCCGACTGCCTTATCGAGCCCCTCTCGCCGCTGCAATTCGAGGAGGATGAGGCAGGCCTCGCCGCAGTGCTCTCGGGCGATAGCTTTAAGGCCGACTACCGCATCCTAAAGAGTGAGGTGCACAAGGTGGGGCTCAGCATCCCCCCGTTGGTGAATGCTTATATGGGCCTCTCGCCCACGATGAAAATATTCGGAACGGCAGTAAATACCGACTTTGGAAACGTCGAGGAGACGGGAATATTTATTGCGGTAAACGAGATTATAGAGGATAAATATGTGCGATACATCGAGTCGTTTGCCAAGCAGAATCCGGCTTCAATAAGCATAACCTCGGGTGTTAATAAGGTGTTCTTCCCCGCAGGCAACAAAGAGAATAAAGAGTAAGAAAAAAGATAGATGAGAACTCCGAAACAAAATAGTGCTTTCGGAGTTTTCAATTTAAATGGCAAATTATGAAAGTAGAGATAATTAACCGTTCAAAGCATCCGCTGCCGGCCTATGCAACAGACCTCTCGGCAGGGATGGATTTAAGAGCAAACATCGACGAGCCCATTGTGTTACAACCGCTGCAACGTGCGTTGGTGCCTACGGGGCTTTTTATGGCGCTGCCTGCGGGTTACGAGGCGCAGGTGCGTCCGCGCAGCGGCCTCGCGATAAAAAAAGGCGTTACGGTGCTTAACTCGCCCGGCACAATTGATGCCGATTACAGAGGCGAGGTGTGTGTGATATTGGTTAACCTATCCTCGGAGCCATTTACAATTGCCGACGGCGAGCGCATCGCACAGATGGTGATTGCCCGACACGAGCAGGTTGAGTGGCAGCCTGTCGAGGAGCTTGGCGCTACCGAGCGTGGCGAGGGTGGATTCGGACATACGGGAGTTTAAATTATGCGCATAGCCGTTGCCTTATTGCTGTTGCTGCTCGTTGTGCAGCCGTCGTCGGCCCGTGAGGGTGCCGACGATGATACTCTGTGCCATCGTCCCGACACAAGCGAGGCTGTCGCCCGCGAGCGTGCATTCGACTTTCTCTTTCTTGAGGCACTCTCGCTCAGGGACCAAGAGCGTTACGACGAGGCTTTCGACCTGCTCGAACATTGTCTGTCGTTGCAGCCCGGCTCTGCTGTCGTCTCGTACGAGCTATGCGCGGTGTACGCCTATCTGGGACGTAAGGAAGAGGCGTTGGCAATGATGCAGCGTGCAGCCGAGGGCGACCCGGGTAATTTCTACTATCGCTCGATGCTGGCAATGACCTACGAAGAGGAGGGGCTCAACGATAAGGCCATAGAGACCTACGAGGCAATGGCGCGGGATTTTAGCTCGGAGAGCTGGGTGTTCGCGGCGCTCGCCTCGGCCTATACGGATAAGGGCGATTATATGCGCGCCGTCGAGGCATTGGACAATGTCGAACGCATCGAGGGTCGCAGCGAGAATCTGACGCTTAGAAAGTACCGCCTTTATATGCTTATGCACAATAAGGAAAAGGCACTGAGCGAGCTTCAAGGGCTCATCGACGAGTATCCCGACGACCTCTCGACGCAGGTTTTTCTGGGCGGCACATATTTAGAGTTTGGCGATACTCTGAGGGCCCTCGACCTATATAACGGTGTGCTCGGTGCCGACTCGTCCAACGTGCTTGCGCAAAAATCCCTTGCCGACTATTATCAGCGTTTGGGCAACGACACGCTCTTCACCGAGGCAGTCGAGCGTCTGCTGCTTAACGAGCGCTTCGCGGACGAGGAACGCGGCGAGCTTGTCGTGCGCTATATGGCCTATAAGGAGCAAACTGACGGCATAGAGTATAATATCAACCTTTTGCGCCGTTTGATGCAGGTTCCCGTCAATCAGTCGGTAACGGGCGAGATTCTCGCACGTTATATGGCAATGAAAAAGCTGCCTCAGGATAGCATAAACCCCGTGCTCGAAGAGATTCTGAAATATGAGCCCGAGAATAGTTATGCGCAGATGCAACTGCTATTCTCGGCCATAAAAAACGAGGATTACGACGAGGTTATTCTGCGTTGCGACACGGCGCTGTTGTATAATCCCGAGGTGCTCGAACTATACTATTTCAAAGGCGTCTCGCTGTACAACAGAGAGCGGCCGCAGGAGGCGCTCGAAATATTGGAGCGGGGCCTTTCGATACGCACCGACAACGATGCCGCCGAGTTTGTATCCGACCTTTTCTCGCTTGTGGGCGACATTCACCATGAGTTTGGCAGCGTGCAGGCCGCCTATCTTGCCTACGACACGGCGCTTGTCTATAACAAGGACAATATAGGAGTGCTGAATAATTATGCTTACTATCTTGCCCTCGACGGCCGTGAGCTTGAACGCGCCCTTGAGATGAGCCATAAGACAATCGTCGCCGAGCCACAGAATATTACATACATCGACACATATATGTGGGTGCTCTTTCTGCTCGAACGTTACGAGGAGGCAAAGGCATACGCCGAGAAACTGCTCGCTTTGGGCAATGAGGCCGACAAGGATGCGGTGCTCTATGCTCACTGTGGCGATATTTTTGCAAAATGCGGCGATATTCAGCGGGCGGTTGAGATGTGGACAAAGGCTCGCGAGAAGGGCGATACGTCGAAGATAATCGAAAAGAAGATTAAACGCCGAAAATATATTCCCGATGGAAAGAAGAAAAAATAGAATACTGCTGTTGCTCCTTGTGGTGGCATTGGCCGTAAGCGGCTGCCGCTCGACAAAAAGCCCCACAGAGGGTACAATAAAAGGGAATATCACGCTGGGCGAGCTTGGGCGTATGCCGGCCTTTGCCGCGGTGCCGACGAGTATCTCCTCGAAACTGAAAATAAAGGCCGAGCTTGGCGATAAAAGGCTGTCGGCAAGCGGGACATTGGGCATCGAGCAGGAGAAGGGCGTGCGCATAGGAATCTCGGCGTTGGGGCTCTTCGAGATTGCCCGCATCGAGCTTACCCCCGCCACGGCACAGATAATAAACAAGGTCGATGACGAATATGCCTCGATAGACTACTCGTCGGTGGCGCTGCTTCGCGAGGCCGGCTTGGGGTATAACATCCTGCAATCTATTCTGCTGAACGCGCTTTTTACCCCCGACGGAGCATCGCCCCTCGACGCGCTGCCCACTATGAACATTACCCGCGAGGGCAACGACGTATCGCTTGTAACGCCCAAAAAGGGCCCTATGCAATATACATTCTATCTTGACGCGGCAACGGGGCAGCTTGTCGAGACCGAGGGCCTATACAACGAGGCGGTAAAGGTGAGCTGTCTGTACAGCGGCTTTACGGCTGTCGAGGGGCGCAGCTTCCCCACCGATATTCAGTTTGCGGTCGAGGGGGTGGGTACGCCGCTTAAACTGCGTCTGCAACTGAGCAATATACGCGAGGGACGATTCGCATTCAAGAGCACCGACACGGGCTCGATGAAGCGCTTAGACCTCGGGCGTCTGTTGGACAAAATAAAATAGTGCCGCAATTATTCGGCAGATGCAATAATAAATATTATCTTAGTCCCGAAAAATACGACAGACAATGAGCCGATACACAATAAAAAACCTTCTTCTCCTTTTGCTGCTTCTGACACTCTCGGGTGCCGCCTTTGGGCAAAAGAGCGTCAAGGAGATGCGTCGCCGCGCAGGCAATCTGCAAAAGGAGATAACAGCCAAAGAGAGCATCCTGAAATCGTCGCAAAAGGACGTAAAGAGCA
The DNA here is from genome assembly GCA_017407905.1 of Bacteroidaceae bacterium. Classification (GTDB taxonomy): domain Bacteria; phylum Bacteroidota; class Bacteroidia; order Bacteroidales; family Bacteroidaceae; genus HGM04593. Next base: position 1,511 of record JAFQVS010000047.1, on the reverse strand, counting down.
AGATGCAGAATCTGGAACTAATAAACGCCCGCATAAAAGACAATAAACAGTTGATGGGGCTGTTGAACGACGAGCTGAAAATGCTCGACGATACAATCGCCGCGCTTAACGAGGAGGTTGCTCAGAACGAAAAGGCCGTCGAGGTGGCCCGAGGCGAGTATGCCGAGGCGCTGCGTCGCGCCCGACACCACGCGACCTTTCAGGATAAAATGCTCTTCATCGTCTCGGCAAAGGATTTTAATACAATGGTGCGTCGTTACCGTTACATAGGCAATTATATGAATGCGCACCGCAAGATAGGCACCGAGCTTATAGAATACATTAACACACTGAACGAGAAGCGTGCCGCCCTCGACACCGTGCGTGCATCGAAAAGTGCCTCGTTGCAGCAGCACAAGCAGCAGAGCGACCATCTTCAGGGGCTCGAAAAGGAGCAGCGCACGCTGGTAAAGGAGTTGCAGCGCGAGTCGAAAAAGGTGCAGAAAGAGCTCGAAAAACAGCGCAAGCAGCTAAGCAAACTAAATGCCGAGATTGACCGCATAATAGAGGCCGAGATTGAGGCGCAACGTAAGCGCGAGGAGGCTGCGGCCCGTGCCCGCGCAGCAAAGAGCGGCGGAAAATCCTCCTCCTCCTCCTCGGCCGAGCGCTCCAATACAGGGGTGGGCAAGCTGAACGCCGATTTTGTAAAGAACAAGGGCAAGCTGCCCGTGCCCGTAACGGGGCCTTATCAGGTGGTCTCGGAGTATGGCAAGCGCAAAGGGGTGATGGGAAAAGGTAATGTGCTCATCGACAATGGAGGAATAGTTATTCAAGGACGCGATGGCGCTCAGGCGCGCTGTATCTTCGAGGGGCAGGTGGCCGCCGTCTATCGCAACGACGACTATGCGTTGGTGCTTGTGCGCCACGATAAGTATATCTCGGTCTATTGTCAGCTCGAAAAGATACACGTAAAGAATGGTCAGAAGGTGAGCGCCGGGACAATTATCGGCGACGTTGCGCGCGATGCCTCGGGGCACACGCGACTGCTCTTCCAGCTGCGCAAGGAGAAGCAGAAGCTGAACCCTCAGCAGTGGCTTAAATTGTAAGTAAACGGTGTAAATACTCCCACGAATTTTGCTTCGGTGGGAGTGTTTTTTTATATGTTGGCTTTTACAAAATGTGCTTTTGTCTGTTGCCTCGGCTGCCGCTGCTGCGGTTTTTTGGCTCAGTAGAAATTTACTGTGGGTAAGAATCAATAATCTATTTCTAATTTTCAAGAACAGCAGCATATAATACGTGCAAAAGGTAATTTAAAATTAAATATTGCACCATAAAAAAGAAATTCAATGTAGGTTCGATTGTTTTAAGGAAAAAGTGCGAGGTATGTTATGCCGCCGGGCGTTGACAATGCTTGCCATTCGCATCCCGCGCGCTGCAAGCTGCGCCTGCACTTTCGCGCGACTATTGCTGCAAGCATTGTCGATTATAATTCCGCAGCACCCTTAAAACAATCGTAAACCGAAATGACAAGC
>JAFQVS010000046.1 GCA_017407905.1 Bacteroidaceae bacterium | reverse complement strand
TCCGCAGCACCCTTAAAACAATCGTAAACCGAAATGACAAGCTGGGCCTCCGACCGAGTGAGCGCATCGTTGCCTCACGAGCAAAGGAGGCCCCGCGACAATTTCTTTAGGTGCAGGTTTTTTGCTTACTTTTTTTGAAAAAAGTAAGTTATAAAATATAACGCGAAAGAGAGAATACCAGCAGAAATATTCCGAGAGGGTGATAAATAGAATTATCTCGACCACACCTTTTTTCTACTGAGCCAAAAAAACTCCCAAAAAGAGGCTTATTCAAATGTTAAAAATAGTTAACGGGGGGGGGGTAAAATCAACAAACTCATAAAATCTATAAATTAAATTATATTTTTGCAAAATAATTATCTATAAAATAGATAAATTGTGTACAAAAGAGCCCGCACACCAAGAAAAAAATCAAACAAAATTTATACTAACCTAAAATTAAAAAATTATGAAAAAGCTACTCATCTGCTTATCGGCCATCCTATGCTGCGCATCGCAAGCATTCGCCGACAAGCTGACAGCCTCGACGACACTGCCCACAGAGGGTAAGCCCGAGCACGTTTACACAATGGTAAGCGGCAACGGCGCATACGTCGGCGCAACAACCGCCCCCGTACAGGGCGACGAAGAGAACGGCCTTTTCGCCTTCTACGCAGTAGATGGCGTAAACGGTGCCTATTACATCTACAGCCACAATGCCAAAAAGTGGCTCGGATACGACAAAGCAGCAAGCTACAACAACGGCAAGAGCTTCGTAAAACTATACGACAGCAAGCCCGACGGCGCCTACTTTAACGTAAACAACTACGCCGACGAGAATTACGAGATTGCCCCCTACACAACAAGCGGCAGCGTAGCCGGTAAGTACCTCAACTACTACGAGGGAGCAGCAGCCAACGTAGGCAAGACCCTCGGACTATGGCAGGATAATGGAGCAAAAGACGGCGGCAGCCGCTACACACTCACCGAGTATGTAATTGCCGAGCGCACCTACACAATCATCCTCCCCGAAGGCATCAGTCTGAAGATTGACGGTAAGGCCTACAACAACGGCGATAAAATCACCGTCGAGGGCACAATCGACAAGAGCAAAATTATCGTAACAGCCCCCGAGGGACAGTTTGCAGTAGTATCGGTTAACGACGTCGAGAACACAATCACCGTCAACGCAGCCACACTGCCCACACAGCCCGCGTGCGAGCCCTACGAGAATGCGTGGGTATATCCCAAACAGCAAGATAATGTAGGCACAGCCACAATCACCGCGCAGGACGACACATACACTCTGAGCAACAAAGTGCTTGCCGCCAGCTTTATGAAAGTGGGTGATGCACTCTACTTTGCCGGCTCCGACGCAATGAACCTTGTAGCCGGCACCGAGCCCTTCACGGTAGCATTCGGCAGCGGCGACAATGTACCCGCATCGGCAATGACACTAAAGAGCCTTGAGAGCGAGACACTCACAGCCAACCCCTCGGCCGTAGGCGGTGCCGAACATTTTGCAGGCGTACAGCTTGTGGCAAAATACGAATACACCTACAAAGAGACAAAAATAGAGATTCTGTGGCGTGCAGTGCTGCGCGACGGAAGCCACTATCTGCGCACCGAGATGGAGCTCACAGGCGTTGACGACGTTGATATGTACAACATTATACCTATGATATATAATGTAGATACCGAGGCAGCCGGCTCAATGCCCAAAGTAATTGGTAACACACGCGGTGCAACAATCGTCAGCAACAAGATTTTCGCAGGCCTTGAGACCCCCACAGCCTACAACACCGTGGGCGAGGCAACAGGCGAGAGCGACCCGTGGGAGCTTGCCGAGACACTGCCCACAGTGGCATTGACAGCACAGTCGTGGGAGCGCGTCGAGGAGGTACCCAACCGCGTCATCGAGGCTACGGGCGCAAGCTACCCCAACGTATATGCTTACGTTGTCGAGAACGTAGCGTTGAAAGAGGGTCAGAAAGTCGAGACCACAGTACAATACACAAGCGGCTCGCACCGTCTGAATTTCGGTGGTGCCGACCTCATAGACGCCACAGGCAACATCTGTGCCGTTGACTATCACAGCGGATACTCGGGCGGACAGCACAGCAACAACACATTCAGTTTCGTTGCCCCCTACGACGGCACATTCGCAGTGCGCGTATTTGTCGAGGATAAGACCGAGAGCATCAACGCATCGAGCAACCTCACAATAAAGCTCTACAACGCCAAAGAGGGCGCAGTAATCAACACAGCCATCGTTGGCATTCAGGGCCGCTGGAGCCGCAACACCACACTCGCGGCAGGCGACACTTGGAAAGTGGCAGCCGTGGTAGGCCTCATCGCACAGGACGGCCGACAGGCAAGCGAGAATATCCGCGAGACACAGAAGCGTCGTTCGTTCCTTGCATACAGCGAGCGCGAGCGTGCAGTACCCTGGCGAGTATTCCCCCACTACAACAGCTGGTACGAGCTTAACATCGACCGCAACAACGCCGCTCCCGGACAAGAGCACACCAACTTTACAGCCGACCAAGTGCTGGACGTAATGAAACAGTGGAAGACCAACTACTACGATAAATTCGGCGAGGGCCTCGTTGCCTTTATCATCGACGACGGCTGGGACAACTACGGCCCGTGGACATTCCACAAAGGCTTCCCCAATGAAATGCGCGATATATCGGCAGCAGCCAAAGAGATGAGCGCAGGCATAGGCGCTTGGCTGGGCCCCGTCGGAGGCTACGGACAGAGCGGTAACTATCGCCGTGCCTATTGGAGCAATCAGGGTGGAATGCAGCTATCGAACCCCCTCTACTACAAGGCCTACCTTGAGGCAGCCGATAACCTTGTTTGCCGTCAGGATGGTCAGGCAGGCTTTAACCCCGCCACCGACAACTACCTATTCTTTAAGTTCGACGGAATTTCGGCACAATTCTCGGCCACAGGACCCGACGCAGGCGACACAGGCAACGAGAATGCCGAGGGCATCATCCGCCTCGAACAGTATGTACGCGAGAATATGCGCGAGGATATTTTCTTCAACACCACAGTAGGTACTTGGGCATCACCCTTCTGGTATCAGATTTCCGATGCTACGTGGCGTCAAGAGGCCGACTACGGCGAGGCAGGCAACAACAGCATCGACCGCGAAAAGTGGATTACCTATCGCGACCGCCTCGTTTATCAGAATTACGTAACAAACTCGCCTCTGTGCCCCATCAACACAATGATGACCCACGGATTCATCCTCACAAAGTTTGGTGCGGTATCTAAGAATATGAGTTACGACGCTGTGCTGCGCGAGCTTCGCTGCGCATTCGTGTGCGGCTCGGGTATGGTCGAGCTATATGCCGACTACTCGCTCCTGAACAGCATCAACGGCGGTAAGCTGTGGGAAGACCTTGCCGAGTGCGTTGCTTGGCAGAAGAAGAATGCCGACGTACTGCCCGACGCTCACTGGGTGGGTGGCAATCCGTGGACAGGCAGCCGCCAGCAGATTTACGGTTGGGGTTCTTGGAACGGTGCAAAGGCCACATTGGCACTGCGCAACGGTGCAAACGAGGCACAGAGCTACACATTCACACTGCGCGAGGCTCTTGAGATTCCCGCAAACATCGAGGGTGCAATAATCCTCAATAAGTCGTTCAAGGTGCAGGATGCACTTGGCGGCCTCACCGAGGGCGTTGCCATCGACATCGACCAGCCTCTGACAGTAACATTGCCCGCAAGCTCGGTATTTGCATTCGACGGAATAAACAGCGACCCCTCACAGGTCCCTTTTGAGGTAATTGACGTAAGCCCCAAAAGCACCGAGGCCATCGAGGCAATAAAGTTCTCCTTCAACGCCGAGGTTAAAAAAGGTACAGTAAACGAGGATACACCCACAGGCGGCTCACTCGCACTATACGACGAGAAAAAAGAGACAGTCGTTGCATACAACAACGGCTTTACATTAGAGGGTAACACACTCACCGTTACACTCGAAAAGAAGGTAACCACCCCGGGTACCTACCATTTTCTAATACCCGAGTCCGTTGTTGCCCGCGTAATTGACGACAAGCCCTACAGCGGCTGGCACACAATAACAGTAGTTGCCCCCACCCCTCTTGAAATTAAGAGCGTCGAGCCCGCCGCCGACATATACTCGCTTAAGACCATCGCCCTTACATTCAACAAGGAGATTGTCGATGCAGCAACAGGCGCCGCCGTTGAGCTTCTTGACGAGGATGGCGAGAGCGTAACAACCACAACATACAGCGTCGAGGGTAAAGTGCTCACAATTACTCTGGCCGAGGAGATTAACACCCCCGGCGAGTATTCCGTTGTAATTCCCGAGGGCGTTGTTGTTGGAAAGGCCATTGGCGATGCGTTCAGCGGCGTGCAGACAATCGTTATCGAGGAGTTTGACATCTACGAGCCCACAAACACCGGCTCGAAGACACGCAGCGACCGTAACATAAACACCATCGGCATCACAAGCGAGGCCTACGGCGCAAGCGAATACTCCCTCACAGACACCGAGAAAGGCCTCGACTACGTTGTCCTCATCAACAAGGAAGAGCCCGTTAATTTCGTTGTTGCAGCAGGCGAGGAGGTTACTCCCACCATCAACGCGGCAGGCTCGTGGGTACACTTTGCAGTGTATGTCGATTATGACGCCGACGGCTTTACGGCAGGCATCAAGGAGGGTAGCAATTGGGAGCCCACAGGCGACCTTGTATCATACTCGTTCTACAACAACGGCGCCGACAGCGACGAGCGCGGCTGGAACAGCGTAGGCGAAGAGATTACCGGTGGCAACCGCAACAAGCCCTCGCTCCCCTCGTTCAAGGCCCCCGAGAAGGAGGGAACCTACCGCATCCGCTTCAAGCAAGATTGGTGTAACATCGACCCAATGGGCGACGCCGACGGTAAATTCGGCGACTTTAAGGAGAATGGCGGTACCATCATCGACGCACTGCTTGTTGTAACGGCAACCGAGGGCATCGACGAGGTAAATGCCGCAGCCGAGGAGAATGCAATCTACGACCTCACAGGCCGCAAACTTCAGCGAGTAACCGCCCCCGGCCTCTACATTGTAAATGGCAAAAAAGTGCTGGTTAAGTGAGAGCAATGATTGATAAGCTTGCTTAATCAAAAATTGCCGAACGCAAAGCACTTGGGCGCAGCCAAAGTGCTGGTTAAGTGAGAGCAATACACATTCAACAATTTTCGGGGAGTTTCCAATGGAAACTCCCCGTTTTTTATCCACTCTATATAAAAAAACAATACCCCTTACCGAGATTTCTTCCAACCAACAATCCCTCATAATATCAAAAAGCAGAATATATTGCAAAAAAATTGTACCTTTGCCCACAAATACAAAATAAACAAAACAAAATAGAATGAAACAAGAAAATGAAAAACAGGCGGGACTGCCCGAAAATGCGTTCCGTCCGCTAAAAGAGGGCGAGGAGTATAAGCCCCTAATGTCGAGCGACAAAGAGTATCCCGAGGTGAACCTGTGGTCGGTATCTTGGGGAATAGCAATGGCCGTGCTCTTCTCGGCCGCAGCAGCCTATCTGGGCCTAAAAGTGGGACAGGTATTCGAGGCGGCAATCCCCATTGCCATAATCGCCGTTGGCGTGTCGAGCGCAGCCAAGCGCAAGGGAGCTTTGGGCGAGAATGTGATAATACAATCCATCGGAGCCTGCTCGGGCGTGATTGTAGCCGGAGCAATATTCACCCTGCCCGCGCTCTATATTCTCCAGAGCAAATACCCCGAGATGACCGTTAACTTTATGCAGATGTTCATAAGCTCGCTCTTGGGCGGCGTGCTGGGCATTCTGTTCCTTATTCCCTTCCGTAAATACTTTGTCAGCGACAAGCACGGCGAGTATCCCTTCCCCGAAGCTACCGCAAGCACGCAGGTGCTTGTATCGGGCGAGAAGGGCGGCTCACAGGCCAAGCCTCTGCTCATTGCCGGCGTTGTGGGCGGACTATACGACTTTATCGTGGCTACATTCGGCTGGTGGAACGAGAATTTCACCACACGCGTATGCGGCTGGGGTGAGACACTTGCCGAGAAGGCAAAATTGGTGCTGAAGATTAACACCGGAGCAGCCGTTCTGGGATTGGGATACATTATCGGACTAAAATATGCAGCCATAATATGCGCAGGCTCGCTTGCCGTGTGGTTGCTCATTGTGCCGGGAATGAACCTCTTCTTCGGCGACGAGATTCTGAACGCTTGGAACCCCGACATTAACGTAACAATTGCACAAATGTCGCCCGAGCAGATTTTCAAGGAGTATGCCAAGAGCATCGGCATCGGAGGCATCGCAATGGCCGGAATTATCGGAATTTTTAAATCGTGGAGCATAATTAAGAGTGCCGTGGGCCTTGCGGCTCGCGAGATGAGCGGCAAAAAGTCGGACGAGAAGGTTAAGCGCACACAGCGCGACCTTCCGATGAAGTTTATTGCATTCGGCTCGATATTCACCCTTTTGCTGGTGCTTCTGTTCTTCTTCTTTGATGTTATGCAGGGCGACGTGCTGCACAGCATCGTGGCCATCTTGTTGGTTGCCATAATATCGTTCCTCTTTACTACGGTGGCAGCAAATGCAATTGCCATCGTCGGCACAAACCCCGTGTCGGGAATGACACTGATGACACTTATCCTTGCGTCGGTTGTAATGGTTGCTGTGGGCCTGAAAGGCGCCACGGGAATGGTGGCAGCGCTTGTGATGGGCGGCGTTGTGTGCACCGCCCTCTCGATGGCCGGCGGCTTTATCACCGACCTTAAGATTGGCTATTGGTTGGGCTCGACTCCCGCAAAGCAGCAGACGTGGAAATTCTTGGGTACTCTTGTATCGGCTGCGACGGTGGGTGGCGTCATTATGATTCTCAATAAGACCTACGGCTTTACAAGCGGCGCGCTTGCTGCGCCTCAGGCTAATGCAATGGCAGCTGTCATCGACCCGCTGATGAACGGCGTAGGCGCTCCGTGGATGCTTTACGGAATAGGCGCGGCGTTGGCTTTGGTGCTTACATACTTTAATATTCCTGCGCTGGCCTTTGCGTTGGGAATGTTTATCCCCATTGAGCTGAACCTTCCTCTGTTGGTTGGCGGCGCCATCAATTGGTACGTTACAACCCGCAGCACCGACGCCAAACTCAACAGCGAGCGAGGCGAGAAGGGTACTCTGCTTGCATCGGGATTCATTGCCGGCGGTGCACTGATGGGCGTTGTAAGCGCGGCGATGCGCTTCGGCGGCATAAACCTTGTGAACGAGGGGTGGCTGGCCAACCCGTGGAGCGAGGCGCTTGCATTGGTCGCTTATCTGCTGCTGATTGTCTATCTTGTCAAGGCGAGTATGAAGGTAAAATAAACTGCTTCTTATACAATAATTCCCCAAAATTCCAAATTTAGAATTTTGGGGAATTATTTTTATCGGGCCCGACAATTATACGGCCCACATTATATACAGCAGCGAGACGATGCTTATTATCGCCCACAGAATAACACCCAGAGTCAGAGATTTTAGCCCTACGCTCTTTAGAACATCCTTCGAGAGCGAAGCACCGATGAAGAACATTGTCAAAGTAAGAGATTTACGAGCAACGGCATTTATTGTCTGCCCCACACAGGGCACAGAATCTAAAAGATAGGTATTTACAAGCATCGCAACCACAAAAAAGACGATGAACAGAGGCACGCTCACCCCCTTACCCTTACTCTTGAACAGCACCGAGGTAAAAAGCGCCACGGGGATAATCCACAAGGCGCGCGTCAGCTTTATGGTCGTTGCAACCTCAAGCGCCTGCTCGCCGTAGGCAGCTCCCGCGCCCACCACCGAGCTTGTATCGTGAATGGCAATGGCCGCCCACGTTCCGAATTGCGTCTCGCTCATAGAGAGCAGATGCCCTATTGAGGGGAAGATAAACAGTGCCACGGCATTAAGGATGAAGACCGTTCCCAGCGCCACTGACGCCTCCTCGTCCCGAGCCTTAATGACAGGCGCAACCGCTGCAATGGCGCTTCCACCGCAGATAGCCGTTCCCGCACTGATAAGATAAGAGGTGTTCCTATCGACCCCGAGCAGGCGCCGTCCGATGAGCCATCCAACGGCAAGCGTGCCAAAGACCGAGACGATGGTAAAGAGCATCCCCTCGCTTCCCGATGCAAGCGAGCTGTGCACGTTCATCCCAAAGCCTAATCCCACAACAGAATATTGCAGAAGCATCTTCGAGCATTTCTTGTTGAACGCGGGAAAAGGCTGCCCGCACAACAGCGCAAACAGAAGCCCCAAAAAGAGCACAAAAGGTGGGGTGAGCCACGCGCCCACACTCTCAAAGCCCGGGATAAAGCCAATAAAAAGCCCTGTACCGATAATGACAAGATTGGCTACGTAGAGCCATTTTGCATAAAGACGTATCATAATAAAAAATCAATTTTTCTTTCTCTTTGGGTTAGCGGGGAACCACCCTTTCTCGACCCTCTTTTTCTGCTCGAACACCTCACCGATGCTCCAAAATGAGCTGAAGGCCACCACTCCCAACAGAATAGAGAGTATAAGATTCTCGACCAGCAACGACGCCACAGCCGACACTACTCCCAACAAAAGAAAAAGCCACCAGCTTTTTACGCCTATATAATACTCAGCCTTAATGACCAGAGGGTGGAAAAGCCCTATCACAAGAAAAGTGGCAACCCCTATGAGTATGCCCGAAAAATTCATCTCCATAATCTGTTCGTTTTTTATTCGGGAGCATCGGCCCCCGCAGTTATTTTATCTTGTATGATTGCACCGATACAACTGCCACGTATTCACAATATTGTGCCACAGACTATAAAATCCGCCGGCAATGGCCGTAACGGGCGTCAGAAAAGTATAGGCCAGCCATATTGCAAACACGGTGTTTTTCTGTCCCAACGCCTGACCGCCTGTAACCGTCTCGCCATAATAGTGTCCCACCATACGCCCCACGGCAAATTGCAGCACACAGCAGACGAACGACACAATGGCAATTGCCCCCATCACATACATTGGCAGATGCGTGTGCACAATGGCACGCGTGGTAACGGCTATTGCAAGCATCAGAGCCACAAGCCACAGATAAAAGGGCCAATTGCGCCCACGCTGCAAAATAAGGGCGTGCAGCGAGGGGAGGAAGCGACGTACAAGCTCGGCCAAGAGCAGGGGCGCAAGCAGCAGTGGAAACACCCTGCCCGATATTAAGAGAAACGACGCAAGGAAGGAGCCGCCCGCCGTCGGATGGATGAGCGTCAGAAAGAATGGCGCTACAACCGCCACCAATATATTTATGGCCATCGTATAGGATATTAACGAGGCTGCACTGCCGCCCAATTTTGCCGTAATTACCGCTGCCGCCGTTGCCGTGGGACAGAGCAGACAGAGCATAGCCGACTCTAAAATGACACGTACCGCCGCCGTAAGAGGCAGAAAAGCCACCGCAAGCGACAAAAGGATGAACGAGAGAATCTGAAAGGCCAACAGCCACACGTGCCACCGACGTATGCGCAGCTCGCCGATACGTACCTTACAGAATGTGATAAAAAGCATCGAGAAGATGAGCAGTGGCTGCACCACCGCCACCGTGCTACGAGCCGCAGCGTGTGTCGAGTCGAGAAAAGGGATATTTATATATGCAAAATAGATGAGTACTCCCGCAATCATTGCAATGGGGAGCGACCAATCTCGGAGCGTCTGTCTTATACTAATCATAAAAAAATCTTACTTTTCGGAAATATTTTCGATATTGCGCCACGCAACGGGCAGATACTCGATAATATCGCCCGCAACAAGCGACGTCTGTCCCACACGGGCAGCAGCCTCGTCGCCCGCCACCGAGTGGACATACACGGCCACTCGGGCAGCATCGTAGGCTCTGTATCCGCCGGCCAAAAGGGCCAGAATTATGCCTGTAAGCGCATCACCGCTGCCTCCTGTGGCCATCCCTGCGTTGCCGCGGGTGTTAAGGCAGTAACTGCCGTCGCCGTTGACAATAATTGTACAAGCACCCTTTAGGACAACGCATATTTTATGGCGCACGGCAAACTCGCGGGCACGTGTGAGTGCATCGCCGCCGTCGGCAGTCGAGCCTGCGAGACGCGCAAATTCGCCCCTATGAGGGGTTATTACACTACCCTCGGGCACACTGTCGAGCCACTCTTTATTGTCGGCGAGGATGTTGAGCGCATCGGCGTCGATGACCATCGGGACGCGGCAATTCGCAATGAGCTCGTGCAGCGCCCCGGCCGTCGCTGCGCTGCGCCCTATCCCCGGCCCCACCCCGACGGCCGTGTATCGGGCCGTGTCGGGGGCCGCGGTAAAGGCATTATCGTCGCCATCAATGCTTGTCATAGCCTCGGGCACGGCCGTCTGCACAATTGCGTTGTTGCAGGCGGGCAGATGCACGGTGAGCAGTCCAAGCCCCGAGCGCATCGCCGCGCGGGCCGCAAGCACCGATGCTCCGGCCATTCCCCGCGAGCCCGCCACAAGCAGCGCACGTCCGAAATTGCCTTTATGGGCCGTGGCACAGCGCGGCGAGAGAAGCGCGCGAACCTCCTCGGCCTCTATCGTGTGGGTGATGGGAGCAGTCTCGTTCATTGCCCTTAGGCTGAGGCCAATATCGAGCAGGCGCATACGTCCGACATATTTTTTATTCTCGTCGAGGAGCATCGAGAGCTTGGGGAATTGCAACGTCAGCGTGGTGTCGGCCCTAACAATGGTGGCAGCGTCCGACGCGGGGCCATTATCCTCGCCCATAAGCCCCGATGGAATATCGACCGCCACGCGCGGGCAGGCAAGGGAGTTTATGAGCCTGACGACCCGTGCATACTCGCCGCCGAGGGGACGATTAAGGCCGCTGCCGAAGAGGGCGTCAATTACAACCGTGTGCGGCCCGACGGCGGGTGCCTCGCCCTCGGCTGTCAGCCTTATGGCACACGAGGGAAAAGCCTCAAGAAGCCTCGCAAGCGCCGTCGAGCAGTCGGGCGAGAGCTTCTCGCAGGTAACCATCCATACATCCACCGCGCAGCCCTCTTCGAGCAGACGACGCGCCATCACAAGACCGTCGCCGCCGTTATTACCCGCACCCGCGAACAGCACAAAATGGTTGCAGTGGGCATAATCGAGCCTCAGCGCGTGGGTGAGCCTCGCAGCGGCACGCTCCATAAGATTGTACGAGGATATTGGCTCGTACTGCACTGTCAGTCGGTCAATCTCTTTTATCGAGGCGGTGGAATATATGTGCATATTTTTCTTGTTGTAAGGTTCGCATATAAAAAAAGCAGCCCGCATTTTAGTTACGGGCCACAATATTTTAGATTATCAGAGGGTATTTGCCAGATACAAAAGGCCTTCGCGATAGCCCTCGAAGCCTTTTCCACAGATTACCTTCTCGGCATAGAGCGAGACGTACGAGAATTGACGAAACTCCTCGCGCGAGGAAATATCGGTAAGATGAACCTCGACCGTGGGTAGCGCAACGGCCTTCAGCGCATCGAGTATTGCGACGCTCGTGTGGGTGTATGCCGCGGGATTTATGAGGATGGCATCGAAACGACCGTATGCGGCCTGTATGGCATCCACAATGGTTCCCTCGTGATTCGACTGAAAAAGCTCTACTTGCAGGCCTGCCTCGGCGGCACTCTCGCAGATGTATTCCTTCAGCGCTGCATAGTTGTGTGCACCATAGAGTGATGGTTCGCGCAGCCCCAGCATATTTATATTGGGGCCGTTGATGACAAGAATCTTTTTCATAGGCGTTCGGTTTTTTGTGTTCGACAATTGTAGTTGTTAGATTGTTAGTAAATTGTTTATTTTAAATATATTATATTATCTCGGCATACGTTCCGAAGTATTTGAATTGCTCGCCACACTCGTGCAACTCGCACATAAGCGAGAGAAACTCCTCGCTATATACCGAGGCCTCAATATCGAAATAGAAACGATACTCAAATTCGCGCTCGGGAATATGACGGCTTTCGAGCTTGACAAGGTTGACGCCCGTTGCGTTGAAGCGCGACATTATGCGGAAGAGCGTTCCGGGGCGGTTGGGAATAACCATCATAATGCTTGTACGGTCGGCACCCGAGTAAATTTGCGGCTCCGAGGAGATACAGATGAAGCGTGTGTAGTTATTATCGCGATTCTGCACGGCTGTCTTCAGCGGTTGCAGATGGTAGAGCTCGGCACACAGACGCGACGAGAGCGAGGCTTTTGTGCGGTCGCCCGACTGTGCTATCATTCGTGCAGCCTCGGCGGTATTTTCGACCGGTATTATGCGCACGTTTTTCAGCGTCGATAGGAACTCGGAGCATTGGCTTATGGCCTGCTGATGCGAATATATCTCGCGAATATCTTCGAGCTTTGTGCCCGGATGCACAAGCAACGAGTGATCGACCTTTAGACGCACGCTGCGCACGATGCTCACATTATAGTCTGAGAGAAGGTCGTAGATGGCATTCACCGAACCCGCGATTGAATTTTCGATGGGCAGCACTCCGAATCGGCACAGCCCGCTGCTGACAGCCTTAAACACCCCCTCGAAATTACTCATATACATAATTTCGGGAAGGTCGAGCAGACGCTCGGCCGCCAGATGAGCATACGAGCCCTCGCAGCCCGCACAGGCCACCGAGGCGCGCTTGGGGAATGGTGCGGGAGGCACCGAGGTAACAGCCTTAATCTTATTGAAAAAGTCGCTATCCTCGGCAAGCACACGCGTTTGGTACGACTCGCTCAGGTCGAAAATCGTGTGGTAGAGCGTGCGGCCGTAACCCTCGAACTCGGGGCCCAAGCGCTTCGATACATTGTGTAGCACGTTGCGTGCGCGCGAGGGGTGATAAACCACCATATTATTATCCTTTTTATATCGTGCAATATCTGTTACCACCTTCATACGCTGTGCAAAAAGGTCGCACATCTCGGTGTCAATCTCATCTATCTGTTTGCGCAATGCTTCTAAGTCCATTGTTATATTTTTTTTCGGTTAATAATCATTTTTCTATCTTGCCCCCGAGAGCCGCAAAATGGTCGAAAAAGTGCGGGTACGACTTTGCCACGCACTCGGCCCCGCGAATGGTTGTCTCGCCACGGGCGATGGTCGATAATATTGCGGCCGACATTGCTATGCGATGGTCGCCGAAGCTGTCAACAGCCTCAAGCACCCGAGGCTCTGAGCCGCGAACGGTAAAGGTATCCTCGCCTACGGTCGATGAGACGGCAAACGAGGCGAGCGTACGCTGCATAGCCGCCAGACGGTCGCTCTCTTTGTAGCGCAGACGTCCGACGTTGTAAAAGGTTGTCTCGCCCGAGGCTGCCGCGGCCGCAACAGCAAGCACAGGCACAAGGTCGGGAGTATCGGCACAGTCGAGCGAGGCGCCAAAGAGCTGCGAGGGGTGCGCGGTGATACTATCCTCGCCCTCCTCGATAAAGGCACCCATCAGGCGCAGATGCTCAATTATGTAACGGTCGCCCTGCAACGAGCAGCCGCTCATCCCTTTGAGCACTATCGGACGAGAGCCTATCACCCCCGCCACCAACCAAAATGCTGCGGCCGACCAATCGCCCTCGACCACAGTCGCCTCGGGCAGACGATACTGCTGTCGGCCCTTTATAGTGTATATGTTCCCGCTGTCGGCAATTGAAATTCCTGCGCGACGCACCGCGTCGAGCGTCATATTCACGTACGAGGCGCTTGTGAGCCCCTCGGTAATTTCTATGCGGCTATCCTCGTCAAGCAACGGAAGGGCCATAAGCAGCCCCGTGAGATACTGCGACGAGATATTTCCCGGGAGGCTATAATGGCCGCCCGTCAGTTGCCCGCGGCACACAAGAGGGAGCTCGGCACCCTCGGCGAGCCTTTCGAGCAGAATCCCGTGCCGTGCAAGAGCCTCGCACAGAGCACCGTTGGGACGCTGCGGCAGCTTGCCCCGCCCCACAAATGTGGCATCGGCGCCGATGGCAGCGGCCACCGACAACAGAAAGCGCAGCGTCGAACCACTCTCGCCACAGTCGAGCCTCGCCCCTTTACGCAGCCTTATGGGCGCGACGGAAAAAACCCCGTCGCTATATTTTATATCGGCTCCAAGCGCATACAGACAATTCATCGTGGCCACAATATCGTCGTTCAGAGCACTGCACACAATTCTGCAAGGCTCCGTTGCCAATGCCGCACAGATGAGCAGACGATGCGCCTGCGACTTTGACGGCGGCGGCACCACCGCACCCGATAATGTTCCACTCACTTTTATCTCCATACGCTCTTTTTCTTATCCTAATATCTGTTTCAATTTATCGTGCAGCTCCTCGACGGTGAGCCCCACAAGCACACAGTGGCCGACAGCCTCGGGCAGCACCACTGTTATATTGCCTCCGCGACGCTTTTTATCGGATAGGATGGCGTCGAAAAGGTCGTCGGCGCTATAAGGGCACGAAAGGTCGAACCCGTAGCCGGCGAGCAGAGCCGATAGTTCCTCGGCCACATTGCCTCTACCGCACAGCGGGGCCATACGGGCGGCAATCACCATTCCCTTTGCCACTGCCGAGCCGTGCGACACGCCGAAACGGCTCATCTTCTCTATTGCGTGCCCGAACGTGTGTCCGAAATTCAAAAGTCCGCGTACGCCGTTGTCAAACTCATCTTGCTGCACAACGTCGCGCTTAATCTCGACACAGCGTGCCACCACACTCTCGCGGTCGAAGGGGGGCTGTTGCAGTTTATCGTACAGATTCTTGTCGAGTATTACTCCGTATTTTATTACCTCGGCGCAACCGTCGCGATAGACCTCGGGGGCGAGTGTGTCCATAAGCTCGGTGTCGCAACAGACTAATGCAGGCTGATAGAAGGCGCCCACAAGATTCTTTCCCGCCGGAATATCAATGGCCGTCTTTCCGCCCACCGAGCTATCGACGGCAGCCAAAAGGGTCGTAGGAATTTGCACATATTTTACACCCCTCAGATAGAGCGCCGCCGAGAGGCCGGCCATATCCCCAACCACTCCGCCGCCGAAAGCAATCACAGCGTCGCTGCGTGTGAGCTTGCAGTCGGCCATAAAGTTCAGAAACTCAAGCAAATTATCGGCACATTTCGAGGCCTCGCCCGCCGGGACTACAAATTTATCGGCAGTGTAGCCTGCGGCGCCGAGGGTCTCAATCAGACGCTCGCCGTAGAGGTCGTCAACCGTCGAGTCGGTGAGCACGGCCACACGACACTCGCCCAATAGCGGACGCAAAAAACCGCCTATCTGCGATAATATTCCGCGCCCGATGTGAATGTCGTAGCTGCGCGACGCCTCGACGTGTATGGTTGTATAGGGTAGCATAATTCTTAGGAGCTTCTTAAATGTTCTATTTTTCGGTTCCCTCTTTTGCCACGCACCCCTCGTGCAGAAGGGCGTGCAGTGCCTCGGCATCGCCCTCGGCAATTGCCTTGCGGTAATCGGCGAGCGAGGCCATCAGATGGTCTATTTCACTTAAAAGGTTGTGTCTATTCTCAAGGAACAGCTCTGTCCACATTGCCTCGTTCAGACGGGCCACACGCGTAAGGTCGCGGAAACTGCCTGCGCTGTATCCTCGATGATACTGCGCCGAGGGGCTCTTGACAAAGGCGTTCGACACTATGTGGCACATTTGCGACGTATAGGCTATCATACGGTCGTGAAACTCGGCCGTCGTAACCACATATTTTTTGAATTGCAGCGGCGCGAGCGCACTCTTTACTCTGTCCAAAAGGACAATATCATCGTGCACGGGCGGCACGACAATGAGCGACGCGCCCGAGAATAGGTTGCCGCGCGAATATTTATAGCCCGAATATTGCAAGCCGGCCATTGGGTGCGCACCCACAAAAGTAAAGCCGCGGCTGCGGGCAAGCTCGAAGCCCGCCTCGCACACCACTCTTTTTGTTCCGCAAAAATCGACTACAAGGGTCGAGGGGGATATTTTCGGAGCCGTCTCTTGCAAATAACCGACGACAGCCTGCGGCGTCGCCGCAAGCAGAAGCAGGTCGCAGAGGGGCGTTTTTTCGTCTGTAAGCGGGCCGTCTATTGTGCCGTCGAGGGCGGCGTATCCCACTATGGTACTGTTTGTATCATAGCCATAAACCGTTGCTCCCGAGGCCTTGAAAGCCTTTGCCGCCGAACCACCTATAAGGCCCAGCCCCACTACTCCTATCTTCATCGCCTTATCTTTTTATCGTCTTTTTATCAATGTATTATACTGCGAATCTCGTTGACGCATCGTGCAACGTCGGTAAACTGCTCGGGGGTGAGCGACTGCGCTCCGTCGCACAGAGCGTGGACGGGGTCGTTGTGTACCTCTATTATAAGGCCGTCGGCACCCGCTGCCGTTGCCGCGCAGGCCATAGGGCGTACAAGGCGCGAGACGCCTGTCGCGTGGCTGGGGTCAACGATTATGGGCAGATGGGTGAGGCCGCGCAGCACGGGTACCGCTGCAAGGTCGAGCACATTGCGCGTGTAGCTGTCGTAGCTGCGTATTCCGCGCTCGCACAGAATGACATTCTCGTTGCCCTCGGACATTATATACTCGGCGCTCATAAGGAGCTCTTTCAGCGTTGCCGACATTCCGCGCTTCAGAAGAATGGGCTTATCGCTGCGTCCAAGCTCTTTTAAAAGCTCGAAATTCTGCATATTGCGGGCGCCCACCTGAATAATATCGACGTCGGCGAAAAGGTCGAGGTGCGATGCGCTCATAATCTCGGTTACAAAGGGAAGGCCTGTTGCCTCGCGTGCCTTTATAAGCAGCTGAAGGCCCTCGGCGCGCAGTCCCTGAAAGTCGTAAGGCGAGGTACGGGGCTTGAATGCTCCTCCGCGCAACATATTCGCACCCGAGGCTTTCACCGACTGTGCAACAGAGAGAATCTGCTCCTCGGACTCCACCGAGCAGGGGCCGGCCATTATACAGAAATTTCCGCCACCGATTTTTACTTTATTCTCGCCCTCGCCCACCTCAATCACTGTGTCGTCGGGGTGGAAACGACGGTTGGCGCTCTTGAAAGGCTCGCTTATGCGCGTTACGTTGGCAATAATTTCGAGGCCCGCAAGAAGGTCAATGTCAATCTTGCTTGTATCGCCAATGAGGCCCAGCACCGTCTGAACCTCGCCCTCGGAAATATGTACTCTTACATTTTGCGACTCTAACCATTTTACAAGATTGTCGCGCTGAGCTTTTGTTACTCCACTTTTTAATACTGCTATCATAATTATATTTTTAATCCCATTTTAAGAATTACAAAAGTACAAAGATTGTTGTATTTTCCTATTATTTTTCTAAAATTTTATTGATAAAAGTATATTTTTATTCCAAAAGTGAGGCAATTACTCTGAAAAAGCACAAAAAATATGCGACTGTACAGAATAACAGTCGCATCATAGGTTGTTCAACAAAACAATTTGTCAGGCTAAAGGCTTACTCAACTTTTCTATCGCCTATCCATTTTCCAAAAAACACCTTATGGTCGGTCTTAAAAAGCGCGCCGTACCCCTGACGGTAGCCATCGACATATTTTCCGTACCAAAAGTCGCCGCTCGTCCAATAATAGACGCCGTAGCCGTGGCGGCGACCGCCGAGTGTCTCGCCATAATAGACGTCGCCGTTGGAGTATTTTATCCTCAGAAAGGCGTAGGGCGATTTTTGCTCCGCGGAGTCGGCGTAGGGATATTGCAATTTTACATCCCCCTCGGCATTGTGTATGCGCACGATTTTTCCCGTCGATAGGTCGTACTCGACAAAATGCTCCTCGGCGCCCACGCGGGCAACGTCGTCGAGCATCGTAATTCCGAAAATGTGCTTTCCTTTACGAAATTGCCCGAAAGTCTGAGCATCCTCGTCGGTAAGATAAAAGCCCCAGCCATATATCACATTATCAATAAGTTGACCAACGTATTGCCCGTGGCGGCTCGAAATATATTTTGTCTCGGCCTCGGCCGATACGTAGTCGCAAAATACCTGTTGCAGGGGGTCGCTCATCTCGGGATACATTGTTACCGCATTCTGCGCACGCGCAGCAATTGCAAGAGCGAGCATAAAGATGGTTGTAAAAATATTTCTTTTCATTTGTCTTTATACAAATTATTTGACATAATATATCGGGCGACGGCAGGTGCCACTAACGCCGAAAAATCCTCGCCCCGGGCAGCCATACGCCGCACCTGTGTCGAGCTAACATCGCAGAGGGGCGACAAGAGCCACGTAACACCCTGAGGCAGCGTCGGCTGTTGCTGATTATCACGCGGATACACTATTATGGGGTAATGCTCAATGATTTTATCGCCACAGTACCAACGGTCGAATTTTGCCCAATTGTCGGCGCCAATGAGCAGCAAAAATTGTCGCTGCGGATAGGCCTCCTCAAGCGCCCGCAGGGTATTTAACGTGTATGAGGGGCGCGGAAGCGAAAATTCAAAATCCGAGGCCTTGAAGCGCGCCTCGTCCCCGATGGCAAGCTGCACCATCGCAAGGCGCGTATCCTCGGGCGTAAGGCCCTGCCCCTGCTTGTGCGGATTGAGCGGAGAGACCATAAACCACACCTCATCGGCAAGATTCTCGCGCAGCACAGCCTCGGCAAGCGCCGTGTGCCCAATGTGTATGGGGTCGAAACTGCCACCAAACACCGCTGTCCTTATTTTTCTATCCACAGCCACAGAGTATCAGTTTATTTCGCAAGAAAATCCTTTACAACAATCAGCAAACGCTCTTTTGCCTCGTCGAGTTTGTCGTTTATTATCACCGTGTCGGCATACCGGGCGTATGTCATCTCCTCGGCAGCCTTTGAAAGGCGCTTCTCAATCTCCTCGGGCGAGGTGTCGCCGCGCCCCACGAGACGCTGTCGCAGAACCTCAATCGAGGGGGCCTGCACAAAGATAAAGAGTGCGCGGTCGGCGTAATATTTTTTCAGATTGCAGCCGCCCACAACATCAACGTCGAACAGGATATTCTGTCGTTCGAGTTGCGCCTCTACTTGAGACTTCAGCGTGCCGTAGAAGCGTCCGGGATAGACCTCCTCGTACTCGACAAATTCATTGGCGGCAATCTTCTTTCGGAACTCCTTTTCTGTAAAGAAAAAATACTCGACACCGTCCCTCTCGGCACCGCGCGGCGGACGGCTTGTCGCCGACACCGAAAAGCCGAACGAGAGCCCCTGCTGCATTAAAAAATTCACAAGCGTCGATTTTCCCGAGCCCGACGGCGCCGAAAAAATCACAAGTTTACCCTTTGCCATAATAGTCTCTATTTTATTGTTATCTTCGGGTAATATATTTTTACATCACATTAAGCACCTGCTCCTTAATCTGCTCAAGCTCGTCCTTCATCATCACCACTATATTCTGCATCTCAGCATTATTGCTTTTGCTGCCCAGAGTGTTAATCTCGCGTCCCATTTCCTGCGCAATAAAACCCAGCTTTTTACCCTGACCTATATTACCCTCCATTATCTCGATAAAGTACTTCAAATGGTTAGTCAGGCGCTGTTTCTCCTCGTTTATATCGAGTTTCTCGATGTAATATATAAGTTCCTGTTCGAGGCGGTTATTGTCGTAATCGACACCTACGATTTTTTGCAGATTATCGACTATGCGGGTGCGAATCCTCTCGACGCGACCCTTTTCGTAAGGCTCGACCGAGCGTAGCAGCTCCCCAATGCGCTCTATATTTGCTCTGAATTTATTTGACAAAGCCTCGCCCTCTTGACGACGAAAATCCATCAGCTCGTCGATGGCACGTGAGACAGCCTCGCGGACAACGTCCCACTCCTCGTCCGAGGCCTCATAGACCTCTTTGCGGGCAACAACGTCGGGCAGGCGCAGAAGCGTCTCCATAAGATTCTCGGGCATTGCAACCCCCGTAGCCTCCGAGGCCGCCTGCAACTGCTGCGCGTATGCCTGCATCACAGCGATGTTTATCGAGGGAGTATCGACCTTCTCGCCCTGCTCTGTGTAGAGCGAAAAATCGACCTTTCCACGTTCGAGGCGGCTTGTAACCATTGCCCTAACCTCCATCTCGTGCGCCTTGAATTGCGGCGCCATACGGGTACTCAGGTCCATAGCCTTTCCGTTGAGCGAGCGCACCTCGACACAAATTTTCTTATCCTGAAACAGCGCTACGGCCTTGCCGTAACCGGTCATTGAATATATCATAACTTTTTTAACATATTATGCCGCGAAGATAGTAAAAATATCGTCAAGCGAGGGCACAGAAGCATCAAAATTGTTATTTACGAAGATTTTCGGCATCTACACTTTATTAAAAAATATTATTTATTATAATAGTTGATTTTTAATTTGTAATTTTGCGCCCGAGTGCGGATATTTTTACCGTATATTCGCAGATTGTGGCAATTTTGCCCCAAAAAACTACAAACAACAGTTAAAATTATGGCAGTAATACTAAATATAGAAGCCTCGACCGAAATTTGTTCGGTGGCACTGAGCGAGGATGGCGAGGTATTTTTTGAGAAAAGAAACGACGA
The DNA here is from genome assembly GCA_017407905.1 of Bacteroidaceae bacterium. GTDB lineage: Bacteria > Bacteroidota > Bacteroidia > Bacteroidales > Bacteroidaceae > HGM04593. Next base: position 25,452 of record JAFQVS010000046.1, on the reverse strand, counting down.
GGAGCGCTCGCACGCAAAAGTGCTTGCCCCCTTTGTCGAGGAGGCTATCGCCTACGCCGACGACCGCCGCCGCGCAATTGAGGCCGTTGCCCTGAGCTGCGGTCCCGGCTCGTACACCAGCCTGCGCATAGCATCGTCCACGGCAAAGGGTGTATGCTACGGGCGCAATCTGCCGCTCATAGCCCTGCCCACGACAGCCATTATGAGCGTCCCCCTGCTCCTCGACGACAATATTCCCGACGAGGCTCTCTTTTGCCCGATGATAGACGCCCGACGCAACGAGGTATATGCCACGGTTTACGACCGCGCCCTCGGTACCGTGATGCCCACAAGCGCCATCATAGTGGATGCCGAGAGTTTCGGCCGAGAGCTCGACCGCGCACCGGTATATTTCTTCGGAGGAGGCGCCGCAAAGTGCAAAGAGATAATCGTCCACCCCAACGCCCATTTTTTGGACGGGCATCGCAACCCATTGGCAAAATGGATGATGCCCCTTGCCGAGAGAGCCTTACTCGACGAGCGCTTCGAGGACATTGCCTATTTCGAGCCCTTCTATCTTAAGGACTTTATAGCCACAAAACCCAAGAAACTAATCTGATAAGAAATAAAAAAGCCATACAGCTATGATGGAATATAATACCAAGCAAAAGAGACTGCCCCTGCCCGAGTATGGACGCTCGGTGCAAAAGATGGTCGATCACGCAATGAGCATCGCCGACCGCAGCGAGCGTCAGCGCTGTGCCGAGACGATAGTACACATTATGGGCAGTATGTTCCCCAACCTGCGCAACGAGCTCCCCGACTACAAACAAAAGCTCTGGGACCACCTTGCCATAATGTCGGGCTTTGCACTCGACATCGACTACCCCGTCGAGGTAATAAAGGAGGAGACATTCACCGAGCCCCCAACACGCATCCCCTATCAGACGGGCGAAATATCGAACCGCCACTATGGCCGCATAGTCGAGGAGATGATTGCACACGCCTGCACAATGGACGAGGGCGAGGAGCGCGACCGCTTCATCGAGCTTATACTGTTGCAGATGAAGAAGAATTACATTACGTGGAACAAAGACACCGTAGAGGACAAAAAAATATTCGACGACCTGCGCATCTACTCCGACGGACGCATAGACATAAGCGAGGGCGAGATAAGATTGGGCGGCACAAAAGGCGACAATCAGCCTCGCAATTTCACAAAGCGCAAAAAGGTATTTAAAAAGAAATATTAACGCAAAGCAACTATGGCATCATTTATTATAGACGGCGGACACAGGCTGTGCGGCAGCATCACCCCTCAAGGAGCAAAAAACGAGGTGCTTCAGGAGATATGCGCCACACTGCTCACCGACGAAGAGGTTACAATAGAGAATATCCCCGAGATTGCCGACGTCAGCAACCTTATACAACAGCTTATGAATATGGGCGTTGCAGTATCGAAGAACGGCCCCGGGAGCTACACTTTTCAGGCGCGCAGCATAAATATGGACTACCTCGAAAGCGACGAATATATCGACGGATGCGCACGCCTGCGCGGCTCGGTGATGTTCATCGGCCCGCTGCTGGCCCGCTTCGGACGCGCCACCCTATCGACCCCCGGAGGCGACAAGATAGGCCGCCGTCGCGTCGATACTCACCTTTTGGGACTGCAAAAGTTAGGCGCCACATTCCATCATATTGAAGAGAAAGGCATATACTGTATGAAGGCCGACAAGCTCAAAGGCTGCTATATGCTGCTTGACGAGGCATCGGTAACGGGAACCGCCAACATTATTATGGCCGCCACCCTCGCCGAGGGCACAACCACAATATACAATGCAGCCTGCGAGCCCTACATTCAGCAACTGTGCCGTATGCTGTGCAAGATGGGCGCGCGCATCTCGGGCATTGCCAGCAACCTTATAACCATTGAGGGAGTAAAGTCGCTGGGAGGCTGTCGCCACCGTGCCCTTCCCGATATGATTGAGGTGGGCAGCTTCATTGGAATGGCCGCGATGACACAGAGCGAGATTACCATAAAGGATGTATCATTCGGCAATTTAGGCATTATCCCCGAGAGTTTCCGACGCTTGGGCGTACAATTCGAGCAGCGCGGCGACGATATTTTCATCCCCGCACAAGAGCACTACGAGATTGAGTCGTTCCTCGACGGCTCAATAATGAGCATCAGCGATGCACCGTGGCCGGGCCTCACCCCCGACCTTCTGAGCGTCCTTTTAGTAACCGCGATACAGGCAAAAGGCAGTGTGCTCATACACCAGAAGATGTTCGAGAGCCGCCTATTCTTTGTCGATAAGCTCATTGATATGGGGGCACAGATTCTGCTGTGCGACCCTCACCGCGCAGTAGTAATAGGGCACGACCGCAGATTCAAGCTGCGTCCGCGCTCGATGAGCTCGCCCGACATTCGCGCGGGAATTGCACTGCTCATCGCTGCAATGAGCGCCGAGGGACAGAGCCGCATCGACAATATCGACCAGATTGACCGAGGCTACCAGAACCTCGAACAGCGTCTGAATCAGCTTGGAGCAAAAATAACCCGTTCATAAGAACAACAAAATGTTAAAAAAAGACGACTTTACATATTTTGGGAAATTCCTCAAGCCCCACGGCACAAAAGGCGAGATTGGCCTCTTGGGCGATAGTTTCACGCTGGGCGATGAGTGCGACTTTGTAGCCGCCGACATTGACGGCATATTAGTCCCCTTCTTTTTTGAATACAAAAAGAGCAAGAACAGCGACACGCTCATCGTAAAAATAGAGAGAATGGAGAGCGCCGAGGCTGTGCGCCTGCTCACCAACCGCGAGGCCTACATTCCCCGCGAGTGGGTCGAGGAGAGCGACAACTACTCGTGGAGCTATTTTCGCGGCTTTAAGGCCGAGGACAAAAGTCGCGGCACGATAGGGACAATCATCGACGTTGACGACAGCACAATAAACACCCTCTTTGTCGTGGAACAGAGCGGCGAGGAGATACTAATCCCCGCGCAAGAGGAGTTTATCGCAAACATCGACCACAAAAAGCGCCAAATAATCTTCGACCTTCCCGAGGGACTTATATAACAATCACCCCGAGACGCATTTTATGGAAAAGAAGAAAAAAATATTCAAGAACAACCTTACACGCAAATACCGCCTCACGATACACAACGAGAATAAGTTGGAGAACGTGTTCGGATTCTACGTATCGCCACTGTGGGTGATAGTATCCCTCTTCTGCTCGTTTCTATTGGTGGCAGGAGTGGTATTTCTTATATTGGCCTTCACCCCTGTCGCCGAGTATCTGCCCGGCTACGTAAGCGACCGCACCCGCGAACAGCTGGTAAACTACGCACTCACGATAGACTCACTAAAAGGCGAGGTTGACAAACAAGGGCGATACATAAGCAACGTAAAAGCCATTTTCGAAGGGCGCATAGAGAGCACAATGGACACAACCGCAGACGGCGACACACTGCCGGCATACAACACACAATATGCCATCGACGCAACACCCATAGAGCAGGAGTTTGCCCGCGAATTTGAGGAGCAGGAGCGATACAACCTAATATCGCACGCAAGCAACGTAAGCACGTTGCAAGGCATCAGCTTCCACCGTCCCACACGAGGAATGCTCATAAGAGGCTTCAACCCCAAAGAGGGGCACTACGGCGTCGATATTGCCGAGACGCCGGGCGAGAGCGTATCGGCAATTTGGGACGGCACCGTAATAATGAGCGACTACACCGCCAACGACGGCTACACGATAGTAATACAACACAACGAGGAGCTTGTATCGGTCTATCGCAACTGCAACCGACTACTAAAGAGCGTCGGCGACAAGATTACGGCAGGCGAGTCAATAGCCACCCTCAGCAGCGGACAAGAGGCACAAACAACAAAGACAAAGCCCTATCTGCACCTTGAGCTGTGGCACCGAGGCGAATCCCTCGACCCAAACATTTATATAGCATTTTAAGAAAACAGAGACACAAATATAACTATGAAGACAGAAAATAAGAGAGTAATTGCGATATTAGGCTCGACAGGCTCAATAGGCACACAAACATTGCAAGTAGTAGAGGAGCACCCCGAATGCTTCGAGGTATATGCAATAACCGCAAAGAGCAGCGTCGATAAGCTCATTACACAGGCGCGTAAATTCAACCCCGAGGCAGTAGTAATTGCCGACGAGACAAAATACGAGACACTGAAAGAGGCCCTCGCCGACCTCCCCATAAAGGTATATGCCGGATACGAGGCAATATGCCAGATTGTACAGTCCGAGCCCATTGACGTTGTTGTAACGGCAATGGTAGGATTCTCGGGGCTGCGCCCCACGATAGAGGCCATAAAGGCAGGAAAAGCCATTGCCCTTGCCAACAAAGAGACGATGGTGGTTGCCGGCGAGCTCATCACCCGTCTGGCCGACGAGCACAAAGTGCCCATTCTGCCCGTTGACTCGGAGCACTCGGCAATATTCCAATGCCTTGCGGGCGAGCAGCACAACCGCATCGAGAAGCTCATTCTGACAGCCTCGGGCGGCCCCTTCCGCACATTCACCCCCGAGCAATTAGAGAAGGTAACAAAGGCGCAGGCTCTGAAGCACCCCAATTGGAGTATGGGCGCCAAGATAACCATCGACTCGGCCACAATGATGAACAAAGGCTTCGAGGTGATGGAGGCAAAATGGCTCTTCGGCATCGAGGCAAAGGACATCGAGGTGGTGGTGCATCCGCAGTCGGTCATCCACTCGATGGTACAATTCAGCGACGGCGCCGTAAAGGCACAATTGGGCACCCCCGATATGCGCCTGCCTATAATGTACGCCCTCTCCTACCCCACACGCCTCGGCTCCTCATTCAGCAGGCTCGATTTTGGGACATTGGGCGAGCTCACCTTTGAAAAGCCCAATATGGATATTTTCCCCAATCTGCGCCACGCCTACGACGCGCTGGCAATGGGCGGTAATATGCCCTGCGTGGTGAACGCCGCCAACGAGGTGTGCGTTGCAGCCTTCCTTGCCGACCGCATAAAATTCACCGATATGAGCCGACTGATAGAGCGTGCAATGCAGAGTGCCGACTTTACCATAAAGCCCACCCTCGACGACTATATTGCCACCGACAGCGAGGTGCGCAAGATGGCCGAGAATTGGATTTAAAAATAGACAGTAATAACAAAAAAATAAACAACTAAATTTTATTAGCAACCAATGGAATTATTTCTTATACGAGCGCTTCAGCTGATTCTTGCACTGAGCCTGCTGATACTTATACACGAGTTTGGACACTATCTGTTCTCGAAAATATTCAAAGTGAGGGTCGAGAAATTCTATCTTTTCTTCGACTGGAAAATATCACTCTTTATGATTCCCTCGCGACTGAGCAAGAAAGAGGACAAGGCCCTCATAAAGCTACCCGCCACAAAAGGCGACACCGAGTATGGAATAGGCTGGATACCGATGGGAGGCTACTGCAAAATATCGGGAATGATTGACGAGTCGATGGACACCGAGCAGATGAAACAACCCGCACAGCCGTGGGAGTTTCGCTCGAAGCCTGCGTGGCAGCGTCTGCTCATTATGATAGGCGGAGTAATGTTCAACTTTATCCTCGCCCTGCTCATATACAGTATGATACTCTTCTCGTGGGGCGAGAGTTACACCGACCTTCACAAGGCCTCATACGGAATGGAATTTAACCAAGAGGCCCGGCAATTGGGCTTTGTCGATGGCGACATTGTGCTGCGCGTCGATGGAAAGGAGGTACACAAGCGCGACGCCGACCTTCTGCGCGCCATTGCCGACAGTCGCGAGGTAACAGTGCTGCGCGCCGGCGTCGAGACAAATATTGCAATCCCCGAGGAGTTTGGACTTTTAGACATTGGCAAGGAGGCCCCCTTTATGGACTTTCTCATCCCAAGCGTAATAGACAGCGTGGCACCCGGCAGCACGGCAGCCGCAGCAGGAATAAAGAGAGGCGACAAGATTCTAAGCATCGGCGACAAAAAGGCCGATACGTGGTACAAACTGCTGACGGCGCTTGACCAGATGAGCCAAGAGGGCACACAAAAAGAGGTCAAGATAACCATTCAGCGCGACACACTGCTGACGCTCGACGCCACACTCGACACCTCGTACAAGCTGGGAGTAACATACAAAGCCCCCGACTACCCCGTCGAGACAATCAGCTACGGCTTCTTCGAGGCCTTCCCCGCAGGCGTCGTGTATGGTTGTAATGTACTCAAGGGCTACGTAAGCGACTTTAAATACATATTCTCGAAAGAGGGCGCAAAATCTGTTGGAGGATTCATTACAATAGGCAAAATGTTCCCTCAAAAATGGGATTGGTACAGATTCTGGAATATGACGGCAATGTTGTCGCTCATTCTGGCATTTATGAACATCCTGCCCATCCCCGCACTCGACGGCGGACACGTGCTCTTCCTCATAGCCGAGGTTATTACAGGCTGGCATCCCAGCGAGAAATTTATGGAGCGCACACAGATAATAGGAATGATGATTCTGCTGGGACTTTTGCTGTTGGCCTGCTTCAACGACATTCTATCGCTCTTTTAATGGTTCCAAAAAAGTGAGATTATGAGAATCGCAAGCATCATAATAGCCATAATTATGTTTACAGCGTGCGCATCATCGAGGCGCACGACCGACGTGATACAGGAGGAGACAATCGGCGCAGTCGATAATCCCACTGCCACAGCCATCGGCACAGACAAAGAAACAGATAAAAGGATGGACAGCAACAGAACAGACAACGACACAAAGCAGCGCGGATTATTTGCATTTTTATTGCTCGACCACATTTGCCGCAGCGATAAAAACGAGAATATCTGCATCTCGCCTGCAAGCGTAAAATGTGCTCTTGCAATGGCAGCCAACGGCGCACAGGGGCAGACACTCGAACAGATTCTATCGACCATAGAAGTAACCCGAGGGTTAGGGTACCTTAACAACAGTAACCTCTACACAGCCAAGGTCAGCAGGGACGAGACCACCCTATCAAGAGCAAACTCAATATGGGTTAACAAAAACAGACCCGTAAAAGAGAAATTCATCGCCGACAACCAAAAGTACCACAAGGCCGAGGTTTTCAACGCACCCTTCGACAACAGCACCCTATCGGCCATAAACGATTGGTGCAAAGAGAAGACCAATGGCAAGATAACAAGCATCCTCAACAGGCTCGACAATCAGACAAGAATGATACTTCTGAACGCCCTCTACCTTAGAGGCAGATGGAAAGACGAGTTTAGCACCGGTGATACAGACGATGTACCCTTTACAAAGGGCGACGGAACAGTAACCACCGTAAAAATGATGCGTCAGACACTCACAACAGCCTACAATAGAGACGATAAAGTGAGCATAATATCACTGCCCTTTAAAAACAGCACAATCGCAATGCAGTTTGTCCTGCCGCACAAAGGGACAAGCATCAACGAGGCCGCCCGACATCTTGCACACAACTACGACACACTGTGCAAGAGTATGAGCTATCGCCAAAGGATAGACCTATCGCTTCCGCGCTTTAAATGCGAATATACCACCGGGCTCAAGAGCACGCTCCAAGCAATGGGAATGAGCGACGCATTCGATAGTAGAGCAAATTTTGCGGGCATAAGCGACGAACCTTTGTACATCGACGAGATTATGCAAAAGACCTATCTGAAGATAGACGAAGAGGGTGCCGAGGCTGCCGCAGTAACAAGCGTGTTGATAGGAGCAATGGCAATGCGTCCCACAAGCGACCCCATCGAGCTTAAATTCGACCGCCCCTTCATCTACCTTATAGTAGATAGAGGCTCAGAAAACATACTATTCGTCGGAAAGAGCGACAACCCACAAGAGTAATCCAAAAAAACATACAGAATTATGAGAAAAAGTATCTTCACACTGCTGATGCTGCTTATTGCAATGACAGCATCGGCCGGAAAAGCCCCAAAGTATGTATTCTACTTTATCGGCGATGGAATGGGCCCCTCGCACGTATTAGGCACCGAGCTCTATTTGGGCGAGATGCAGGGAGTAATAGGACGTCCGCAGCAATTGTGCTTCACACAATTCCCCTCGACAGCCTTTGTAACAACCTTCTCGGCCAGCAACGGAGTAACCGACTCGGCAGCATCGGGAACAGCCCTCGCAACGGGCAATAAGACCAACAACGGCCATCTGGGAGTAACGCCCGACGGAACACCCGTTTATAGTGTGGCAAAGGCCGCTCAGGAGGCAGGATACGCCGTCGGACTATCGACCACCGTGCCCATCAACCACGCAACACCCGGAGCCTTCTACGCACACCAGAAGAGCCGCAACTACTATCCACAGATTGCGCGTGAGATGCTTGCAGCCGACTACCATTTTTATGCCGGCGGCGACCCCATCTGTAGCGACAGCGAGCGTGCACAACTCTACAAGGATGCCGAGGCACAAGGCTATGCCATCGCCCGCGGATACGCCGACTACAAGGCCAAGAGCAACGCACAAAAGATGATGCTCTACCAAAAGGAGGTAGCCACACAGCTCCCCTACACCATCGACCGCACGGCCGACGACCTCACCCTTGCGCAGATAACCGAGGCAGGCATAGACTTTCTCTCGAAAAAGAGCAAGAAAGGCTTCTTCTTTATGGTCGAGGGAGGTAAGATTGACTACGCCTCGCACGACGACGACGCTGCCACAATGATGCACGAGGTGATGGACTTTAACGCCGCCATCGAGGTAGCCTACGAATTTTACAAGAAGCACCCGGGCGAGACACTCATCATCGTTACAGCCGACCACGAGACGGGCGGTATTGTGCTGGGCTTTAAGGGCTCGTACACGCTGAATCTGAAGGCCCTCTCGGGACAGAAGGTAAGCGAGGACAGGCTCGAAGAGATTCTCATTGCAGCAAGCAGAGAGAAGCAGCTCAGTTGGGACGAGACAGCATCGTTGCTCAAAGAGAATATGGGCCTTTGGGACGAGGCGCAACTGAGCGACGAGCAGAGCGAGGCGCTCAAGAAACTCTACGAGCGTTACGCATCGGCCGACACACAAGAGAAGCGCGAGCAGGCACTCATAAGAATCGCCAACCAAGCAAAATATCTTGTCTCGCACGCGGCGGCAGTGTCGTGGGCAAGCGGCAATCACTCGGGCACATTCGTTCCTCTGTTTGCCATCGGCAGGGGTGCCGACAGCTTCGGCGGAGTAATCGACAACACTGATATTCCCAAGATTATTAAAAAGGTTGCAAAATATTGATGCACCGCAACTTTAATAAACTCGGCTGCAAGGCTCGCGTAAAAGAGCCTTGCAGCCGAGTTTTATTATTACCTATGGTCGGTTACTACCAAAAGAGGCCCGACACGGTATCAATGTCTTTGATAGACCGTCTCGCCACTATCGTCCCACAGATAGAGCCTGCTACCGCGAATCTCCACCCCGTACGACTGAATGTCATCATAAATATACGACTGCAACAACAGCTCGTCGCGGCGAATATCATAAGCGCCCATATCAGTATCCACTACGACGCCATAATAATCCTCGGTGCGTATAGTGCCCGACCAATGGCCGTCAGCGGTAAAGGTAAGAGTGCGCTCGATATATACGAATCTATCCTCCTCGACGCTGACCCACGTTCCAACGATTCTATCCTCTAAAAAATGCACATCGTGGTGGCACGAGGCAAGGAGCATCGGCAGCAATAGTGCAAATACGCTTAATAAGTTCTTCTTAATCCCTTTCATAATACCCTTTTTATATTAAACGAACGAAACGGCAGATTGTAACACCGTACCCGCCTGCATAGATATAAAAAAATCCCGAAAAACAGCGTCTTTCGGGATTTTTTCTTTTTTATCGCTAATTATTATCTGTATCTTATTCGTTGACCAATGCGCAACACCGAGCGCGAATTGAGCTTGTTGAGCCTGTAGAGTGTGTTTACCGACACGCCGCACTTACGCGCAATTACCGAGAGGCTCTCGCCCTTGCGCACCTTGTGATACAGCGGCTCGGCGCTCTCGACAATCTTACCTGTTTTTCGGTCAACCTCCTGATAGACGCCCTTGCGATAGGTGTAAAAATCGCCCGTTACATCCTGCTTTTCAAAGTCGAACATAAGCGCGGGGTTAAGATTTTTTCCTGCAAGCAGTGTCTCGAAATGCAGATGCGCTCCCGTGCTGCGACCGGTGTTTCCGCCGAGGCCGATGGGCTGACCCGCCTTCACATTCTGGTCTTGAACGACGAGTTTCTTCGATAGGTGGGCATATACCGTCTCAATGCCATTAGTGTGCCTTATGACAATATAATGTCCGTAGCCGCGACGCTGATACGAGGCCATACGCACCTTACCGTCAAATGCCGAGCGGATGGTATCGCCGCGCTGCACCTTTATGTCGAGGCCATTATGCACGCGACGACGACGGGGACGGTAGCCGAATATATCGGTTATCTTGGTGTTTGTTGTAGGCATTACAAAGCCGCGTAAATCGACACGGAACGAGTCGGGAAGCTCGGCCTTGAAGCGCACGTGGTCGTTCGACCACTCGGCATAAAGCTCGTCGGCGGGGAACATATTCTCCTCGTTCAAGAGAATATCCCTAAGCGCAATTGAATCGACAAGCATCATCTGCTTGTCAAGGGGCGACTGTGCAGCCAGCATATCCTGTGCCTGCACGCCCGATGCTACAATCAACAACGCTGCTGAAGCAATAATTGGTCTTAACAGATTTTTCAAATTACAAAGATTTATTTATTCAAAAATTTGATTGTCTCCTCACCGCCATACTCGAAGCGTGTAACGGCACAATCGTAGTCGAACAGTTCACCCTCTTTGAAGAAGCGGTTAAGTTCGATTGCGGCATTCTCGACCGAGTCTGAGGCGTGAACCACATTCTGCTCGCCACTCATCGAAAAGTCGCCGCGGATTGTTCCGGGGAGCGCCTTACGCGAATTTGTTACACCAACCATCTGACGCACTGTCTCGACAGCCTCGGCACCCTCAAGGCAGCAAGCAACAACGGGGCCTGCCTGCATAGAGGCCTTCAGATAGGGGTAGAATGGGCGCTGTACAAGGTGAGCATAGTGCTCGGCCAGAATTTCGTCGGTTAGGAACATCATTTTAAGACCTGCGATGCGCAGACCTTTGCGCTCGAAACGGGTGATAATGTCGCCCATAATTCCACGCTGAATGGCGTTGGGCTTAATGAGGATTAGTGTTCTCTCCATAATAAATGAGTTTTTCGGGTGTTGTTAGAGTATCTATTAGATAGTTTTTTTCTTCTTTTTGAAGTGCCAAAATAGTGCCAACGAGCGGGGGAAAGTACGCTTTCACACACTGCGAGTGCAGCCTATTTTCGCTTATCGGGTGCAAAAATAGTGCAAACGAGCGGGGGAAAGCGTGCCTTCACACACTGCGAGTGCAGCCTATTTTCGCTTATCGGATGCAAAAATAGTGCAAACGAGCTGGGGAAAGTACGCTTTCACACACTGCGAGTGCAGCCTATTTTCGCTTATCGGATGCAAAGTTAGTGAAAAATTCGTTATAAATTAAGCAATTAGAAAAAAATGTTCCATATAATATGTTAATCTTACCACCACCAGCACCCGTCGTACGTAAAAAAACACAAAAAAATGAGCTGCAATTATATTACAGCTCATTTTTAAATATATTGCCCGTGATTAGTCGGTGCGCTCCTGCGTTCTTACGATAGACGTAAATTTTCCAAAAGGCAGAGGAAGCGTATAAGGCTTGCCTGCGGTCATTCCAATTGCGGGACCCTCGCTAAAGACATCGTCGCGATAGGGGAAATAACCTTTACAGCGTGCCTGTGCCTTCTGAATAATGTCAACCGTAAGATTAGATTTTACATCAGCGTCCTCGCCCATTGCCTCAAGCGCAAGCAGTTTCTGTCGTGCAATCTCGAATTGGTCGTAAGCAATACAGAAGATAAAACGCTTAACAATGGCTCTCTGCTTACCCAAATTCACACCCTGAATCATATTTGCCAAATAGAAATAGGGCTCGGGGTAGTCGGGACAAGCAAGCATAGCCTTTTGCAGATAGGGGTAACGCTGCGATGTTGAACCCTTGATTTTCTCGTACGACTGCACCACACGAACGTACATACGTGCCTGCTGATAGTCGCTCTCGTCCAAGAATTCGGGGAATGCGAACATCTTCTGACTATACGAGATTACCTCGCTGTGCAGTTCCAATCTTTGGGCACGGTTAACAATATCCAAGGTACGAGCGTATGTAGGCTCAGCCTCGTTCTTTGTTCTAAGTACCTCGAAATAGAATGTCATCGCCTCGACATTGTCGCGGTTGGTCGCAAGTACGGGGTTCGAGAGAATTTGGTCGATAAACTCGGGACCCTCGCTATCCAAACGCTTTTTGAAGTTGGCAACTAACTTCTCGACGTCCTTACCGTCAATTGTCCAAGTGTCCATCTCGGAGAAACGGCGGTTGATACCTTTCTGGTACATTTCGGCAAAGTACTCCTTCTTTGAACGCACATTGCTTCCTGTACCTATCGTCTCGTCGGGGCTGATGGCAGCAAGAATGCTTCTGGCTTTTGAGCGCGCTAAAGTTGTATCGGCAAAGTAGATTCTTTTTGTCTCGCTCATACCTACTCGGGCCGAGTCTTTACGGAATTTATAGAACATTGCTTGGGCAAAGTTATCAATATCCTTCATATCAACATCAAGGTCTTCAGACTCTACTATGGCACGCGCCATATAGTAGATTCTTGTATTCTGAACGTCGTCCTTAAAGAGCTCGTTGTTCCAGTTTATAGAGTCCCTTACACCATCTTTTTCGATGTAACTGTACCAGTTATGCTCGTTCTTTTTATAAACTCTGTTTCCCTTTGCACTGATAGGACTATTAAATACTGTATCCAACTGCCAATTGGCACGCAGATACTCAAGTTGCTGCGCGCGCAGACGAGCCTCGGTGAGTGTGTCGCTGTGCTCTTTGTCGAGCTGATTGTTAAGGTCGGTCATATTTATTACAGCAAGCTCGAACAAGTCCATAAGCTCTTCATTCAGCAGCTTAATGCGGTCGTAACGCGCCTGTGCAGTGTCGGCACTGATGGTTGCATTCAAAATACCTACTCCGTCAAGATACAGCTCGATGGGTCTGTCGGCACGGGCACAGAAGGCCTTGCGCCACGTCTCGTACACCTCGCTGTATATATCATTTCTCTGACTTGTGCCCAATCCTTTCTGATAGAGCGCAATCAATGCGTCGCGTGCTTCAACGGTCATCGGCTCGCGAACAATCAGACGTTTAATGTGGTTGGTAGAGTCGGCTGTTACGACTGTTTGTGTGAGCATCACATTGCCAAAAACAATTTTATCAATTTCGATGCTCTTTCCATTCTCGACCGTAACGGGAATATCTTCGAGCGTCTCCTCGAGATAAGAGGGACGAAGCAGATAGTTTCCGCCGGCAAGGTCGATTGAGTATCGGCCTATTGTATCGCTGTTTATACCTTTGGCGAAAGTGGTATCGGGCAAAGAGAAGAATTGCAGCGTTACATTTACAAGAGGCTCCTCTTTTGAATCACCCACAAAACCTGTTACGGTACCAAACATCTTTGCTTGAGCAGAAACCGTATCGTTACCCTCGGTAAGCATTCTCTTCTGAGGCTGCATTGCCGAATTAAGTGAGTCGGAAACGGCTGTTACCGGCTCGGTTACAACCTGCGTTCTGATGGAACCTACCTCGACTTTTGCAGTGTCGTCGGGGAGTGTTATTCGGGATGAATAACACTCTGTGGCCGACAATGTGGTTCCCCAAGCAGCCGAGGAGCAGAAAAACGCCACTGCCAATGATGCAAATATATTTTTCTTTTTCATACTTCTTTGTCTTAAGAACTGTTTAAATCTCTATAAATTTATTTTAAAAAGCCAATAATTCAAACAGCTTTTATTTTATATCGTACGAAACTCCGACACGGAAATTCAACGTACGCACGGGGTTGTAGTCAACAGCACTCTCCGAAATAAATTCGTTGCTGTGGATACGCAAGTCTGCCTCACCAAATACATTCCACTCCTTGCTTATTGAATATTTTGCATTGAAAGCTGTATGCAGGCCAATAGTTGTATTATCGGGTTTCTTAGCGTATATTCTCAGATTCTCATACTCGGGCTTCATTTCACCGCTATGCAACTCGCTGCTTAAGCCCTGACATTTACTAATGATGGGGCCGGCATATATTGCAGTATTCCAACGACGCTCACCATCAACACCATAAAGCAGGTTGCTCATATCCAATTTCACATCTATGATACCACTGAGATATGTATAATCTTTATCAACGAGCCCTTTTGCCGTTTTATTTACATCGTTAGCCTTATAGTAGAAATTTGTATATTTTGTAAAGCCATACTTAGCATAATCGAGCATAGCACGGAAACCAATCAATTTATAAGGTTGATACTCTACTCCAAGAGCCATAGAATAGTCCATATTCAACTCCTTACCGTATGTCTCGCGATTAAACATATACGACGGACCCGCCATTGCCATAACGGACAAAGAGGGATTAAACTCATCCTCGGCTTTAATTTTGGATGCCGAGCCGCAATTGTAGGGCGAACCAAACTCCATACCGGCCGACAGGGTAAATCGTGTTACCAAACGCGAAAGACCGTATCCCGCACTCTCAAGATACTCATCGTCAAAATGAGCGTATGTCAGACGAGGCTCAACAAAAAGGTTCTTACCCTCGCCCGAATGATACTTAAAGCGCAAAGCACCTGTAAATCCACCGTAGCCGGCCACTGTCTGGTCGTCGAGTGTGCTTCTATATCGCCACAGTTTACCAAACTCACCTCCGGCAAGAGCCGCAACAGAGAATCCGCGACCGGTGTTCTCGTTCAATGCTCTTAGAACATTCATCATAGCCTCGGCACGAACAAATGCAAACTGCGTTTTTGGCAATCTGCCGTGAGCCAATAGGCGCTCGGCACCGGCCGACCATCCTCCCGAGAGCTGATAACCTAAATATTTCGAGAACCAATGACCGTAACCCAATGTGAGCGCAGGGCCCAATGTGTTCTTAAATTCCATCTTGGCATAAAGGCTCTGTAAACCACCCGAGATAAAGAAATAATCGGGAGCGAAAGGTATATCTTTGTCATCGGCAAGCAATGTCTCGGATGCGTCAAGCGTATAGCTTGAACCCACACGGAATGCCAAAGTGCGAACGGGGTTATAGTCTATAGTTTTATCAGACATAAACTCATTGCCGTAAATACGCATATCAAGCTCACCAAATAGCGCCCAATTATCGTTCAGATGATAAGAGGTATTAAATGCCAAATGTCCACCGATAAAGTTCTTTAAAGGACGCGATTTATCAAAATCTACATTTGACACGGGCTTAGGCCCTTCTAACTGCTTACCACTAATCTTGTCGTAGCGACTAAGTACAGCACCAAGATAGAATGCGTTATTCCATTTACGGTTGCTATTATAGCCATAGAACATATTGGTAAGGTCGATTTTTGCATCAACAATACCACTTATTATATTAAATTTCTTATTCCAAACACCTTTACCTGCAACAGGTACATCGCCAACGACACTCTTATAGCTTCTATCTACATTAAATCCGTACGACGAGTAGTCGAACATTGCACGCACACCAAACAATTTAAACGGTTGATACTCGAGACCGAAGCCAAAAGAGCCGTTTACATTCATCGCACCGCTATATGTCTCACGGTTAAAGACATAGTTTGGTCCGGCTGAAACAAATATAGAGGTTTTTGCCTCAAAATCATCGGTAGGCTTGCCGTATTTATCGCCATCTACCTCGGGGTTGCCATACTCCATACCAAGCGCAATGCTGTATCTTGTATCGAGGCGATGATAGTCTATCGAGGAGTTATAACCGGCACCCTCATAGCCATAGGTAGCCAATGTTACTCGCGGCTCAAAATAGAAAGCCTTACCCTCGGTGCTATAATACTTTGCACGCAAAGCAGCGGTAATGCCACCATAAGAATTGGTATATTGGTCTAAATATGTTGTATTGTACTTCCACAATTTACCAAACTCGTATCCTCCCATTACATCAAGAGCGAAGCCCTTTAACTGCGCACCATCGTTTAAGTACGAAAGGACATTAAACACAGCCTCGGCGCGACCAAAAAGATACTGCGATTTTGTATAGCGAGTATATGCCAAACTGCCATCAGCCAAATACGTGTTATATTTCTTATATCCACCGGCCGACCATCCTGCCGTAAACTGCATAGCAACGCGGGGCGAGAGCCAATGACCGTAACCAAAAGCCACAGTGGGAGCAAGTGTCTGCATAAAGTCAATGTTACTCTTGAGGCTTTGCAGACCTGTGGTAACAAAGAAATAGTTACGAGAGAAGGGATAATCCTCGTATTCTGCATCCAACTCATTGCTGAATGTATAGTTAATGGCAGCACGCGCACCGTATGATATATTGTACTTAGAGTACCAATAGCCCTTTTCGGCACCATTATAGCCCTCGCTACCTACATTAACGTATGGCTCGATGGCAAGCTTTACATTATTACCCAAACGTACATCACCTTTTACTCCGAACGACAAATAGGGAGCCGACTCTTTTTGTCCGTAATACTCGCCCATTTGATAGCCTGCGCCCAACATTGACGAAATTTCGAACAGACGTTTAGGATTATAACCAAGATAATATCTCGTGAAGTTAAAGTAGTGATTCAACTGTATTGCATATCTGTAAAAGTAGCTGTAAGTTACCTCACTCTCACTCTTACCATACAACAAACTCAAACTAAGCGCATTGGTTTTATTTAGCTCCTTACCAATGGTCAATCCCCACATAAATGCAGGATTGTATTGATAATCATATCGAGCAGCTAATTGGTCGATACCAAATGAAGTGCCTACATATAGATGCGACAGCAGTCCTTTGTTAGAATAAGGGACAGCATCGCCGTGGCGATAACGACCCTGCTGAAGCATATCAAGCACGTTGTGGCCATAATCGCTGGCTTTAAAGACTTTCTTACCCGATTTTGTTGTGTCGCTCGATACTGCATAGTTTGCACTGCTTAATGACGTAGAGCAGTATGCCTTGCTGAATGGTGTTACCAATACCATACAGCTAAAAAGCACAACACATCTTATAAACGTATTCAGATTCTTCATATATAATTTTAATCTTTGCGATTATATGAGTTTCTTATTTTAAATCCCTTCTCAAGTCCTGAACCTCTCTCAAGGCCTGCTCGTAGAGAGCATTGCCGGCAGGCTTTCCTGCATCGAGATTGGCTCTAATTCCGTCGAACGAAAGTTTTATATCTTTGAGAGCATTATATTTCTCTTTACTCAAAACATCATTTGCCTTTAGGCGCATCTGCTTTTGCAACCCTTTCATTCTTACGCACAATATATCATAATATGTATCGTCCAAGAGAATCGACTTGAAGATAGAAAGGCGGGCAGCATCTACATTAGAGTTTACGGTGCTTATTGCATCATAGTAGTTCAGGAAGGCATAATCATCTATTGTCTTTGAAATAGAATCAACCTCGGCAAGCCTCTGAGCCTCCCACTTTACAAGGGCTCCATCGACAACATCAATATTGGCGTAACGGCTCAAAAGGTCAAAATCATTGCTTGCCATTGAAATCATATTGATATTCTGCAAGAAGGCCTTTGCGAGGAAATTGTAGGCATTATCAATGGGATAGTGTCTTGTGTTCTCCTCGTACTTTCTGTTGTATATTATTGCTCGCAAGTAGTTAGACTCGGCGCAAGTATCGGGCAACTCCTTTGCTGCGTGATAAGCGATGTTCAACTCCTTACCACCGGGAACCTGCGAATCGTCCATTGCAATATTCACAATGACAAGGTTCTTTGGCGAGGTCGAAGCTACAATGTCGCGCTGTCTTACACTCTCGGGGTCGTTACCCATAAATTTACCATTGTAACAATCGGCCACTGCAACCAATCGCTCGTAGGCGGCATACTCGCCTCTCTTTGTCAAGATTGCCTTGTTACGTTGCATCTGCTTTTTAACAATCTCGGTCAACTGATACAGATATTGTGCCCAATACGAGTCGGGGTTCTTAAGTGTCATAATCAGCTGGTTGGCAACCATATCAATCTGGTTCAGATACTCGATATTGTCTTTTGAGTTGCTTCTATCGAATTTTTTTGCCTCATTCAAAAGATATTGTCCCTTGCTGTAATGTATAACTTTATCGGGCTCTTTATAATATCTTGTCAATGTACATTCGTTTCGACCCACCTCGACATAAAGCTCGTCGCCGTTGCCGCTGAGCAGAGGGAATGTTTTTTCGGCACCGTTTCTACCAAGCAGCGCTTTTACCTCGTTATAAACTGTTGACGAGAGCACAATTGTATCTACACGGCTGCTCATATATACCTTAAGGGATGCTTTATAAGAGCCATCGCCTTGAGCCTTAAGAGAGTTGATAAAATCATCTTTCTTAAGAATATACATAGCATTATCATTCTGTCCCGGGATAACCTGTGTCGAATCCTCTGTCAGCTGGATAAGAGCATTTTCCAAGTCGAGGAAGGGGCGCAACACTGTAAGGTCGTATATACCGCGATGAATATTAGCTGCTGCCAAATTTGCCGCTGCAAAAGCCCAATATCCCTCGTGATTGGTATATTTCATAGGACGACGTGTCTTTTCGTAGGCTATTTTTGCAAGCTCGTATTGCTCATCGGGGTCTTTTATATTATTCAAAAGCACCCAATACTCGGCACGGCCGAAAGAGCCGTAGTTACCATCTCTGTATCTTTGAATAATTACATTATCGGGCAACTGTCCGATTGTTGTACCGTGCAACACGAAATTCACTCGACGCAGCGCAGCAAGATAGGGGTCGAGCTCGCCACTCTTATAGTAAGGAGAGGCTACAATCGTCGAGCCTTGACTTGCACGATTATTGGGAAAGCGCGCAATTGTCTCATCGACAAAATTGGCAATCTCTATTTTACCATCCTTGCGCAAGAGCGAGGCTACAGAATCCCACGGAGCAACGTCGGTTGTAACACGGGGAAGCGCTCTTGTCAATCCCGATACCAAAGACCACGCTGCCGCACCACGCTTCTGAGCCAACGCACGGTTGCCGGCCTCGTTACCCTCGGGCGACGACTGTGCAATTACATCCACTCTCTGAAGGTTGCGATTCTCGTCGTTTCTGTACTCCTCGAAGAACTTTTTCAGCTTCTCCATCTCGACCTCGTTTGTACTGTCATTGGGCACAAACGCCGCCGAGTTCTTCACAAACTGCAAACGCACCTCTTTATTATCGTTAAACTCCTCGGCCTTCATTATCAAATGAAATTCCTCGGCATCGGGGATAAACTCGTTAAATGTAAAGTCCAAGAATTTGAAGGGGCTTTTACGCTCGCCTCCGTCCCTGTTGTCGACCTCCTCGGTGAGTTTTGTGTTGTAGTCCTCGACATAAAGGTGTACACCCTTAGGATAGGGATGCGCTGTGCTCGGATTATGTCCGCGCAACTCCTCATAGGCCTGAACGTATATTGTATCGAAATTAGGCGATATTCTGATATTACTGCGAATTGAATCGGTTATGTGCGCAACAAGATACTGACTGACGGGCGAGGGGTCATTTACCAAAAACGCGTGATATAATGTTCGCAATGAGTCGCGGCTTGTTTTGTTGTCCATACAAGCCAACCACTTATCACGTGAGAAGTTGGTGCTTCCACTGGGGAACACACACAATAGAGTATCCTTTGCGTCGGGTACTCTGACGGCAGTCTTTAATCTATCGCACACTACATTCCACAGTGAATCGAGACGATTGTTGTTTACCTTAGGATATTTATGATACTTTATTGTATCTATATAATGATACAATTTGTCATTCATCATATTTCTATCCATATGATTCTGCTGTGTAAGGGCAAACTCGTTAGAATCAATATAGACAGCCTTTCCGTATGCAAATACTGTATCGGCATCGGCATCGGCTACATCCACACGGTCGTACCATACCGGCTGGGCAATGATACGCTGGTTCGGACGCACTCTGTAAGGGAAGCTGAATGTCTTATTCATAATAAGCACACCGGGCTTCTCGGCAGGAATCTCGTCAATGCTGAGTGTCTCGGAGAATGCCGAAGCATCAACCTCGGGCAGCACCTTGTCCTCCATATGGAAGCTAATATTACGTCCTCCGGAAAGTGAGAATACCTTACCTTTGTTCTCGACCTTCTTCAAACCATTGTAAGGACAATATATAGCTACCGACTCGGTTCCGGGGAGCAATGTAACCTCGTACTCGACCACCTTACCAAGAACAGTACTCGTGGTATCGGTTCCTGCATACTTATCACTCTGCAAGAAGGGTTTTTCCTCTTGTTGATACTCAATCAACTCAAAATGCTCGATAAATTTACCGTTACCCAACTGCACATCCTCGTTGCTGACCAAGAAGTTAAGCTCTTGTCTTGCATTATGCGAGGGGCCGAATGTGTATAATTGCGTAAGTCTTATGGCCTCCTTGTAGTTAGTATCATCGGCATCGGCACCAAATTCGTAAATGATTTTTACTTTCAGTTTTACGCCATCGGTTTTTTCTTGGGCAAATGTATTGCACGCAAATACAACCGACAATAGTAAAGTAATATATCTTAGTAAACGCATATTATAGTCTTTTATCCTTTAATACTAACAATTATCTTATCACATACACAAAAGAGACTTCGAGACGCGGACAGAAGATTGTGCCGTTTGCATTGGCCTTCTCGCCATAGTTGAAATAGTTATCTCGCACTCGATACTCTTTATGGCTAAAATACATAAGATCGGTTCCTCCCGATAGCTCGATATTGAAGCGCTGCGATAGGTTGAATGCGTATCCCACTTCAAGACCCGCTGCCACGGAGTTTCCTTGATATTTCCAATTGCTCCACTCGATATTATAGTTGGCAACCTGAGCATTCACTCCCAAGAACACCTGTGTAAAGGGACGTCCGCTTATCCAATAGCGGAAACGGGGTGAAAGACCGATTGTTTCCACTTTGTTTCCCCAGCAGTTGCCTGTTCCAAAAAGCTGCAAACCGAGTGTATGCTTTGCTCCGACAACAAGGTCAACACCTAAGTTTGGAATCATTGCAAGGTCTTTTACCGCGTCGGTCTTTACGGCTACCATCTGTGCACTTGCGCACATAGACATTAGCATAAAGATTCCTATTATAAGACTTTTTTTCATAACTTTCTGTTTTATTAGGCTTTAGAGACTTAGGTTTAATAACTTCCACGATGCTGCACCTTTTGAGGTCTCGACACCGTCGTTTGTTATTACAATTGGAGCGTCAATATTGTATGTGCAATCCTTGCCATACTGCAATCTGTCGATTCCGGGTATATAGTTGTATAGGTTAATCAACAAATTATAGACTTTGTCGTTACCCTCGGCATCGGTTACGTATATTGCGAGTTGCAAGCAACCGGGGCCGCGACTGATTGTCGAATCTGACGAGCGCTGAAGACCCAGCACAGTAGCTGTTCCCGTGTATTTGGAACCGCCATTGCCTGCCACGCCGAATAGTACATTGCACACTCTGCTTGTCTCGGGCTTGCACGTTGTCATATTGTAGCTGTAAGGTACTCCCGAAAGAGAGGCCAATACTTTGTTTACCGTAACGCCCTCGGCCGATATATCGAAATTAAATTCGTAGTTGTTGAAAATGCTTTTGGGTGCAAATTCTATTTTATTAGAACCATTCTCGACATCTATGATACCTGTATATTGCGAATATACGTGGGGGAATAGGTCTCCGTTCAGCACATAGTTGTTTTTGGTTGTATCGGCGCTGATAAAATCGTTGCCATAGTACTGCTTCATCACAGACGACTCGAGCGAGTAGCTTTTGTATCTTACTTTCACTAAATTGTTCATTACATCCTCGCTCGACAAAACATTGCTGTAAGCGTAGGCAACGTTCGCGGGGTTATAGTTGAATGTAAGAAAGCGTGTCTCACCTGTTTTTATGGTAAAGAGTTCGCCTGCGTCATTTGTAAAGACACTATCGGGACGATTATCAATGTAATGTCCTGCGCTACCATCGGGTGTGCATATATAAACACAACTCCACTCGTTTACAATTCGATAGGGCATAACGAGCATAGAGTCGCTCATTGTTACACCGTTCCAATCGTAACTTATATCAACTGTTGCGAGGTGCGGATGCAGTTCGCTTGTACAGATGTCAACCTCGGTACACGCCGCAAACGAAACTGTGGCGATGGTAGCTACTGCAATTTTGTTAAAAATCTTTCTCATAATTACTCCTCGTCGCTATTTTCGTTTTTATTATTGTCGGCATCGCTTTCTTTGCTCTGCTCTTTTTCGAGTTTCTCTTGCTCCTTACGGGCTTTCTCTTCGGCTTTGGCCTGCTCTCTGGCGGCTTTCTCCTGCTGCTTTTTCAGCTCTTTTTCGAGTTTCTCTTGCTCTTTGCGAGCTTTCTCCTCGGCTTTGGCCTGCTCTTTGGCGGCTTTCTCTTGCTTCTTTTTCAGCTCTTTGTCGAGTTTCTCCTGCTCTTTGCGAGCTTTTTCCTCGGCTTTGGCCTGCTCTTTGGTCTTGTTCTCATCTATTGCCGATTCTGTAGCCTCGACAGCCTCCTCGACCTCAGCGGCAGTCTCTTCGACCTTCTCCGATACGGCCTCGGCCTGCTCGGCTACCGTGGCAGTTGCTCCGTCGGCAGCTGTTTCAGCCTCTTGCTTGGCTTTCTCTTTGGCAGCCTCAGCCTCTTGCTTGGCCCTCTCTTTGGCAGCCTTAGCATCTTGCTTGGCCTTCTCTTTGGCGGCCTTAGCATCTTGCTTGGCTTTCTCTTTGGCAGCCTTAGCATCTTGCTTGGCCTTCTCCTTGGCAGCCTTGGCTTTCTCCTTGGCGGCTTTTCTCTCACGTTCTATCTTTTCGTGGTCAATCTGTCCGAGGTCGGCAGTTATGCCATATTTCTGCTGCAATAAATCTACCTTATTTAAATTCTCCGAAGCAATCTGGTCGTTCAACGAAAGTAACGCATAGTTCTTGGGAGCTTTCAGCACGAATTTATCAGTCTGTTTAATAAGGCTACCCGAACCTACATTATTGGCGCTATCCAAGAAGTGGCGTGCCGACAATGTATCGTTTAGCTGGCTATTATCGGCCACTGCCATCAATATGCTCTCGTTATGCGGCTGGATAACCTCGGCGTTAATACGGGGGATTACTCCCAAAATATAGTCGTAATAAGGGATACCAGATAAAGAATCAACACGCATAGAGACAGATTGATAATTACCGAGCATTATCGCATCTGCCGAAGCGGCGCGCGTCTCGTAGTTTTCCACTATATTGGCTATGGGCTTAAACTGAGTGATTATATTGGAGATATATTTGTCGTCCAGTTCCTCGACCGATGCTATTTCTTTATTTTCGAGTGTCTTATCCGAACCAAAATTAAGGAGTTTCTTGGGCACTCTGATAT
This sequence comes from Bacteroidaceae bacterium, assembly GCA_017407905.1. Lineage (GTDB taxonomy): Bacteria > Bacteroidota > Bacteroidia > Bacteroidales > Bacteroidaceae > HGM04593. The sequence goes on along the minus strand of JAFQVS010000046.1, from coordinate 1,951 downwards.
ACTCGAACGCGGGCGCCTGCTCGGTCAGGAGGTCGGCCGAATCGGCATTCTCGTGCTTTAGAATCGCGCGATTATACTCTTTAATCTTGCTGTTGTATGCAAATATTTTCTTGTTATATTCTTTAATCAGGTCGATGACAGAGTCGCTCATTACAAAGGCGGTGTCTTTTACAAGATACTCTTTTCTGAGGTTGTACATATGACGCTGCTTCACGAGCTTGTCGTAATTAACCTCGTATGCCTGATCTTGAATGGGCTCGAAGCGATAAACGAGCGAAAGACGCACGTCGGAGAGCATTGGAAGAATAGCCGATTTTCCTGTATTGCCGGCGGTGTAACAATTATCCTCGCGGCTATAGCCATACTCATCGTAATCGATAATGGCAGCACCTACTCCCGCACCAATTTCAAAGTCAATTACATTGCCGTTATTATAAATGTACAAGGGTGCCGAGTAACCAAATGAAACTCCTGCCCCTATCGCACTACCCTGATAGCCGGTCTCTGTAAACTTTACGCTGAATTTATCATACGCAGCATAAGGGCCTACATAGTATGCCCTGTGTCGGCGAGGATTTTTCTTGGCAGTTACAAGTCCTCTACTATTCCATAGTTTATTAAAGAAGCCGTCGGTGCTGCTTACACGCTCCTTTTCCCACGGGCCTCTAAAATCGGCAGCCTTACCGCTATAGATTCTCTCCTCGGGCTTATCGCCTAAGTCGTCGATTTTACGGGTACGGAAATACCAACGCAACTCGGCTCTTGCACCTGCAACATTATAGACGTAGCGCGAGGCAAATTTCTGATTGGTCTGCCCATTGAATTTTCCTGTCAGGAGAAGCGATATTTTTTTGTGCTTATTATGCACAAAATCATACTCGACACCAACATTAGGTGTCATAAACAGCCACCCTAAAGTATTAGTGTGAATACTTATGCGATCGGCAAACTTTATAGTAGATGCTGTGTCTGTCTCTTCGCTCTCGCCCTGCGGAGTTAGTGCAGAAGCAGGAGCACAAAACAGCAGCATCAATGATAGATATAAATATTTAAGCATTGTAAATTCTTTTTATTTTAAACTGTCAGGAACAGTTGAAAAAGAACAAATTCCTCTTATATTGTTTCGGGGGTGCAAAATTTAATCTTCAGGCAGCAATCGGCCCTCCAAGCGTGGAGTGTATGCGCCTCGACATTATTTATTTGCGTTATATTAGTATCTCAGTTATGACAATTACAGTTACTACAGTAATGCCAATACATTGACAATTACTGTACTATCTTAATGTTAAGTAACCTCTATGCAGGCCGCGACCTTCGCATAGAGCAATACACACATATTATCAGTTATTCCAGATATTATTCCAAGTACCGGGGTCCTTTGTCGGCTTGGTACGCTCCGAACCACTATTGATTGTTCCGCTAATTTCACCTGAGGTAGCAACAATGTTCTCAGAAACGATTGTAGTCTCTATAATCTCGGGGGCTTGATATGTTTTCTTCATAATTTCTTTATTTTCTTTTTTATTAAACGTCTTAAACCCGGCAAATGCAAGAATTTCATTCCGCGGTGATTAAGGCACAGCTTGTTTCAAAGAACAAGCCTGCCTTAATAATATAATAATGTATTTTACCTATAAACTGTTCAAAAAGGCTTTATTAAACAGGCTTAACAGCCACTCTGTTTACTTAACCAACCTTTGGCTGCGCCCAAGTGTTTTGCGCTCGGCTATGATAGATTAAGCAAACGTACCTATCATTGCACTTACTTAACCAACACTTTTTTACCATTAACGATGTAGATACCGGCTGTGGGATTCTCTACACGACGGCCGCTAAGGTCGTAGTAAACACCATCCTGCTGCGAGAAGTCAATTGAACCGTCGCCGTCGATGGTTACATTCTCTATTGAGGTGGTTCCGTCAAGGTCAACAAACTCAACGCTCAAAGAACG
>JAFQVS010000045.1 GCA_017407905.1 Bacteroidaceae bacterium | reverse complement strand
TAATTCCGCAGCACCCTTAAAACAATCGTAAACCGAAATGACAAGCTGGGCCTCCGACCGAGTGAGCGCACTGTTGCCTCACGAGCAAAGGAGGCCCCGCGACAATTTCTTTAGGTGCAGGTTTTTTTGCTTACTTTTTTTCGGAAAAAAAGTAAGTCCTAAAGTATAAAGTGAAAGAGAGAATAGCCGCAAAGCACTCCGAGTGCGTGGTAAATAAAATTATCTCGGCCACGTATTTTTGCTGCTGTGCCTCTTTTATCGTGTGAGCGAGAATCGCATACTTACTCCAAAATCGGTGGTGGTTGTGGGGTACGAGCTTGCCGAGATAAGGGGGATTGTCTGCTGGCGGTCGAAATAGAAACTCAGGGTGAGCAGCTTGCTGTATGTGTAGTCGGCCGATAGCGAGTAGTTGAACGACTTTGTGCCGCTGGTGGCTTGTGTGGTGCCTTTGTCGATGCTGCGTGCAAGCGCCGACATATTTTTGTACGAAAAATCGCCGCGTATATTAAGGTCGTTGCTCACCGAGTTTTTACTCTTTTTGGCCTTTTTGCCGCCGCCGAAGAGCTTGAGCCCCACTATCTTGTAGCCGAGGTTGATGGCAATCTCGTCCGAGTAGGTCTCGACCATCTGAATGGAGGTAAGGCTCAGATTAAGCACTCTCGATTTTACATATTTTCCACCCACGGTGATATTGTTGTTGGTGGTTACATTTACTCCAATAAGGGGCGAGAATGATTCGTTTATCGACACCGAGCCTATATTGTAGCGGCTGCCGGGAACGGGCATTCCTGTGGCTGTGTTGCTGATGAAGCCTATTCCGTTGGTGTATTCCATATAGGTCGAGTAGGTGCTGTACGAGCCCATTGCGTAGATGCTCTTGTAGCCGTGCTCGATATTTACGCTCTTGAAGTACTTTTTGAAGAACTCTAATTTCGAGAGGCCCGAGTATTTTATGCGCCAATTGGGGAGCATACTCATAAACGAGGGGAAGAGGTCGCGCAACGAGCCTTTCGAGCCGCTTGTGTAGGCTTCGAGGAAGGCGGGAATCATTACGTCGGCCGAGTATTTATCGACACCTCCGTTGGCGGGGTCGTATGTCTGGCCGGCAAGGGCGCTTCCGACGGGGTATTTGCTGCCATCGTATAGCTGCTCGATGCGTTGGCGCATTGTCTCAAGGCTGCCGACGAATTTGTCATATACGGCCGATTTATAGTTGTTGCTTGCGCTGCCGCCACCAAAGGAGTTGCCGATGCTGATGGTGGTCATCGAGAATCCGCCCGACTCGGTGTGGGGCATTCCTGCGTACATAAATTGTATGTTGCGGCTCTTGTTGCGTGTCCAGCTGGCGTTAAGGTCTATCTTGAGGTCGGTTACGGGCTCAATGACCATTTTCAGTTGCAGGTCTTCGGCGGCGTTGCTCGATGCTTGCATAGCTATGCTGTCGTTGCTAAGCAGCCAGCCGCGCTCGTGGGCCTTGCGCAGATAGCTGTCGTCGGTTAGTCCGAATGCAAAGTCGAGGCCCGGGGCGTATAGTCCGTTTATGCTCTTTTGTCCGAAGATGTCGCCTACCTCGGGCATAAAGCCGGGCAGGGTGAGGGCGTAGGAGTTTGTGTAGCTTATCGAGGCGCTGCGCACCGACATAAGCAGTCGGGCGGGGTACTGCATATTCTTGGCAAAGGAGGATTTTTCGCCCTTCTCCTTGGGGACGATGCTTATCTTCAGCCCTATTGTGTCCTTGCTCTTTATGAGTATGCTGTTCTCGTCTATTACTTTGTATTTGAGCTTGTAATTCTTGCCCTCTTTTGTGCGGGCGGTGAGGGTGAATTTCTTGTTGCCGAGGCCGTGCTTGAGGGTGAGAGCGCTGTCGAGCATCAATTTTATCTCTTTTGTGAAGGGTTTTACTTTTTTCTTCTTCTCCTTGCTGCGCTGCGAGGCACTGCCCTTGCGGCTGTCCCGGCCCGAGCGCTTCGAGGCGAAGCGTTTGTTGGTCTCTTCGAGGTAGGGGATAAGGTTGTAGAGCTTCTCGAAGTTGAAGCTGCCGTTTGCGGTTATATTGCGCTTGTTCGATATGTTGTTACCGAAGCTCACGCCCGAGAGTCTGTTGCCGCGCGCCCAATTGTACGAGGCCGAGTAGTTTGCGTCGGCTGTGAGCCACTCGAATATGGGCATTTTGTTCAGCGGCAGATTGTACGAGGCTGTAAAATTCTGCTGATAGGTGAGCGGACGGCCCATACTCTGTATGCTCATCTTTACCGAGTCTTTCCAGATGGCATACTCGTTGGGGTAGCGCTTTTTGTTTACGGGCACGTAGGGCTCTTCAATCTCGGCGTTTGTGCCTGTGTTGAGGCTCATACGCAGATTGGTGGTGGGGTCCCACTTTATTGAGAATGAACGGTTCCAATAAAATTCCTGCGAGAAATTCAGGGGGATGGGGCTGCCGCCGCTTGTGCTGTTAAGGTCGCGTGCCTGCATCTCTTGATAGCTGCGCGACATATCGGTGTTGAATGTGATGCTCTGCGGCAATGGGTTGATGCCAAACTCTTTGAGTATCTTCAGATATTTCGATTTTCCTTTTAGTTTCTCGAAGGGTTTTATGGTCTTTATGGGGCTCGCATAGTTGTAGGCGGCCGAGGCTTTCCAATTGAGACGGCGCTCCCAATCAATTGTGCTGCCGCTCTTGTCGGTGCGCGAGTACGAGAAGCTGAAACTGAAATTGGCGGGGTCGTAGGGCATTGCCAATTTACTTGAGATATTTACTTTGGCGTTGCTGAGCGAGAAATTGCGTGTTGTGGAGCGCACCTCGGCAATGTTGCGCACGGAGTCGCGCGCAGCACCGCTGTAACTGTCGAGGACGTCGTCAAGCAGCAGGTCGGTCTCGAACGGGCTGTAGAGCGGCGAGGTAACCTCCTCGGCAAATGAGTAGTAGGTGGGCAGCGATACTTTTGCGCCTTGTGGCAGCAGGCGTCCAAAGTCGAATGTTCCGGTGAGTGTGTAGCGATAGTGGTCGTCCTTGCGGCGCGAGGCGAGCTTGTCTTCGAGGCCGCCGAATCCGGCTGTCTCTATCTTGCCTTGTGCGTCGAAGCTGCCAATGTCCGAGAGTTTCAGATTAAGGTTGCCCTGTGCGGCCCATCCGCTCTTGTTCTCGAAGCCTAAGAGGCGCATCTCGTTAACCCACACAATGGCCGACTTTGCGTTGCCTGTGTTGTTGCGCACGCCTATCATCATTACTTTTATCTGTCCCAGCGAGGGGCTGCCCACGATGCTTATGCGGTTCTTGGGGGTATCCTCGTCGTACTCACTGTATATTGTGGTGTTGTTCACATCGTCGGCGCCGCTGTTGCGCAGGGTGTTACGACGCACTTTTATCCCTGTGAGCTTGCTCAGGGGAATGTCTATCATATTCTCGGCGGGCCACACGGCTGTTGCGCCTGTGTTGCTGTATTTGTCGTAGGAGCCGTGCGGGGTTATTGCAAGCGGAACTTCGTACTCGTAGTAGTTGCTCTTGTAGTCCGAGCCCAGACGCACGAACAGCGATACCTCGTGGTTGGCAAGGGCGGTGGCGTCGAGCTCGGGGGCCTCGGCGTGTACGTACAGCTGGATGCGCTCGTACTGTCTGACGTCGAGATTGCTCTTTTTATACACTGCGCGCGATTCTTTGCTGCCCAAATTGTTTATTTGAAGGGCGAGCGACTGTTCGTTGTCCTGACGCAGCTGCGGCTGCTCGGGGTCGAGGATGCGCGATATTCCGGGAGGAAGCACGTAATTGACGGGGCGACGGTCGCCGTGCTCCTCGATGTTCACTGCCGACATTGTAAAGTCGCCTGTTACCGAGGGCGAGGTGTTGTTGACCGATGCTATCGCCTGCTGATAGGGGCGCCAATCGCCGCGCACAAGCTGCATTGTGGCGAAGCGCAGGGTGATGGGCTTGCGGAAGGCGGTCATATACATACGCATAAAGCGTATCGAGGTAAAGTCGCGTATGGTGCCGACGGCCTTCTCGTACTCGTTGATGGGCACGCGGAATTTGTACCAATCGACGCTCTCGGTGGTGCCGGTGCGCAGTTTGGTCGATACGGTGCGTTTGTCGGTTATGTAGTTGCGTCCCACCTGCATATCTTCGGGGCGCAGCGAGATACGATACTGGAAGTAATTCTCGTACTCGTCCATTGTAAAGTCCTGATTGACATCCTCGATGTCGGGGGTGGTCTTTGCGGCGCTGTTGTAGCTCTGATTGTCGGCCGAGGCGGGCGAGTTTCCTTCGGTGTTGTTGAAGTATTTGTAGCGCTCGATGATGCCCATTAGCTTGGCGTCGTAGTCGCTGCCGCGGAAGTAGTGATAGGTGTCGCCTGCGGGGTCGGCTGCGATGCTGTCATATACCTCGCCCCGCACGCGCCCTTTGATTGCTTCGAGGTAGCTTGCGTAGGGGGCGAATTGTGCCTCCTCGGCGCTGCTGAGGCCGTTGAGGCCGACATCTTGCTGCCGGCGGCTGCCGGCGTTGTTGTCAAAAGCATAGACGAGGCTTGTGGTGGTGGGCACGCGTCCGAAGGCTGTCTCTTCGTATTGATAGGTGTTGCCCTCGGCGGGCAGTCCGTTCTCGAAGAATTTCTTGCCGTCTTTTAGAATGTCCTCGGATACTTCGCCAAGGTTTATGTATAGGTCGCCGCCCATTCCCGTCTGTTCGTATATAAAGGGGTCGAGCATCCAAAATTCCACATATTGGATGTTGGCGGCCTCAAAATCGGTTGTTCCCAATTGGCGTGTTATTCCGCCCCAACGCTTCTCGGGGTCGGTCAGCTTGCCGTCGAATGTTAGGTCGGGGTCGAGGTTGTAGGGGCCGCGCTCGTTGGGGTAGTAGGTGAGGTTCAGCAGCGAGAGTGTCGAGGACTCGCCGTATGTGCTCTCTTTATTTGGGTAGAGCTCGCGCTCATATACCTCGCGGACGTAGTGGTTCGATAGTTGCTCAATGTCGCTTTTTATGTGCGAGGGGGTTAGCGACGAGCTGCGGCGTGTGAAGAGCGGGTCGATGGTGTACCAGCTTAGGCGCGCGCGGTTGTAGCCCGTGCGTACGTCGTTTGTGAGGCTGCTGTATGGCATTCCCGTGGGCAACGAGGCCAGCACCCACGCCGAGGGGGCTGTAAGGTCGATGCCATTCTCGGTGCTCTCAAAATCGTCGATGTATGATGCTTGGCTCTGTACCTCGCTCGACGTGCCTGCGTTCAGACGGGCAAACTCGGCTGTGAGGTTTATGGACGAGGGGACGGTGCAGCTTATCAGCGGCAGGCGGTCAATCATATTGGTGAGCCATTGGCTCTCTTTCTTCCACGATAGGTTGATGCCCCAGATGGTGTTGTTCAGCGGCTCCGAGCCCATATCAACCTTTGAGGTCAGAGGCTTTTCGCGCAGTGTCATAAATGTACCGCCGAAATTAAGCTCGTTAGAGAAGTCGTATTTCCAATTTAGTCCGAGCACTGTTTTGCGCTGCATATTGAACAGTGTGTTGCTTTCGAGCGAGACGTTGACGTTTGTGCCTGCGTCTATGATATTCTGGTTGAGGATGGTTACAATGCCCGATGAGTAATCGACCTGATAATCGACATTCTCGGTGAGGGTAACGCCGCCTGCGGTAACAACCACCGAGCCACGCGGAATATTGGTCGAGCCTGTCTGTATGATGTTGGCCGAGGAGCCTGTATATTCGCCTATAAGGTAGAATTTGTCTTTTTCGGCTATTTGCTTGGCGACGGTCTTTGTCGAGTCGTAGAGCTCTTGGAATACATATTTATCGGCTACCGCATCGTTGCCTATCTTGCTGCGCAGATAGCTTCCGAAGGGCTCGACCGAGGGGAAGAATATGCGACCCGTCGAGGCATCGACCGTGTAGCCCTGTACAAAGTCGAATGTGCCGTTGGGGGCCTCTTTTGTGTTGTTGGCGTCGAGGCGGTCGAGGTTCATAAGGCGCAGCAGGGTGTTGCTCTTGAGGCCGGGCTCGGGCAGATAGGTTATGTTGGTGCCGAGGCTGTCGCTGGCATAGTAGATGTCTAACTTAAATTCGTTGCTCCGGAGGCTGCGGGTGCCCAGCGAATAGACGTTTTTCATCATAAGGTCCCAGCAGCCGTTCTGCGGCGAGCAGGCATTGGGCTTGAGCAGCTTGACGAAGAGTGTCGAGCCCGACTCTTTCTGGTCGCTCGAAAATTCTCCCACCTGATAGGTCTGTCCGCCGTAGGTGTATTCGTAGGCTATGGCAAGCACTTCGTCGGCGCGCAGGGCATTTTTGAGTGAGATGTATCCTAAGGCCTTGTTTACGGTATATTCCGAGGCCGAGAGCAGACGGGCGTTCGATAGTTTCTCGTAGTCGAGGCCGCCGTTAATACCGTTTATGCTGCTGAGGACGTTGTTTACATTGTCGATGTTGCGAATCTCACCGTAGGTGCTGTTCATTGTGCTGTACAGATTGTTGGCGCTGTTCGAGGGCAGCCCCCCGGGGTTGCCCGTGGCTTGCCACATTGCGTTGCTTATGTGGCGACTCTCGCCAATATCGGTAAAGGCGACAATATTGCGCGGGTTGCTGTAGTCGCTGGTCTTATTGGTTATCCACACTTCGACGCGGTTGATGGTTACGCCCGACATTATGGTGGGCAACTGTGCCATAGAACGGTCGTAGTTGTCGCGGAAGTAGTGGGCAAGGAAAAAGTGGCGATTCTCGTCGTAGTTGGCAATCTCAATCTCGAATGTGGTGAGTTGTGTGCCGCCCTTAGAGCTTACCGAGGTACTGCTTGATGTCTTTTGCGACACTACTGTCTGCAACGAGAGCTTGCCGAACTGAAAATCGGCTCTTATGCCAAAGAGCGACGATGCGCCGCGTATGAGGCTGGAGTTTGTGTTGAACGATACGTTGCCTGCCTCGATGAGCTTTACTACCTCGTCCTCTTTGCCCTCGTATTTTAGGTTCAGCTTCTGTGCGTCGTAGCTGAAGGTGGCCTCGGTGTTGTAGTTGAGGTTGAGGTTCATTTTGTCGCCCACGCTACCTTTGACGTTGAGGTTTATTTTCTCGTCAAAATCGAAGCTGTTGGTGCTGCGGCTGCGCTGGGGCAGCGAGGGGTTGTCTATCTTTTGCATCGAGTAGCCTATTTTCATCTCGGCGCTACCCTGTGTCTTTATGCGCACTCCTCCCGGGCCGAAGATTTTCTCGGCGGGGCCGAGGTCGAAGTGCATATCAGTAAAGTCGAATTTGTCTTTGCTCTGTGCCGCTTCGAACTCTTTTTGGTTCTTCTCGCGAAAATAGCGCTTGGCCGATTGGCTCAGATGCCATTGGTAGTACTCCTGTTGCTTGAGCATAATGGGGACACCAAGAAGCTCGCTGCCCAAGCGTGTGCGGAATGTGTAGGTGCTGTCCTTGTCGTTGTATATTGTGTCGGTTACGATGTTTTGCGGCGAGTGCAGGTCGTAGGCGTTGCTCTTTATGTCGTCGAGGCTCTCGGGGGTTGTCGGGGCAATGGGGTAGCGTGCCTTCAGAGTGTCGCGCGCGGCTATTCTCTGCTCGCGGGCTCGACGGCGGGCTGCACGTGTGTCGTCCTGCGCGAATATCGGGAGGATATTTGCGAGAATCATCAACGACATTAGTAGCACGCGCAGTATCATCGTTGCTCTCTTTTATAATTGTTTGAGGGCCAGCTTTATGACCTGCTCGACCGAGGCCGAGGGCTGGGCTTTTACAACATTCTGGACTACTTTGTTTGCGGCGGCCGAGGGGAAACCCAGCATCACAAGGGCCGATACTGCCTGCTCGGCTGTCTCGTTGCTCGATGCAATATTTACCGCGGCTGTGCCCGATGCGCCCGAGGAAATATCCTTTATCTTGTCCTTAAGCTCGACGATTATGCGCTGCGCGGTCTTTAGGCCGATACCTTTGACGCTCTTGAGCACTGTCTCGTTGCCTGTGGCGATTACCTCGCACAGCTCGGCAACGGTGAAGGCCGAGAGGATGGTGCGTGCGGTGTTTCCGCCTATTCCCGAGACGGATATTAGTTTGAGGAAGAGGGCGCGCTCGTCTTTGCTGTGGAATCCGTATAGTTGGTGAGTGTCCTCGCGTATAACCTCGTAGATATATATTTTTACATCTTTTTTCCCTTGCAGCACGCTGTATGTGTTAAGGGTTATGTTTGTCTCGTAGCCCACTCCTGCGCACTCTATTATTGCGGTGGCGGGGGTAATCTCGGCTAATTCTCCTCTAAGATATTCTATCATAGTATTTTGCAGTTGTGTTTATGCCTTGCTTTTTTTATGGGGCAGGCTATCTTTTGAATTAACGCGCTTTTTTGTCGTTTATTGTGCCGAGGCGTTTTTTTAGTCGGTGGGGGTTATTTTTCTATTTTAAGGACGTTTGTGCAGTATCGGAGGGCGGCGGGACGATGGGTAACGAAAATTAGTGTCTTTCCCGTCTTTGCCGAGGTGAGACGCTCCAGCAGCTGCTCCTCGGTTGCCTCGTCGAGGGCCGAGGTAATTTCGTCTAAAATGAGTATCGAGCCGGGACGCAGAAGCGAGCGTGCAACGGCTATGCGTTGCGCCTGACCCTCACTCAGTCCGCCGCCTTGTTCGCTCAAGGGGGTGTCGATGCCCTCGGGCAGTTCATCGACAAAATGGCAGCAGGCTGTGTGCAGAGCCTCGCGCATCTGCTGCTCGGTGGCCTCGGGGTTGCCCATAAGGAGATTGTCGCGTATGGTGCCGCTGATGAGGCTGTTGCCCTGCGGGATATACACGAAATTGCCGCGTGTGAGGGGCGACGAGAGGTGCTTCTCGCTGCTATTATATAGCTCGATTGTGCCGCTGACGGGCTGTACGAGTGCCACCAAAAGGCGTATTATGGTGGTCTTTCCGGCGCCCGTCTCGCCCACGATGGCGGTGCTGCTGTTGGGGCTGAAATCGAACGAGAAATTCCGAAGGATTGTGCGGCTTCCCTCCTCGTAGGCAAAATTGACGTTGCTGAATCTTACTCCGGCGGTACTTTTAAGAATGATGCGGTTGCCCTGCTGCTCCTCGGGGAGCTCTTCGAGCTCGGCGAGGCGTTCGGCGGCGGTGAGTGCCGACACCATCCCGGGGAGGAAGTGGCTGAGGTCCATCGTGGGACGCTGTATAAGGCCCACCAACTGCAAAAAGGCTGACAGTGTGCCGAATGTGATTGCTCCGCTCGAAAGGCCACCCACTCCCCACAAGAAGGCTGTCAGATAGCCGGCGGCAAAGCCCAACTGCACAAAGGTAAATGCCCCGATTGAGAATTTCGCACGGCTGCGCACCTGACTGTGAAGCCTCTCTTGCAGGCGCGTCAGATGCTGCTCGGTTGCGTCGTTCTGTTCAAGGGTTTTTATGACGGCTTTGTGCTGGAGGCTCTCTTGAAGCACCGATTGTATGCGGCTGTCGCTGTCGCGCACCTGACGGTTGTAGTCGCGCATATAACGTACATACACGCGGCTCACAAGCAGGCAGACGGGCAGGATGAATAGTATGACGACTGCCAGCATTCTGTTCATACTGAAGAGCAGCACGAAGCTGCCGACAAGCTGTACAAGCACCACAATAACCGCCGGGACGCTCTCGGTAACAAGCAGCGTTATGTTGCTGACGTCGCCTTCGAGGCGGTTGATAAGGTCGCCCGTGTGGTGCTTTTGCAGATAGAGCCACTCGCTGCGCATCAGACGCGAGAAGATGTGCAGACGGGTGCGGTTGCTCGTCTTTACTCCCATAAGGGCGTTTATCCAGCGGCCGGCGCTACGCGAGAGAATCTCGATGAGCATAAGCGCCCCGATTGTTACTCCCGTGAGCAGCAGCGACCCTTCGGCCTCGCCCGTTGCAATGTCAATTGCGCGTTTGCAGGCAAGAACCCACAGCAGCTGGCACGCAACGTCCAAAAGGCCCATTGCGGTGTTGAGCAGCGCTTGTCGGCGGGCGCCTCTTGAGTTGCGCCACAGCCAAGCAATTAGTTTAGTTACAGGTTTTTTATTCTCCACGTTGTTTTTATTTTACGCCTACTTCTTTCAGCAGATACTCGGCGCCTCCTATGCAATCGACAACAAAAAGGACGTAACGAATATCAACCGAGATGTTGCGGCATATTGTGGGGTCGAACTCAATGTCGCTCATTGTCGAGCGCCACGTGCGGTCGAAATTGATGCCCACAAGCTCGCCGCGACCATTTATCACGGGCGAGCCCGAGTTTCCGCCCGAGGTGTGGTTGGATGCAAGGAAGCAGACGGGGACGGTGGTGCGACCATCCTTCTCGATGGCCCAGCGACCATACTCCTTGTTTTTGTAAATGTCGCGCAGCTCCTGCGGAATATCGTAGTCGTAAATCTGGGGATTGTCCTTTGCGATTATTCCGTCGAGGGTGGTGAGCGGCGTGTGATACTCGCCGTCGGCATTCTCGTAGCCGCATATTGTGCCGTAGGCCACGCGCAGTGTGAAATTGGCGTCGGGGTAGAAGGCGCGGTTGCCGTCCCACTCGCGCAGTGCCTGCATATATGTGCGGTACCACTTTTCTATTGAGGGGACGTTGCTTAGATTGCGATAGAGGTATCTGCTGTTGTGGCTGACGATGGGGGCGAATATCTTTGCAAACTCCAGCATAGGGTCGCCCGCGAGGCTCTCTAAGGCTGTGGGGCCTTGACGCAATATTTTTGTGCCGTTAAAGAGGCTGTCAACGTAGGCGTCGATGCTGCCGCTGCCCTTAATGCCCGAGCGTAGTGCCTCGGGGATATATTTTGTGGGCATACGCTTCATAAACTCAGCTATCATCTGTCGGGCGATGGTGCGGTCGATGTCAATATTGTAGTCTTTGGGGAGTGTAAAATAGTCGCCTGCGTTTCTGTCGATGGCGCTCTGTGCGGCGCGTGCATAGGAGTAGGCCTCAATGGCGCCTATCGTCTCGTTGAAGAGCTCGCGCACAAAATAGCCCTCGGTGGTGGTGGCGTATGCGGCGCGCATCGAGTCGAGCAGCGAGGCGTATTGTGGCTTGTCGGCGGCCCACTCGGCAAAAGCGGCCTCGTACTGTTTTTTCTTCTCAACAGTGCCGAGGCGTTCGAGGCCGAGGCTTTCGCCCTGCCACTTTTTCCATCCGTTGGCAATGCCTGCGTGCTTGGCGGCATAGGCGATGCGCACGGCGGGGTCTTTGGCCTGTGCCGCGCTTATTGTTTCGAGGCGTTGTGTGCGCAGGGCTATTTTCATCGGATTCGATACGTTGGCAACATACTCGACGGCGTCCGAGATTACATACTCCTGTGTGTTTCCGGGGAATCCGTAAATCATTGTAAAGTCGCCCTCTTTTATGCCGTCGGTCGATATTTTAAAGTGTCTCTTGGGGCGATAGGGGACATTCTCTTTGCTGTAATCGGCCGGCTGGTTGTTGCTGTCGGCATAGACGCGGAATATTGAAAAGTCGCCCGTGTGGCGCGGCCATATCCAATTGTCGGTGTCGCCGCCGAATTTTCCTATCGACGAGGGAGGGGCACCCACGAGGCGCACGTCGCGGAAGGTCTGATAGACGTACAGTATATGTTGGTTGCCATAGTAGATGCTCTCGATTGAGGCACGATAGCCCTCGCCCTTTGTTGCCGAGGCTATTATATCCTCGCGCTTCTCGCCTGCGGCCAAGCGCTCGGTAACGTCCTCCATACTCACGAGCAGGCTGACGGTGAGTCCGGGGACGGGCAGCTCCTCGGCCATAGACTGTGCCCAATAGCCGTAGGTGAGGTAGTCGTGTTCGACGGACGAGAGCTTCTGTATCGAGCCGTAGCCGCAGTGGTGGTTGGTGAGCAGAAGTCCCTGCTCCGATACAAACTCGCCTGTGCAGCCTCCGCCGAATTGTACCACCGCGTCCTTTAACGAGGCTTTTTCGGATGAATAAATATCCTCGGCTTTTAGTTTAAAGCCCATCTTGCGCATCTCTTTGATGCGCTCTTTGATGAGGGTGGGCAGCCACATTCCCTCGTCGGCGAATGTGCTGCTGCTGATTGTAAGGCAGGCTATTATGCCTAAAATTACTCTTTTTATCATAATTGTAATGTGTTTGTTTGGAAGCTCTATTCTCAGCTTCGCTCGTTGTCTTTATCTTTTTGTTGTATATGGAAATTGACTGTATAAATTTAAACCGTTTCCTCAATTGCGCGAATATAGGCATTTTTGCCGATAATTACCCCTTATGCCTCTATATAAATTAAAAGATAAGGCAAGAAAGGTTGTTTTTCTTTCTTGCCTTGTAAGTGAAATATTTTTGTGGCAAACTGCTAAGAGAGCAGGCGTGCGGTGTAAAAGAATATTTCTATATAAGCGAGGTTCTTTCGGCTTCTCTTTCTCTTCTTCGGTGTGCCTGTCTTGTCGGGGACGGTAAAAGATAATAAAAAATCTACCCGACGACACTTCTTTGGCAGCTCATTATAATTTTATCTTGAATTTTTTTACTCTTTCATATATCATTTCCTTTGGAATTACACTCTTTATGGCATCTGCCAATATGTTGAGCAGACGTTCACGTGCGTAGTCGCGTCGTATTACGAAGGCTATCTCACGCGTCGGCTCGGGATTGTGCAGGGGACGGATGTTGCTCTGTTGATTATTATGGAGCAATGGAACGTGTAACTCGGGGATAATTGTATAACCTCCATTTTCGTCAACAATCTTGACGAGTGTTTCAATGCTCCCGGCTTCGTATGTCGCCCGCTTGCCCGATTTCGATTGGCAAAATGGGAAGATGCCGTGGTTAGGACAATATGCCTCACGTAGCACCCAGACATTTTCAATTGGCAGTGTGGATGTGTCCAACACTTTGTGCTCATACATCTGTTCGTTTGGTGAAACATAAGCAACGAAGCGTTCGGTGTATATTGGTATCTCTAATAATTCGCTGTTGTTCAATGGCGTAGCCAGCAGAGCAAGGTCAAGCTCGGCGCGTTCTATTTTTTGTATTATTGTTGCTACGCGGGCCTCTTCTACATATAAGTCAATGTCGGGATGTTCTTTTGAGAGGTACTTGAACATTTTTGGCAGAATATATGGTGCTATGGTCGAGGCTATGCCCAAGCGCACTTTGCCAACCGACTCTCCTTTGTGTGAAGATACTATTTCTTCTATTTGTGAGGCATTGAACAGCAAAACTTTTGCTTGAATGATAATCTCTTCTCCTAATTGTGTAGGCTTTATTGGATGGCTGTTGCGGTCAAATATTGTTACATCTAATTCATTTTCGAGCTTTTGTATTAAGGACGAGAGTGTCGATTGCGTGATGCCGCACGATTCTGCGGCACGCGCAAAGTGGCGATATTTGTCCAAGGCCACAATGTATTCCATCTGTTGAAGTGTCATAAGAGAATCTTTTTATAATAAAATTTAGTCGGCTTACGGATAAATAGTTTCATAATCAGATGAATAGGTTTACGTTGGATTGTTCGGCTCTGTCCATATAGGTGGCTACGCCGCCAATATTGACTTCGTCGAGTAGCTCCTCACGTTTTATTCCCATTACATCCATTGACATTTGACAGGCTATAAATTCTACTCCGTTGTCGATGGCTTGTTGGCGAAGGCTTTCCAATGAATCGACTCCTTTGCGCCTCATTATGAAGCGCATCATTTTGGCTCCTATGCCTGCCATATTCATTTTTGATAGGGACAGCTTTTTTGTGTCCGAGGGTAGCAGCCATCCAAACATTCGTCCCAGCAGGTCTTTCTTTACATTCGGTTTATGAGACTTTTTTATGGTATTCAGCCCCCAGAATGTGAAGAATATTGTTACCTTTTTGCCCGTAGCGGCAGCGCCATTGGCTAATACAAAGGTTGCCAAGGCTTTGTCAAGGTCGTCGCTAAATAGAATAAATGTTTTACCCTTTTCGTCGTTTGTTATTTTTGCTTTTTCGATGTCTTTAGGTGCGGATTTCTCTATAAGTACGTAGTGGATGCCTTTTTCTGTGCGTTTCTCTATGAATTTGTTCCCTGTGCTTGAACACCAAGATGCTGCATCCTGTGGGAAGCCTGCGTCTGTGGAACGTACTTCAATTAGTTGTCCCGGTTGCAAACTCTCTATGCTTTTCTTTAGCTTTAGAATGGGGCCGGGACATTGTATGCCGCAGGCATCGACCTTGACAACAACAGTGCTTTCGCTGCACGAAGCAGTAGGAGTGCAACCATTCTTATTCTCTTTTGCACCTTGAGTTGGAGTTTCAATGGGTTTTGTTGCTGTTTCGTATGTCTTAAGCCCTCCTATAAGGTTGCGTACGTCTTTGTATCCGCATCCTTTTAGTATATTGGAGGCGAGGTATCCACGTAATCCTACTTCGCAAAAGAGATATACGGGACGGTCTTTTGGAATTTCGCTCATTCGTTCGCGCAAATTGTCCAATGGGATGTTAATGGCTCCCTGAATGCTCCCAAGCGCGGCTTCATCGGGGGTGCGTACATCTACGAGTGTTACTTTTGAAAGATTTGCATTTTGCAATTCGCGCCAGTAAAGTGGTGTCATCTTGTCGGTAAGAATATTTTCTGCTACATATCCCGAGATGGCTATCGGGTCTTTTGCCGATGAGAATGGGGGTGCGTATGCGTGTTCCATTCGGGTGAGGGTTTCTACCGTTGCTCCGTTTTTGATGGCAAAGGCATATTGGTCGATGCGTTTGTCCACTCCGTCGTATCCTATTATCTGTGCCCCATAGAGTCGTCCGTCGCTTGGCGAGAATGTGATTTTTATGTCCATTGGCAAGGAACCGGGGTAGTATCCAGCGTGTGAACCTGTATGTATGGTCGAGGATAGATAGGGTATGTTCATTTGTTTCAGCCTTTTGGCCGCAAGACCGGTAGATGCCACTGTGATGTCGAATACTTTGGCTATTGCTGTGCCGATAGAGCCTTCATAAGTATTGATGTTGTCGAATACCATATTATCTGCGGCGATGCGTGCCTGACGGTTTGCCGGGCCTGCCAGAAAATTTAACCAAGGCTTTCCTGTTATAGGGTGGGGATATTCTATGGCATCACCGACGGCATAGATAGATTCATTTGACGTCTGTAAAAATTCATTTACATAGATTCCTTGTGCCTCGCCTATTTTTAAGCCTGCTTCGCGGGCTAAATTTGTTTGTGCCCTCACTCCTATGGAGAGCAGAATAAAATCGGCTTCGAGCTTTATTCCCGATTTAAAATGTACTTTCAGTATGTCATTTTCACGTGTAAAGGATTCTACTGCTTGATTCAGATATAATTGTATGCCTTTTTCTTGCAGATGTTGGTGTACGATGGATGCCATAGAGAAGTCGATAGGGGTCATCACTTGATTAGCCATTTCTACTACTGCAACCTCGGCGCCTGTACGGTGGATGTTTTCGGCCATTTCAAGGCCGATGAATCCGCCTCCAACTATTACGGCGCGTTTTACGTTGTGTTGTTGTATGTAGTTCTTGATTTTGTCTGTGTCGGCTATGTTGCGTAATGTATATATACCCTCGTTCTCAATGCCCGGTAAGGGGGGACGAACGGGTGTTGCTCCGGGGGAGAGTAGTAGCTTGTCGTATGCTTCTGTATATTCGTCTCCATTGGATGTGCGTATGTGTACTAATTTCTTCTCGGGCTCTATTCGCATTACCTCGCTATTGATGCGTACGTCAATGTTGAATCGTCGGCCGAATGCTTCGGGCGTCTGAACGAAAAGACGCTCACGCTCTTCTATGACGCCTCCGATGTAATAAGGTAGGCCGCAGTTGGCGTATGAGATATACTCTCCTTTCTCGAATAGAATGATTTTGGCATATTCGGAATTGCGGCGGATGCGTGCCGCGGCTGTAGCACCACCTGCTACTCCGCCTACTATTATATATGTGGGGGTTGGGCTTTTCATACTTGAATTTATAATAACTTGTTTAGAAAGGGTTTATTTTTTTTGGGGGGGATTATTCTCTGCTCGAGACGCTCTTGTCGGTTTCTTAGTGTTGTAGTAAAAAATCTTCAAAAATCTTTTTTAGTTGCTGCTTGGATAATGCTCCGACAGCTTTTTGTGGCTCCGATTGCATAGGAATAAAAATGAGTGTCGGCACGCTTCTGATTTCTAATAGGGTAGAGAGTTCTTCTTCGTTATCAACATTTACTTTGTATATATCAATTTGTCCTGAATACTCTTCTGATAGCTCTTCGAGTATGGGAGAGAGCATTTTGCAGGGGCCGCACCACGGGGCATAAAAATCTATGACTGCCGGTTTGTTTCCAATATATTCCCAATTACCTTGGATTGCTCCTGTGTAGGATGTTATTTTCTCGAATCCATCTTTTGTTAAATTTATTGTTGCCATAGCATATAGTTTTTAAAGGGTTAATAATTATTCTTCTTGCGCAAAGGTAATTTATAATTTCTATTTATCAAAACGATTAAATAAATGGAGGCATTGATAATGTCGATTAACCGCCGACCCTCTCTTTCTTGCTATTTATATATGTCTAAAGAGAATGTGGTTTACGATGAATTTGTGGGGTTATTATATAAAACTGTTTAATTTTTTTTCGAGATTTATGTTTATTTTGTGAGTGAGTTATTCTTGCCTTTTTATGCTCGTTTTATCACTGTTTGATATATTAGAGTTTTTTTTAAGCTGGTTCATTCAAACAAGCGAGTGTGAATCAAATATTTGATTCACACTCGCTTGTTTGGGAAACTGTTGTTTATTACTGCAACTTGCCTTTGAGTACTATTTTCTTTATTATGGGTGTTTGATGTGCATAGGGAATAAAGGCGAGCGAGGGCAGTGGCTTGGTGATGTAGAAATTGGCTACCTTGCCGCGTGTTATGGAGCCGTAGTCGTTGCTGAGGCCCATTGCGCAGGCGCTGTTCAGTGTCGAGGCGTTGAGTGCCTCGGCGGGGGTCATCTTCATTTTTATGCTTGCCAACGATGCCACGAAGCGCATATTGCCCGAGGGGGCTGTGCCGGGATTATAGTCCGAGGCGAGTGCCACGGCAAGGCCTGCGTCAATCATTTTGCGTGCGGGAGGATAGCTTATGCCCAAGAAGAAGGCGCATCCGGGGAGCATCGTGGGGATTGTGTCGCTGCCTTTTAGTGCCTGAATCTGCTCGTCGCCCATTGATTCGAGGTGATCGACCGAGAGGGCTTTATGCCGAACGCCCACCTCGACGCCACCCGATACGGCAAGCTCGTTGGCGTGTATCTTGGCGCTGAGGCCGTAGGCGGCTCCGCGCTCTATAATCTGTGCCGTCTCTTCGGGGGTGAAGAAACCTCGGTCGCAGAATACGTCGATAAAGTCGGCCAGATGCTCGGCGGCCACGGCGGGAATCATCTCGTCGCACACGTGATTGACATAATCGCGCTGACGACCCTTGAAGGCTCGCCCCACGGCGTGCGCACCCAAAAAGGTGGCGCGCACCTCGAGCGGGGCGTTCTCTTTTATGCGGCGTATTACGCGCAGAATCTTAAGCTCGTCGTCGAGGGTGAGGCCGTAGCCCGATTTTATCTCGACAAGGCCGGTACCCATCGACACAATCTCGTCGATGCGCTCCATTGCCTGACGATAGAGCTCGTCCTCGGGGGTGTCGTGCAGACGGTCGGCCGAGTTTAGAATGCCGCCGCCGTTGGCGGCTATCTGCTCGTACGAGAGGCCGTTTATCTTGTCGAGAAACTCTCTCTCGCGGCTGCCGGCATAGACAATGTGTGTGTGCGAGTCGCAGTACGAGGGTAGCAGCCAGCCACCCTCGGCGTCGAGGGTCGAAGAGGGTGTCTCGGTGGGCAGCTGCTCCATAGGGCCGTAGTCCTTTATGCGGGTGCCCTCGGTCAGAAGCCACGCATCGGGGAGTGTGGCGATGCTCTTCATTGCCTCGCCCGCCACTCTGAGGCGTCCGCTCTCGTCGATGCCCACAAGAAGGCCTATATTCTTAACGAGCAAGCTCATAATCGTTTAGGAATTTTACCGATTGTGCAATGTAGGGGTACATTACCGTGTCGTTATCGACAAAGGGGACTATCTTGCGGTAGGCGCTGTAAATGGCCTCGATGTCCGGGGACGATTTTAGCGGGCGGCGGAATTCGAGCGCCTGCGCGGCGTTCATAAGCTCGATGGCAAGGATGCGCTCGGTGTTCTGTACAACCTTCAGCAGTTTGGTGGCGGCGTTCGAGCCCATACTGACGTGGTCTTCCTGTCCCTGCGACGAGGGAATTGAGTCGCACGACGCGGGCCAGCATAGGCCTTTCGATTGGCTCACGATGGATGCTGCCGTATATTGGGGAATCATAAAGCCACTGTTGAGGCCCGGATTAACCACAAGGAAGTGGGGCAGGCCGCGCACGCCCGAGATTATGCGATAGACGCGACGCTCCGAGATATTTCCAAGCTCGGCCATTGCAATGGCCAGAAAATCCATCGCAAGGGCAATGGGCTGTCCGTGGAAATTGCCGGCCGAGATTACCTCGTCGGTGTCGGGGAATATTGTGGGGTTGTCGGTTGCCGAGTTTATCTCGGTCTCAAGAATGTGGGCAACGTAGGCGATTGTGTCTTTCGAGGCGCCGTGTACCTGCGGGATACAGCGGAACGAGTAGGGGTCTTGCACGTGCTTCTTGGGTTGCTTGATAATCTCGCTGCCACTGAGAATCTCGCGCACGGCCTTTGCCGTTTGAATCTGTCCGTTGTGCGGACGAATGGCGTGCACGCTGTGCTCGAACGGCTCGATGCGCCCGTCGAAGGCGTCTATTGACATTGCGCCGATATAATCGGCCCAACGGCTCAGACGCATTGCGTTTATTATCGAATATACTCCGTATGCCGACATAAATTGTGTGCCGTTCAATAGCGCAAGGCCCTCTTTCGAGCATAGTGTGATGGGCTGCCACCCCATTCGCTGCATCATTGTGGCGCCATCGACAATGCTGCCGTCAATTTCTACCTCGCCCAATCCTATCAGGGGGAGGCACATATGGGCCAGCGGCGAAAGGTCGCCCGAGGCTCCCAGCGAGCCCTGCTCATAGACAACGGGGATAATGTTGTTGTTGAACATATCAACGAGGCGCTCGACGGTAACGAGCTGCACGCCCGAGTGTCCGTAAGAGAGCGATTGCACCTTGAGCAGAAGCATCAGGCGGGCAATCTCGGAGGGGACGCGCTGTCCCGTGCCGCAGGCGTGCGACATCATAAGGTTCTTTTGCAGTTGCGACAGATTCTCTTTATCGACCGAGATATTGCACAGCGAGCCGAATCCTGTTGTTACGCCGTAGATGGGATTTTGTGTATCCTCCATTTTGCGGTCGAGATACTCGCGGCAGTGGTTGATGCGCTCTTTTGCATCGTCGCTCAAGGCCAATTTATACCCTTTTGTCAAAATCTCCTCGACCCGTGCAATGCTTAGATGTTGGGCGCTTATATAATGTATCATAATTGTTGTTTTTAGTGGTTGTTAAATACTTTTTCTATTAAAGAGGCGTCGGCAATGTTGGGCAGTGTAACCTGCAAAAGAGGGGTGCGCTCCATCTGTCGTTTGATTGCAAAAATTGCACCCTTGTTGCGTGCCCAACTGCGACGCGCAATGCCGTTGTTGACGTCCCAGAGGAGCATCTCCTCGATGTGTCGTGCTGCGTCGCTGCTGCCGTCTATTACCATTCCGAAGCCACCGTTTATAACCTCGCCCCAGCCTACGCCGCCGCCATTGTGGATGGATACCCACGTTGCTCCGCGGAACGAATCGCCGATGACATTGTGCACTGCCATATCGGCGCAGAATTGTGAGCCGTCGTAGATGTTCGACGTCTCGCGGTAGGGCGAGTCGGTGCCCGATACGTCGTGGTGGTCGCGTCCAAGCACCACGGGGGCCGAAATTTCGCCTCTCTCTATTGCCTTGTTGAAGGCAAGGGCGATGCGTGTGCGTCCCTCGGAGTCGGCATACAGGATGCGTGCCTGAGAGCCCACGACGAGCCTGTTCTCTTTGGCCTCGCGTATCCAATGCAGATTGTCTTCGAGCTGTCCGCGAATCTCGGCGGGAGCATCGGCAAGCATCTTTTCGAGTACCTCGGCCGCAAGGCGGTCGGTTGTCTCAAGGTCTTTCTCCTTGCCCGAGGTGCACACCCAGCGGAAGGGGCCGAATCCGTAGTCGAAGAACATCGGGCCCATAATATCTTGTACGTACGAGGGGTAGCGGAACGTGCCGTCGGCCTTTAGAATATCGGCGCCGGCGCGTGAGGCTTCGAGCAGGAAGGCGTTGCCATAGTCGAAGAAATACATTCCGCGGGCGGTGAGCCTGTTGATTGCGGCTACGTGGCGGCGCAGCGAGGCTTGTACACACTCGCGGAAGCGCTCGGGCTCCTCGGCCATCATACGGTTCGACTCCTCGTAGCTGTAGCCCACGGGGTAGTATCCGCCGGCCCACGGATTGTGCAGCGACGTCTGGTCCGAGCCCAAAGTAACGTTTATCTCCTCGTCGGCGAGGCGCTCCCATAAATCGACCACATTGCCCACGTAGGCAAATGATACAATCTCTTTCTTTTCAACTGCCTCGCGAATGCGGGGAATAAGCTCGTCGAGCGACGTGTGCAGCTCATCTACCCACCCTTGATTGTAGCGCTTTTGGGCCGCGGCAATGTTAATCTCGGCCGTTACGCTGACAACGCCCGAGATGTTTCCGGCCTTAGGCTGTGCGCCCGACATTCCTCCGAGGCCTGCTGTTACGAAGAGCATTCCCCGCAGGTCGCTCTCTCCCTCTTGCATACGCTTGCGGGCGGCGTTCATCACAGTGATTGTGGTGCCGTGGACAATGCCTTGCGGGCCAATGTACATATAGGAGCCGGCTGTCATCTGTCCATACTGCGAGACGCCCATTGCGTTGAAGCGCTCCCAATCGTCCTGCGACGAGTGGTTGGGAATTACCATTCCATTTGTTACAATCACACGCGGAGCATCTTTGTGCGAGGGGAAAAGCCCAAGAGGGTGTCCCGAGTACATTACGAGTGTCTGCTCGTCGGTCATTTGGGCAAGATATTTCATCGTCAGACGATACTGTGCCCAATTTTGGAACACTGCGCCGTTGCCGCCGTATGTGATGAGCTCGTGCGGGTGCTGTGCCACTGCCTTGTCGAGGTTATTTTGTATCATCAGCATAATGGCTGCCGCCTGCTTGTTGCGGGCAGGATACTCGTCGATGGGGCGTGCGTGCATCTCGTAGTCGGGGCGCAGACGGTACATATATATGCGGCCATACTCGCGAAGCTCGTCGAGAAACTCGGGGGCAAGCTCGGCGTGGTGCTTGGCGGGAAAATAGCGCAGTGCGTTTGCCAGAGCCAGCTTCTTCTGCTCGTCGCTGAGTATGTCTTTTCGCTTGGGGGCGTGGTTGGCCGTTGTGTCGTAGGCCTTCTTCGGG
This sequence comes from Bacteroidaceae bacterium, assembly GCA_017407905.1. GTDB lineage: Bacteria > Bacteroidota > Bacteroidia > Bacteroidales > Bacteroidaceae > HGM04593. The sequence goes on along the minus strand of JAFQVS010000045.1, from coordinate 57,826 downwards.
GGCAGAATGTCGGGGATTCCTGCCAAAATATCTCTTTGAAAATCGGTCATATTTTTTTGTCTCTTATGGGTTCTTTTGTCTGTTTTTTTTGTCGGTGGGGGATGATTCTTTATTGCGTGGGTGCCCGTCAACCAATCTTACTCTCGACAATGGCAAGAATCTCTTGCTCGGCCTTTTGGGCAAGCTGCTGTATGGCCTCGGCCTCTTTGACAAGCGCCTCGGCGGTGTCGCGGTCTTTCAGTCCGGCGGCGTTTATCTTTACGTTCAGGCAGGCGCCCATCACTGCCGAGCGTGCGGCAAGAGCGCCCACACCTGCGTCGGAGACGGAATTGGGGTTGCCCTCGATGGCCATTGCCTTTACAATGTCAAAGACCTTGTAGGCTGTCTGCATAGTGCGCAGGGGTACCTGTGTGGCGTAGAGTGTCGCTGTCTGCATTGCGCGCGAACGTTCGGCCTTCTCTTCGGGGGTGTTTTTGGGCATTGCAAAGACGTCCATAATCTTGTTGAAGGCTGCCGTGTCCTCATCGACAAGCGCCAAGAGTTGGTTCATTATGTTCACGCCCTCCTCGGCCCATTGCGAGAAAAATTCCCAACGCTCGTCCCAGCCTGCTTTGTGCGATGAAAGGTTGGCCACCATTGCGCCCAGCGCTGCGCCCAATGCGCCCATATAGGCCGAGATTGAGCCTCCACCGGGGGCGGGCGACTCGCTTGCCGTCTCCTCGGCAAAGGCGGCGCAGGTCATATCCACGAGCTTGCTTATGCCTTTCTGCTCCTCGGCCTCAAGGATATATTCGACAATTTTCTCTTCGGGCTTAAACTCCTTTAGGTTCGACAGTCCCATTGTCTCGATGGCTATGCGCACCAGCTCTCTCTCGGGCACACCCGTCGAACGGTGCTGTTTGTGCAGAAAATATCGTCCCGCATCTGTGAGGGCTTTCTTGGGCACAAGGCCTACAATCTCGGTGCCCGTTACGCGCACTCCGCGGGCCTCGGCGGCGCGGCAAACCTCGTCGAAGGCGGCGTGCAACGGCGTTGACGCGAGGTTGGTGATGTTCATCGACACCTGTGCAATGCCATACTCCTGAATGTACCAGCCTATGGCCTTGCAGTCTTTCAGTGTGCCGGGAATCATTATGGGCTCGCCATTCTCGTCCTTGATTATTTTGCCTACTATGGGGTTGCCCTCGCGGCGGGGACGCCCTTTCTCGCGTACGTCGAAGGCGATGGCGTTGGCTCTGCGGGTGGATGTTGTGTTAAGGTTGAAATTCACCGCTACTAAAAAATCGCGGGCGCCGACGGCGGTGGCTCCCGTGCGGGCAATAGCCTCGTCGAAGGGGCGCGCGCCAAAATCGGGGCGCTTCTCCTCGCAGGCCATCTTCTCGGGCAGAGCCTCGTACTCTCCCTCGCGGCACACGGCAAGATTGCGGCGCTCGGGCTTGAATGCGGCGGCCTCGTAGCAGTATGTGGGCACGCCTAATTCGTCTGAGACGCGGCGGGCGAGGGTGCGTGCAAACACGGCACACTCCTCCATTGTAACGCCCGACACGGGAATAAGCGGGCAGACGTCGCAGGCGCCCATTCGCGGATGTGCACCCTTGTGCTGACGCATATCAATGAGCTCGGTTGCACGCTTTATTGATGCAACGGCTGCGTCCATCACTGCCTCGGGCTCGCCCACAAAGGTAACAACCGTGCGGTTGGTGGCCTCGCCCGGGTCAACGTCTAATAATTTAACACCCTTTACAGCCTCTATGCTGTCGGTAATCTGCTTGATTGTCTCTAAGTTACGCCCCTCGGAAAAATTGGGCACACACTCAATGATTCTCTTTTGCATAGTGTTTTTATCTGTTAGTTTTTTAGTGGCAGTTTGAATTTATATCAAATTATTTCACAGTGTCGATGCAACTAATATCTGCATATTATGCAAATGTAGCTATATTTTTTGGAACAGTGTGCGATAATTCTCTTTTTATTATAAGAAAGTGAGTCTCTTTTTATCGTAAAAAGTAAGAAGCTGTTTAAATTCCTAAAAAAAAGTTTGCGCTTGTTGGCACTTATAAAAAATTCGGCGATATAAATTTTAACAGCTTCCAAATAATTTTGATTTTTTATGTAAAATAATTTTCTTTGCACTCGGGAAGTTGCTCCCAAAATATAACCCGGTGTTTCAATTTTTCTTAGAGACCGCAAAAAATAGTACTATGAAATACCGTTTGTTACTGCTTGTGTTATTTTTTCCAATAGTTGGCTTTTCCCAAAGTAGGTACAGCGATGAGTTGTTTGCCAAAGGCGTAGAGCTATATAATGAGGCAAAATATGGCGAGGCGATACCTCTGTTCGAGGCGGTGCAAAAATTGGACAGGGCCGAGATTGATTCCACCAACGTTCGCTGGGGGTACGGCCGCGAGTGGCTGGCCGGCTGTTATTTTCATTTGGGAGACACAGCCCGCGCTGCCGAGATAAACCCGTGGGGATTCGATATTACCCCCACCGACCGCCGTCTGACAATTGAAATAGACTCTTTGCGTCAAGAGGCTCTTGCGTTAGAGGCATCCAACCCCGGCGAGGCTGCAAAAGTATATCAAAAATGTGCCGAATTGTATTACGAGCGTTTCGGCGAGACAGACGCCTATGCCCTCCTGTTGCTAAAGGTGCTTGAAATGTGGGCCGAAAAAGACTATCTTGGAAAATCAGATTTCCGAGATTTATTGGTAAGGGTAAAAACAATTTTCGAGATGAAGGGCGCCACGCACGGACTATATTATTGTCGTGTGTTGGATTTTTATGCTCAACGAATGGCCATAGAAACCTATTATAAAGAGGCTATTGATGCTCGTAAACAGCAGCTTGCAAGGCTTCCTGAAAAGCCTATGTGGATGCACTATAATGCCTTGCGCAGTCTGTGTGGATTGTATTACTTAACACAAGACAAGCAGCAATTGCAAAATGCTTGGCGGCAACTCGTCGGCGTAACAGAAGAGTTATATACTCTCGATAAATACGCCTATGCCAATGCCTTGTACGATGTGAGCAGATATTACTATAATTTGGGCCTTTTCCAAGAGGCATTGGAATTGAAAAACAGTCTCATTTCGCTCTATGTGAAATTGGAGGATTCTTGGCAGGCCGACTATCAGCGCTTGACTTGTGGCCTGTTGTTAAGGGATATGAACCGCAACGATGAGGCCCGCTTGCAGTTTGACGAGGTGCTGAGCAATCGTGCGGCATTGAGCACCCCCGATGATACTACATTAACAATTATTGCTTTGGCTGCAAAATCCACACTCCCGGATAACAGCCCCAAGAAAATAACAAAAATGTGGAAGAGGGTAGAGGCTCTTCTGAGCGATAAGGTAAATGTATATACGCTCTTTTATCTGTTCATACATCAAGGCGCAGCCTACTCCTGCGAGCATCTGCACAGAATGTCCGACGAAATAAGATTCAAAAAAGGTAAGGGCTTAACATACAAAATGTTGACATTTGCCACTTATATGGGAGCGCATCGTTTCGGCGAGGCAACCGAATGGCTTCGTGTAGTTTGCGATGAGTACAAGAATAATATATCGAATTTATCTCTATCAGAGGCGGCCATCACAAACAATATTATTTCGAGATTTTTTAGTGTCAATAAGAAATTGGACCTAACGAATAATCTTGGTTTCCTACCCGAGGGTATTCGTCCCGACAGTCTTATATATCAAAATAATTTTGCTCTGAATATAGTCAAAGAGATGAATTTTTACACAGCCGAGCGTCTGTTTGGAGCCGATAGCGATGAGTGTTGGAGTGCGTTCTTTAACTTCTATTATGGTTGCGATGGTACACACGATTATATTCGTTTGTATGATGTGTGTCGCAATTACAGCGAACGTATGAAACAGGACAATGAGAATATTGCAACAGAAAATTATGAAGATGTTCTTTGCAAACTATTCGATAGTGCTTTATTCTTAAAAGCACCATATAAGGTTTTAACATTTGATGAGTTAGATGATGAATTGAAAGGCATCTTGCGCGAGATACTACGTGTCGAAAGAGTGCTTTACGGCAATGAAATAAATAAGTACTCGTATGTTATACAAAAATATTTGTATGAGTTGGGGGCGCTCGATTCTATTCCGTTAGACGAGGCTTCAAATGATTGTTTAAATAAAATTGCCGATATTTATTATGATGAAGAAGTTGGTGAGTATGGTAAGGCAATAGAGATTTACAAACGGTTATTTGGGCGCGTATCTTGGATACCGGAATATGTTACATTGGGAGATACAGATGGCTCTAATTTATCTTTTCGATTAGCGTATTCTATGAAAAAAAGTGGTTGCAGCCAGAGTGATATTGCGCACACGTTCGACTCTCTATTGCTTGCCAACAGGCACCATAAGGATTACCTTAATATGGCTTGTAATACGTTGAGAAAGGTAGAAATAGGGTTTACTGATGCACAGGAGCTGCTGAATCTGGTGAATAACGTAATTGCTCGCGACGATTCTCTATGGAACGAAAATCCCGAGTTAAAGGGTATAATTCTTTTGACGGCCATTGGAAATAAATCATCTTTTTATGCAAAAGCACGCGATGAGGAGTATATTGGTTTTATGGTTGCTACAACAAAAAAGATGATAAACGATGTGAAGCAGAAGTGCGGCACGGGGAATCTAAGTTACGATAATTTTATAATTTTTGCCACTGCAAGCCTAATGTCTTGGAATATATTCGATGATATTAACCATATTCTTCCCTCGGATATTCCCGATTTAATTTCGGAGGCCATACGGGTGCACGAGGCTCGAAATTATACAGCCACAAGGACTTACAGAGCCTTGTTGTATTGGCAAATGCGTATAGAATATGATGCCGGCCGTTGCGATGAGGCTATTCGTATTGGTGAGCGCATTATGGGCCTTCCTAAGAACTTACAGAATAACCCATTAGTGTGTGATAATGTTTATAGGTCTAATTATTTTTCTTCTTTCAGTTTTAGAGATGATATTCAAGAAAATGATTTGATAAAACGTGTTTCCGAGCTTTTGGCGCTTTGTCATCAACTACAAAATAATACCGATTTATTTGAACAGCATTTGGTTGAAACAATGCGATGTGATGTGGAGGATTTACGTGGATTTATTAGAGGTAAATATATGTCGGCTTTCTATGGCGAATATCTTTTTCATACTAAATCTTGGCAGTTGCAGAATAAAGCAACGGGTTACGTACTAAAATATAAAACCCCTGTTTTTTGTGGCTTTGCCTACGATGCGGCTCTTTTTATCAAAGGGCTGTTGCTGCGCTCGCAGGCCGAATTGGAGCGAACTATGCTTGAGTCGGGGAATGAGTCTCTTATTGCTTTGTGCAATGAATTAAGGAGTATTCGTAAAAAGATGGCCGGCAATTTGTCAGCTGCCGAACGTGATTCACTTGGTGAAAAACAAATTGGAATATATGATATTCTTGAAACTTCTTCGCATAATTTTGGGGATTATACACGGCAGCTTACACTCTCGTGGCAGGATGTGCGCAGTGCATTGAGGGATGGAGAAATTGCAATAGAATTTGTGCAAGGTGCATCGCCCGACGATGGCGTGTCGTACATCATTGCGCTTATATTGAAAAAGGGCTTCGAACCTCAGTTTAAAGCCTTGTGCCCCGAGGAGGAGTTGTCGCTTGCCGCAAACAACCGACAACGACAGTACGAGCTTATATGGGAACCATTGCACGAGGTGCTTGCTGGGGTGAAGAATATCTATTTTTCTCCATCAATGGCGCTGCATCAGTTGCCTATGGAGTCGTTGCCGCGGCCCGACGGAAGCGCAATGTGCGATGCCTACAATATGTATCGCTTGTCGAATACGCGGGAGATTATTCGTCCGAAAAAGGCGCAGCGCGAATTAACAGCGGCGTTGTTCGGAGGGGTGGAGTATGAGCTCGGCAGCGAGCAGTGGCAAGAAATGTCGTTGCGGGCGGCTGCCGGTGAAAATGGTACCGCCAATCGTGATATAGTCTCGTTGCAACGTGCTTTCGAGCGCGGTGCAAGCATCTATCTTCCCGGAACGGAAATTGAGGTCGGCGAGATTGATAAATTACTGCAAGGCGAAAAGGTGGGTGCCGAACTGTTTACGGGCGTCTCTGCAACCGAGGAGGCGGTAAAGCAACTGAGCGGTTCGCCACGGCTATTGTGCACATTGCAACACACGGCTTTTTTCAGGCGTGGAATGGTGTCAAAAAGTCGAGTGAATATGATACCGAAGAGATGCAGGCATTGAGCCGCAGCGGATTGTTGATGGCGGGCGCCGTGTCATATATGCGGGGAATGGAAATTCCCGATAATGTCGATGATGGAATCCTGACGGCACGCGAGCTTGCGGCCCTCGACCTAACGCAAACAGAGCTTATTACACTCTCGGCCTGCGAAACAGGGTTGGGCGATGTAACAAGCGAGGGTGTTTTTGGCCTTCAGCGCGGCCTGAAGAAGGCCGGTGCCAATAGCATCCTAATGTCGCTGTGGAAAGTAGATGACGAGGCTACCTGTATGCTTATGACCGAATTTTACCGCTTTTGGGTGGTCGAAGGCAAGAGTAAACGCGAGGCGCTTGAGCTTGCCAAGCAGTTGGTGCGCTCGCATAAGGAGAAGGGGTGGGACGACCCCAAATATTGGGCTGCATTTATCCTGTTGGATGGAATAGAATAAGAGTTAAGCACTTGCCACCGAGCTTTTAGCCTTAAAATATTGATATAATTAACCGATTATAAATTAAGAGTATGCAGAGAATATTTGCTTTTATAATTTTTACCTTGCTGTTGCAAAGTAGTTTCGGACAGAATGTGTCTCGTCTGGCCTATTCCGATTCGTTATATGCACGGGGTGTAGCTCTTTACAATGCCAAAGAATATGATGAGGCGATTCTTGTCTTCGAGCAGAGCAAAGCTATCGAAACCGGGGAGTTGGATTCACTCGATAGCAGGGTAACATATTTGAGGAATTGGATTGCCTCTTGTTATTTCAAAAAGGGCGATTTAAAGAATGCAGCATTATACGATGAGCGCGGGTACGATTTACCGCCGATTGACCGAAGGCTTATGCTGAAGAGTGATTCTATCTCAAAAGTTGTATTGGCATATAAGGGGGATGATACAAATTTTATAATACAGAAATTGCAGGAGATGTACCAAATTGAGTATGCTGCATTAGGGCGAGAGTCGCGTTGGACTATCAATACGCGTATGTATATAGCCGAGTTAAGGGCATATTCTGGCGATTTTCAAAAAGCAAAAGCCGATGTGAAGCGTGTTTTGGACGATTGCGATAATTTGTATGGAAAAAATGCCCGATTCAAGAGATTTCTTTTGGAACAAGCCATAAATGTTTACTCTATGAAAGGCGAACTTTATGACGTATTAGAGGGATTCAATGATTTTTTACTCTATTTAGATGCTGTTGGCGAGGCCGAAAGTGATTTAGCAGTAAATGTGTGGGATAATTTGTCCAAAGTATTTGCTCAGGTTGGTATGATGGATAAATACAACGAGGCTGTCGAAAAGATGCTGTCGATAGCGAGTAAACTTTATGGCACGGCCAGCGAGCGATATATACAACTGCTGCTGTCTGCCTCCGAGGTAAATCATTCAATGGGAAATGATGTTTTAGCGTTAAAATATATTACATCGGCCGAAGAATTATCTGTGTTGTATGGTGGAAAATATTGCGAGCCGCATCTGCTCGCTCTACTTCAAAAATCAATTGTTTATTTTAAACAAAATAAAGTAGATAAAACTAAAAAGTTGTTAAAAAAAATAGTCCGTAAGGCTGATGTCAAAACAAGTGAAGGACAAATTGTTTTATCGGGCTCATCGAGCTTATTGTTGATGATTAGCTCAATGAACGGGAAAATAGATAATGATTTAATAGATGAAGTATATGAAATAAGACGAAAATTAGCAAATGCAGGTAGCATAGTTGATGACTTGTATAGCATTATTTCTGTCTCTCTATCAGTGGCTCATATTAACTCGAATGATTATGAAAGAGCATTGAAAATAGCTGATGAAGATGCTATAAAGTTTGAAAACAGTAATTTGTACGTGCCTTTGCTATGCTGTTCCTATGTCTATCTGATTGCCGATTATTATGTAAAAGCGCGAAAAACAAGCGGCGCAGCATTGAACATTCTGAATACAAAATTGGATAGAAAGTATGCGGCACAAGAGGTTGCCAAGGGGCAAAGCCACATTGACAATAGTTTATCAATAGTAGAAATGAAACTCAGAGACAGCAAGTATTCTGTAAGTGCTTACGATACCGTAAGATACTCCTTGTCGATGATTAAACAGAATTTACTTCAATCCAAATTGATATTATTGGAGCATTTGGATAGTTTGGGAACGCCTTATTTCTATGATAACCTGAAAAAGTTTGCCCTTGTTGCAATGAAAGAAACTAAAGATGAGTTGATGGCCGATAGTGTTATGAATAAATATTGCAACCGGGTAAAAGAAAAATTTGGTGAGCAGTCGCCCCAATATCAGAAGTACTCGGAATTAGAGGATGTCGTAAGATTTGAAATGGATGCATCTAATCACCGTGTAGTATGGGATGTGGAACGTTATGCGACAACTACGTATATGGACTCATTGAAAAGGGATTCGGCTTACAAGAAGGCCCTCGCCGAATATGACAAGCAATTCGAGCTGTGGAAGAATAATAAATCAAAGCCAAAAGAGAGTAAATATTACACTAAATACAATGCGCCGAGCCTTTGGCAGGTGCTTCGCGACCGTAATTTTCTGGATGCATTTTATAGGTATGAGGAATTTTTTGATTCTATTCCTGTTTTTATATTTTACAATATAATTACCGACGACAAACACTGTATGGCAATCAATATGGGGCTATGCGCCGATTCTTTGGGCTTAAAGGAGGCATTTATGGAAAAGATGAAGTGTTGGAAGGATTCTATAATAAAAGAGAATGTCAGGGATGTTGTTTATTGGGCTAAATATCTTTCTGTAATACGCCTGCACACAGACAGTATTACCTACGAACAGCACGAGAAAGATGTTCTAAGGTATGTAGATAGCAATGATGCGTTGAAACTGCCTATTGTAGCTACATTATGTGTAATTGATAATTTATTAGATAATTATACATTAAAATCTGTTTATAATAAGGAACTTACCTCCTCTTTTAATCGTTTGGACTACTTCTTAAGTCTTTTAAAAGATAGTAAAAAGAAAAAAGAGATATATACGGCTGTTTTGTATGCCAAATGTTTAATATCGTATCATTCTATCCATCTCAGTTGCAATCGTTTGTATTTGTTAGATGATTTTAAAATTATATATCAGTTATTGTCCGAGAACCCCGAGCTGCATAGGTATCAAGAGAGTTACGATGCAATGAATATGTTATGTGCTCTTGCCTATGAGAAGCAAGATTACAAACTTGTGGTAGATGCCGACCGTTTGCGACAACAGATAAAGAAAGTCGTATTACAAAACAACGATGATGAGTATTATTATTCTGCTTTTGTCTATCTGAGTGAATTGATATATGACTTAATTGGTTATAGATATTCTATCGAACATATTTCCGAGGACGAAATGAAATATTTAGAGACTAAGGTCTCTTTGGCTTATCATTACTCGAAAGAGGAAAAGACCAATGAAGAGAAATACGATTATTTGGTTGCATCGTGGAACGAAATACGTAAAATGCAGCGTCAACGTCTTTTCTCGGACAAGAATCTGGAGGATAGAATCGGGGCCCTATCTTCCGATATAATAAACGCATTGGGTTACGGGCCGAATAGCTCGGACACAATAAGAGAGCTTGCCTATGATTTTGCGCTGTTCAGTAAGGGGTATATGTTGCGCTCCGAGCAAGAGCTGGTCAAAGTGCTTAAAGAGTCGGGTAACAGAACCGTGCAAAAACAGTACGAAGATTATCTGCGCATAAAGCGGCAACTCGATGATACAACCTTGCCACCAACCGAGTTGCAACAATTGAAAATGGAGGCCGATAAGATTATGACAGAATTGTGGTACTCGTCAAAGGCTTTCGACGATTATACAAAATCATTGGAGGTCGGCTGGAGGGATGTACAGAATGCCTTAGACGATGATGAAATGGCAATTGAATACATAAATAAAGGCGATTGGTATTATGCTTTGATTCTAAAGAAAAATTATGACGCCCCTTTGCTCGTAAATATGTATAGAATTGATGATGTTATCAAAGAGAGTAGCGATTCGTTATATCTAAAATATACTCACGATATTTGGCCTTATTATATTGTTAATAATGGCGAAATTGAATATTTGTTAGACGGTGTAAAAAGCATCTATTTCTCTCCAACCGGTATGTTGTATCAGGTTGCAATGGAGAATATGCTTGCAGAAGGGGGTGGCAGTAATACGCTTATGTGCGAGAAGTACAATCTTTACAGAGTTTCAAACACAATGGAGATTGTGAAGCATAAGAATCAATTGAATAGGGCTGCGCCTTTGGTAACTAAGGCTGCACTCTATGGTGGAATAGAGTATTATGTAAAGGATGATGTATGGGCCGAGATTGCATCGAAGAATCAGCACGAGGGCGAGGAGAATGTGTATGCAATGCGTGATGTCTCTGCATTTGAGCGCGGGGCTGCATTCTATTTAGAGCCTTTGCCGGGTACAAATAAAGAGGTGGAGCAGATTGCAGAAATCTTCAGCGAGAATAATTTGAGTGTCGAGACATATACAACAATCAATGCAACGGAGGATGAGTTTAAACGCACAAGTGGCAGTGATGTAACAATGCTCCACGTGGCTACGCACGGTTTTTATCAGACACAGGACGAGATTAAAGATTCAACATCTGTTACCTTAATCAGACAGGATGATAGTAAGGAGGACCAATCGTTGAGTCGTTCGGGACTATTTATGACGGGTGCTTCAGCTTGGTTTTATGGCGAGACTATTCCCGATAATGTCGATGATGGAATCCTCACGGCGCGAGAAATTTCGCACCTCGACCTTACGAATGTAAATATGGTGGTGCTTTCGGCTTGTGAGACGGGATTAGGCGAGATTACAGGCGAAGGTGTGTTCGGCCTTCAGCGTGGATTTAAAAAGGCTGGCATTCAGTCAATGATAATGTCGTTGTGGAAGGTGAACGACCAAGCTACTCGAATTCTGATGACGGAATTTTATCGTAATCTGATAACGAATAAACAGACGAAGCGTGTAGCGCTGGTAAATGCACGTAATTATCTGAGAACGTGCGAAAATGGGCGTTTCGCCCATCCTCGTTATTGGGCGGCATTTATCTTGCTGGATGGAATAGATTAGGATTATAAAAACTTAAAAGTCTCGACCTTTATTTCGAGAAAATATTTTATAAGTTTAATTCTTAACAGATTTAAATAAATTCTTAAAAAAAATAATATATTTGCACGAGTATGCGAATTTATTGTGGGTTCGCATACTCGCATCTGCTCTGAAATGTCCGAGCGCAGCTTTGTGCCTCTATTTATTCTCGGAATATTGGAGCAGCCCGAGTTAATTATTTTTACACAAAAAAGGAAAAATGAAATTTAAGAATATGACCAAAAAAATCTTTTCTTTAAAGAGAATGTTGTTACTCCTCCTTATTCTTTTGAGCCCTGCTGTTTGGGCGCAGGAGCCTTTCCTGACAATTGATATGACGGGTAAGAGTTATCCCTATGAGGTGCCCGAGGCCGATGCTGCCAAAGTTTTTGAAAAATCCAATGTTACTATTGCCATTGAGCTCGACGCCGGCTCTTCGTTCATAAAAAAACGTAAGGGCGGCAACGGTTGGGATAATATCTGGGGCTCTTAATCGGCCCCAAAAATCCCAATGTCTCAATATTGAGGCTTCACCCCCCCTAATGAAAAGAACGAATAGATTATGAATAGAAAAGTCATTATAACAGCTTTTTTATGTTTTTTAATGCTTAATTCTATTTGGGCACAGCCCGATTATAGGAGAATTAAGAAAGAGCGGTTCGGCAGAATTGAATATTACCATTTTGATATTGGAGTAGATGCGGCGGCAAATTACAATTACAGTTTCTCGCCCAAAATTGCTGTCGGCATTGGTTCGTCGCGCAATTTATTAAATGCCGATTTTGGGCTCAAATATAATATTCGCAACCCCTATTTCGGCGGGCGCGACGAGTATATATCTACTCAAGAAATTCTGCTGTGTGCATCGTTGAGGCTGAATGTGATACGCGGAAAGTCATTCTCGCTTTTCGTTGCAGGAGAAATAGCCTCACATTGGGCGATAAACTCTGCCTATCATAGCCGATTGTCGGATACAAGAACGTCGGACGCGAATCTTGCCGACGACTATTTCTCGGTCGGTGCAAAAATCGGCTTTAAAATAAAAAGGTGGCGAGCCTCGTTGTACTACGAGTACGACCTTGCCCCCGCAATAAATCAGAAATATCTGTTCGAGACAAAGGAGTACAACTATTACGGCTTGTATAAATCGGCCTTCGAGAGGGGTAGAATAGGTGTCGGACTAACTTATGAAATTCCATTTAAAATATGAAAAGCATACGGGTACTTCTTATCATTTCACTCTTTTTGCTGACAAGCTGTAAGGAGAATTTCGACGAGTGGGCCGACACGTCGCAGAGGGGCGTAACATTTATTTTGGATTCGGGCGACTATTTCTCGAATATCCTCTCATTCGATGATGGAGAATTTAGGATGGGATGCAGCAACAAGATTGACACTGCCTATGCGTTGCGAACAGTATGCTACTGCTACGATAATGGCGGGCAGCTGTTGGATACGCAAACTCGCCTCTTGCCCCATTTAGGCGAGACGCAAATAACCTTCAGCCATTTGAATAATAACAATACTTATTATTTTGTCTTTATGGCCGATATATTAAAGAAGGGCGAGCTTCTGAATTTCTCAGAGGCTTGGTGTCAGCTGGGTACCAACCGCTACGATAATATCTATCTGTATATGGTCGATAGAAAAGCAGAGCCGCAGTATAATGTGCTGTTGTCGGCCTCGTTGCACGCGTTACCGTCGAATCAGATTTTTTCTGTAAAACTCAGGCCGATGACCTATAATGGCTATTGTGTGTTTACCAATTTTGGCGATGCCGAAAGCCTGAACGCTTCAATAGACTGTGTCGAGGCATTTGGTTTTAAGGATATTGAGAAGATTGAATCGGGATTATATGAGTATCAATATTATTATCTCTCGCACAGGGATTCTATCATCGTTCCAATATCCTTGTGCAATGCCGACGACGAAATAGCCATTAGAATGCGAACCGAAGATTCCGATGGTAACAATTCGGTTAAACATATTATAAAAAATGAGGAACATCGCCCTTTTGTGGCAACATTTGATGTTTCGGCTTTGGAATTGGATACTTGTATTTTTTATTAGCGCAATATGACTAATTATTTAAAATTTTTAATCTGCATTATTATCCCACTGCTATTGGGGTGCGGTTATACATCCGATGAAATAATTTTTGACGAGACAAAAAAGGTGTATCAATTGTATGACACCTACGTGGATGAATATGGCAATAAGGGCGTCGTCGTACATTGTGAATATGATAGTTACAACAGTTGTATTATAGTAGTGTCGGCAGATGAGGCTTATTTGCCGTGGGGGCCTTTGGGTGAGACTGTATATCAAATTGAGGATACTCTGAGGTTCCCTAAGAGAGTGTATGGTGATGATTCTTTTGGTACGGCTATGCTTCATTTGATGAAAAGCAGGGGAATTGAGAATTATCCAGCTATGAATTGGTGCAACAAGAAGAACCCGACAGATAAGCCATCCTCGAGTAGCTCTTGGCGTCTGCCTACAAGGGAAGAGGCATGGGATTTCTTAGTTATCAATACAGATTTAGATGAACTGAACGCAGTATTATCGAAAATTGGTGGTGTGCCCTTAAATGAGGAGAATTTTTATTGGACCTGCGCCGAGGATTATTGCAATTATAATCAGGAGGGTGTTGTAAACGAGAATGCCGACCCCTCGAATATGGCAATAGTTGCACCCCTTGTTGGTTCTTATGATAGAAAAGATGGTAGATTAAAGAAAAAGAGTTATTATGTGCGAGCAATTAAATACATTTATCTTGAGAAATATTAAACTCCTGTTTGTAGGATGCCTCTGTGCTATCCCTTATATTTCCGAGGCTCAAACTGACTATGTTAAATACATCCTTAGTGATGATATTGACAACGTCAAGATATTGCCCCGAAAATCCACGGCCAACCTAATAGGCTGTGATTTATATATCAATTGTACCTTAGGGAGTATATATAAGGGAACATTCGAGTATAATGATTTTACTGCAATTCCAGATAATATGACAACCATATACTCATCTTTTGTCGATGTGGGCGTAGGGAGTGAATTTTATAGTACTCAATATGACCAGCTTCGATTAGGCGTCAATTTAGGATATAAATATGAGAGGTTTGCGTTCGACAAGGGACTTTTTCGCACCCTCGGAATGCACACCCATTGGATTACTACCGATGTAAATTTCTCTTGGTTGGTATTTTGTGCAGGTGCTAAGGCTGAGATTTTGCTCGACAAGCGTATTAAGTACGATGAGACTTTTAGCTATCAAGGGTTTAATGATGAGTGCTTTAACAATTTTGCAGCCTCTATTTATTATGGATTAAATGCAAAATTCTCATTTATAAAACTTGAATTACGAGCGGGATATTATATTTTGCATCAACTCGATAGGAATGCGATTGCTTATTATCACTCTTTAAATAATGTAAAAGACCAAAGAGGCTATTACGAAGCAAAAATTTCGTTCCCAATTTTCTCGACAAGAAAACTCTTTGACACGTCGATAATAACACGAACAATAAAATGGTAATTTGTAGGATTATGAAACTAAAAAGATTGCTCATTACTATATTAGTATCAATCGTTTGCTCGGCCTTGTACTCGCAAACTAATGGCACGGAAACTATTGAGACGATGCAGGATAGTTGTATAGCCGAGCTTCCGATGCTGTCGGCCGAGTATTATATGAATATAAACTCTATGAACAGAGCATACGACTTTGAAATGCAAAACAAGAAGCGAATGTTAAGAATGAGGGCTGCCGAGGTCGAGGCGGTTGGGGTTATTACTGCGCTGGGGCTATATGCAGCCACCGTATATGTCGTAACAGGAACGGATGTTTCTACGTGGGTTGCGATTCCTTGCGGTGTTGCTCTAACTATGACTATTCCATATTCCTTCTTCAGATGGGGAAAAAGGCTCAGAGAAAAGGCGGCCGCAATAGATGCTTCTACCGTCTATTTATTGGATGTCAACAAGAATATAAAAGTGGGAGTGTCGCATTTCAGTTGTCGCAACGAACGCACCTTTAGTGGAATAGGGCTTGGTATAAAAACTACATTTTGAAGAGTATGAAACGATATAATATATTTTTGCTTTCTTTGCTGTGCTGTGTTTATATATTGGCATCGACAAATGATTCTTTAAGGGTGCAGTCTCTGAAAAACGAGATTCAAGAGCGGCTGTATAGGGACACAAAAGATATTGCTCCGGCACTTAATGAGTTATTGCAATTGTACAAAAAACGATATTCTGCACAGAGCCTTCAATATGCCGATTGCTTGATGTGGTGTGCCGCGGTGTGTGCTGATGCAGGCGATAATGAGCTGGGAAAGGAGTTGCTAAAGAAGAGTAATATCCTGTTTGAGAAAATCGGGAAGGGGGGCTTCAAAGGTAAAGATACAATCAACCAGATTTTTTATTTAGATATAAAATCCAAGATTGAGTATAACTCGGGCCGCGATTTTATGGCGGTGCAGTCTTCAAAAAAATCTTGCCGTCTGAAGGAGGCCTATTTTGGTAAAGGAAGCGAGGTCTATTTGAATGCTCTATTAGAGCTGTCGCGATTGTATGCCGAACGGTTGAAATATAAGAAATCGAGTAAATATCATAATAAGGGGTATAACTCTTATATTCAGTTGATAAAAGACGAATTTTGTTCGAGCTGCGAGTCGGAGCGTAATATTTATTGGAATGTGGCGGCAAAATATATCAATAAAACTGTTGATTTGGCACATTCTTCAGATGGAAGAATGCCCTCTATTGCGTCGGCGGCTTATAATGCTTTGTTGCTCTCCAAAGGTCTGCTGCTTAACACAACAGTCAGCTTCGAGAGTTATGTCAATGAGAGTGGCAACAAAAGGGCTATTGATAATTTAACCATTAGAAAGAGGCTGACACTCGCGGGGGCAGCGCAAAGTACTCTCGACTCGCTCGATTATGTCATTCTCGGGGCTCTGCGCGAGCAGGGACAGGAATATACTATCCCACAGCTGTCAATTACGTGGAAGGATGTTCGCAATCAGCTATCGAACGATGATTTAGCCATAGAATTTTATCGTACGACAAGCAATGAGTATGGTGCCATCCTGCTGAAAAAGCGTTGGTCGTCGCCCAAGATTGTGAAATTGAATAATTACGTATCGCTGCAAGATGCTCCGAAATTCTCGTTCAAGGATTTAGTGCCCGACTTTCTCCGGTCTAAGAGTAAACGCGATACAGTAAGTACGTACAAGGGGTTAGATAGCCATTTGTCGGGAAATCCCTTTCAAAAGTATGCCAAAGAGGATATGGACGGCTTGTGGAGACTGAGCAATGCCATCTGGTCGGATGATATTGTTAAATATTTCCCAACCAAAGATAAGGGACGCATCTATTTTTCGGCCGACGGTGCTCTGTTGGTTACGGGCATAGAGTATCTACCATTTATCGAGCCGGTGATGAAGAATGGAGAAATTGAATCGTATCACAGTATAGCCGATGTCTTTGATGTGTATCGTCTCTCATCTACCAGAGAATTGATTACGGGACGGAGCTTAAAGGATGGACGGGATGCTGCCATTTATGGTGGATTAACGTATGATATGAGTACGCGTGATATGGTGGCCGATATGTACAACTATCCGGCTGTTCGTAAGCGCGATATTGTCTTTGTCGAGGATAACACGCGTGCCGAGCGTGCGGCGATAGTAAAAATACCTTATCTTAAGGGAACAAGAGTCGAGGCAGACAGTATCACCTCAATCATAAATAGCTCGCACGAGGCCAATATCTCGGCTAAGGCATATATTGCCAACGAGGGAACAGAGGCGTCGTTCAAGGCCCTGAGCGGACAGCAAAAGAAGATTATTCATATTGCTACTCACGGATTCTATCACAATAAGGATAGTAGGGGTGGCGATAAAGATAACCCGCTGTTGCGTAGCGGACTGTTCTTCTCGGGTGCCGATAATGTTTATAACGGTGCGCCCATCCCCGAGGGGCTGGAGGATGGTGTCCTGACGGCGCAAGAGATTTCTACGCTGGATTTACAGGGGCTCGACCTTGTTGTCCTCAGTGCGTGTGAAACGGCCCGGGGAGATATATCCTCGGATGGCGTGTTCGGCCTCCAGCGTGGTTTTAAGATGGCAAGTGCCGATGCCATTCTGATGTCCCTTTGGAAGGTGGATGATGATGCCACACAGGTGCTTATGACCGAGTTTTACAAGCATTGGATGGCGGGAAAGTCTAAGCACGAGGCTCTTAAAATCGCTAAAAACCGTGTGCGCAGTTACGCAAAATGGGCCTCTCCTCAATATTGGGCTGCATTTATCCTGTTGGATGGAATAGAATAATAGCCTCTAAGCCTTGTTCCTAAAAATGTAAGGCGATAGCAGCTGTCGTAAGCAGCATCCCCCCCTTAAAAATAGCCGTAAATTAGGAATAAAATGTAATTGGCACAAAAGAAATTATCTTTTGTGCCAATTTTGGTGTAATCGGTAAATATGAGCTATTTTATAACAGGGCGAACAGAGCAACCGTAATAACGATTGCGGTATGATGTCTCGATGCCGTTAGTGTTAAAAGACTCTCCGTATTTAGGTCGATAATTATCACCATTACGCCCCGATGTTCCTAATGTCGATGCCCAATAATATCCTGTTTCTTTTTTATTATAAAGGCCTTTTGAATAATATCCTCCTGCGGGAAGGAAAATGCTGTTCCCATTGGGGCCGATGACAATAGCACCTTCAATACCATTGTAGGTTGTATCCTTTTCCCAAGTACATTTTTTGCACAATTCAATTATTTCGGCCTCGGTGGGCATACGCCATCCGCCACCTAACTTTACGTGTGCTACATCATCTTCGGGGTCGAGCACGGTTTTATCGTCAACTGTTCCTATTGTGGCATCTGTGCAATATTTAATATAGCTGCCTGTGAACTTGTCATACCATTTATAGTTGCCCTCTTCATATTTCTCCTTAGGCTCAATCTCGCCCCAAGCATAATAGTCGCCGTACTCTTCGGGGGAGTCTGCACCGATGTTGCAAGTGGCCCACATTACACTGAGGCCGAGGTCAACTGCGCCCGATGGGGTGTAATCGTCTCCGTAGGTGGTGAAGCTTTTTATCTTGGCGAAGCAATATTCGCCACTGGCCTTTGTATATGTTGTGTAATAATATGTGGTTGCCTCGCTGAGCTCTCGAAGCGTTACGGTGAGTATCCCATCAGGGACGTCGCCGGCCGATTGTTCGCCGCAGAAAATAATCTCCTCGGATGGTGTTTCAAAGGCCTGCTCGGATAATGAGTATGCCACTCCCACCATTAGATTGTCTATGGGATCGGCCAATGCAGTTTGTACGGTCGAGATTATTGTGGCCGAGGTGCGGGTTAAGTCGGTGGCATCCACAGTGGTGGTGATAGGGTAGAGGGCGTTGGTTGTGAGTGTGTTATATTGCCCGTAGTATGTACGCTCGTCGCTTCGGACGAATGAACGGTATCTGTACTCTGTATCGGGGGTGAGATTGTCAAACTCTATCACAAAGGCATTGTCGGATAAAGTGCTTGAGGTCTTTTGGTGGGCCGATACCTCCTCGCCCGACGGGCATATTTCCACGCCTATCTCGCCACTGCCCGTTGGCAGAAGGTTTAAATTGGCATACCCCTTGATATGTGCGTATGTGATGCCTTGTTTCTCTATCTCGCCTGTAACGGCAACACCGGTTGTGTCTATGGTGATATTGTTGTTTGTAGTCTCCTTAAATAGAGGCTCGGCGTCATCGACGCTGCAAGCGCCTATGGAGCATACGGCGAGGCCGACTATCAACAACGTGAACAGATTAAATAGATTGTTACTTATTCTCATTCTTTTGGAGTGCTTGTGAAAATTCTTAATCAGTACAGCAAAGATAGTGAATATAGTGCGATTATAACAACTTACAGCTAATAATTTAGTGAATCTTTTTGACAATAATTTGTTAGTAAGGTGTTTTTTGTGAAAAGGGGACGGGAGAGGAACGTGGCAAACTGTAGTCCCGCACTTTCCTCCCCGAGTGTTATTTGCTTTGACAATGGTGGCTCGTTTGTGAAATTCCTACCCCGATTTTTGCTTTTGAACCCTATATTTTAAGAAAGTATCAAAAAATCTCTCATAAATCAACGACTTACAAGAGATTAACCGAGTACTCGAAGCGGGACTTGAACCCGCACGGCGTTTAAATGCCAAAGGATTTTAAGTCCTTCGTGTCTACCGATTCCACCATTCGAGCGACCTTAAAAGTTACCGCCGAAGCCGGAGTCTTACCATTGCGACAACGATAACGGGTGCAAAGATAAGGGTTTTTGTGCTAATTTCAAAAAAGTTTCTTTACTAAATTAAAAAATAGCACTCTGAAGAGGCTGTAGTGCGGCTTGGGAGGGGTGTCTTGCTCTTTTGCGGGGTGCGAATGTTTAGGGACGTGGGGTGCGAGCGGGGAAAAGGCTTAATTCTGCACGGTGATGAATGTTCCGGCGGTGTGCACGCGGTAGCGCCACAGTATGCGCGATTTTCCTTCTATGGGTATTCCGCCGCAGTTAAGGTCGTAGATGCTGCCGCAGTTGTTGCACGAGGCGCGTCCTATGTGGTCGGTTTGCAGGCGGTAGCGGGCCATTTCGCAGTTGGGACAGGCAAGGTCGTAGGCCCATATTTGTCCATCTTCCATCGAGGGGGTGCCGATGATTAGTCCTCCGAGGCCGTAGTAGAATTTTTGTCGGGCCTCGGCCTCGGTGAGGTTGTGTGTGTGCTTTGTGCCTTGTGCGTCGGTTACCTCGTAAGATGTTGAGCTTTTGCGTCTTATGGTGATAAATTGCCCGTAGCTGCTCGCTTGATTAAAGGGGTGGAACGATGCGTCGCAGGTGAAGAACACCGAGTAGCCCGAGTAGGGTGATTCTGTGTCGCACGATAATGTGGTGAGGGCTGTGATTAGCAATAAAAAAAATTTTTTCATATTCTCTGTTGTTTCTGCAATTTAAAAACGCAAGGTCGTGGCAATTATTGTCTTATATGCTGCGTTGCGACCTTGCGTTAACTGTTTTTAGAGATTATCCGGTTTTATTATTCTCGTCCCAGCAGATGTGCTTCGGCTCTGTCGATGCGCTCGAAATTCATACTGTCGCAGATGCTGTTCATTAGCTCGGTTATCTGCTCGTTGCACAGATTGCCGATGCTGCCCTCGTGCGTGTGGTGTATGTTTTTATCGGCGCGGAATGTGCCTGCTTCAATTTCGAGGCCTACTCTCTTGTAGGCGTCGCGGAAGGGCATTCCCTCGGCTGCCAGACGGTTCACCTCCTCGACGCTGAACATTGGGTCGTAGCGCCGGTCGTCCAGAATGTGCTCGTTGACCTCGATGCGCTCTATTATGTAGTTGGCCATACGCAGGCACTCTTTAATTTGGTCGAATGCGGGCAGAAAGACCTCTTTTATAATCTGAAGGTCGCGGAAGTATCCTACGGGTAGATTGTTCATTATCAGGATAATATCGGTGGGCAGTGCTTGCAGACGGTTGCATTTTGCGCGCAGTAGCTCAAAAACGTCGGGGTTTTTCTTGTGGGGCATAATGCTGCTGCCTGTGGTGCACTCGGCGGGCAGTTTCACAAAACCGAAATTCTGCGAGTTGAACATACAGGCGTCGAAGGCCATTTTTGAGAGTGTGCCGGCTACGCTTGCAAGGGCGTAGGCTACGTTGCGCTCGCACTTTCCGCGCCCCATCTGTGCATACACCACATTGTAGTTCATTGTGTCGAATGCCAAAAGATTGGTGGTGAGAGTGCGGTCGAGGGGGAACGACGAGCCGTATCCTGCGGCCGAACCCAATGGGTTGCGGTTGCACATACGATAGGCCGCCTGAAGAAAGAGCATATCATCGGCGAGGCTCTCGGCGTAGGCACCGAACCATAGTCCGAACGACGAGGGCATTGCCACTTGCAGATGGGTGTATCCGGGCATAAGCACCTCTTTGTGGCGGTTGCTCTGTGCTATGAGGCTGTCGAATAGTTGTTTGACGGCCTCGCACACGAGGCGCAGCTCGTGGCGGGTGAATAGTTTAAGGTCGAGCAGTACTTGGTCGTTGCGCGAGCGTCCGCTGTGTATCTTTTTGCCCGTATCGCCCAGCTTGCGGGTGAGCATAAGCTCTACTTGTGAGTGTACATCTTCTACTCCCTCTTCGATGGTAAATTCTCCTTTCTCGGCAAGGGTGTATATCTCGCGCAGCTCGCTGTGAAGCTCCTTTGTCTCTTGCTCGCTGAGCATTCCAATCTTGCACAGCATTGCGCTGTGGGCTATGGAGCCTAAAATATCGTATCGGGCCAGCAGTAGGTCGAGCTCGCGGTCTTTGCCCACTGTGAAGCGTTCAATTTCGGGGGTTACTGTGCTGTTCTTCTCCCAAAGTTTTTTTGCCATATAATGTTTTTGTTCTATGATTAGAGGCTGTTTTATTTACTGTTGAGCAACTTTTGACACTGCCTGCAAAATTCAATAGGATTTTGCAGGCAGTGCGTTGCTTTGTTCTGTTGTGGTACAATATTTTAGTATTGTACCATTGCCAATGTGTCGGCTATCTTTTCGAGCCCCTCTTTGAGCGGTTTTTCAATCATTCCGCGCAGCATAAAATTAAGCTCGGCTTTTGCTACTACGCGCATTTTGGATGCTTCGCTGCCGTCGGGAATAATCTGTATCCACATATTTATGGGGATGGGCGAACCAACTGCCTCGAATTTTATACATTTAGGCTCTTCGCGCTCTACTACTCTTATTGTTACCTTGCCAATAGGGGGAACATCTACTGTTGCTTGGTCGTGGTCGAATGTAAATTCCTTGACCTTGTCCTCGGGGAGTTTCCCTTGAAGGGCTTCGAGGTTGTTGAGGTCTTGTAGCTTGGAATATACTCGCTCTTGTGAGTAGGGTATCTGCTTTACGCTGCTCTCGTATTGGCTCATAGTGGGTTATTTAAGGTCGTTTCTCCACTCCGAGGGGTTGGCGCGCCACTCTTTGAGTGTGGGCATTACATCCTCGGTGATGTATCCGGTTGCTTTTGCTGCCTCGAGCACCGACTCGTAGTCGGTAAGGGTGATGAGCTTTACGCCTGCCTTTGCAAAGGCCTCTTCGGCTACGCCGAATCCGTATGTGAACGAGGCTACCATTCCTATTACCTCGACGCCTGCCGCACGCAGTGCCTCGACGGCTCTGAGGCTGCTGAGGCCTGTCGATACAAGGTCTTCTACCACAATAACTTTGGCACCGGGCTGAACATCACCCTCGATGAGGTTGCCCAGACCGTGGTCTTTGGCCGATGAACGTACATATACAAAGGGCTTGCCGAGCTCCTCGGCTACAAGGGCACCCTGTGCAATGGCGCCTGTTGCAACGCCGGCAACGGTGTCGGCCTCGGGGAATTCTTCGAGGATAAGGTTGGCAAGGCCCAGCTTGACGCGTGTGCGGAGCTCGGGGAACGAGAGGGTCTTGCGGTTGTCGCAATAGAATGGAGACTTCCAGCCTGACGCCCAAGTAAAGGGTTGCTCGGGTTGTAATTTTACTGCCTTGATTTTCAGCAGCTCAGCTGCCAAAATGACTTTTGATTTGTTTGACATATTGTTGTGTATTTTAGGTTGTATTCTCTGTGGGGGTTTATTGCGCGAATATACATCTATTTTGTGTAAATATGTGTCGCGGCTAATAAAAAGTTTTTTTTCGGGGTGCTATTTTGTCTGTGTGTAGCCCTCTTTTAGCAGAATTTCGACGATTTTTTGTTTAAAATCGCCTTGAACGAGTATCTCGCCCTCTTTTACCGTTCCGCCTACGCCGCAGCGGGTTTTTAGAAGGCGGCCAAGCTCTTTGAGGTCGTCGTCGGTGCCTGTGAAATTCTTGACGAGGGTTACGGTCTTTCCGCCTCGGTGGTTCTTCTCGATGCTCACGCGCAGCCTCTGCTGTTGCTTGGGCAGGGTGGCAATTTCCTCCTTTTCATCGGTGGAATATTGAAAATCGGGGTTGGTGGAATAGACTATATTGAGCCTCTCTTTCCAATCGTTTTTTTTCATAATTATTTTATATTTACTGAGCCGCCGGCCTGTTCGAGGAGTGCTCTGAGGTCGAGCGCCTCGGACATTGAAAGGTTCTCGGCAACTATTGCGGGTAGGTTGTTTACTATGCTCTCGGCCTCGTCCTTTGTGTAGCCCAAAAGAATGTATAGATTTTCGGTTATTTTATGG
This sequence comes from Bacteroidaceae bacterium, assembly GCA_017407905.1. Lineage (GTDB taxonomy): Bacteria > Bacteroidota > Bacteroidia > Bacteroidales > Bacteroidaceae > HGM04593. Next base: position 34,246 of record JAFQVS010000045.1, on the reverse strand, counting down.
CTCTCTTTTGCGCTGCAAAGCTCTATCGAGTAAAAGCCGCTGCCCTCTATTTTGAATGCTCCTTTTCGTCGGGTGGGGACGTCGCTCTTCTGTGGTTCGGGTTCTGCGGGCGGAGTGCTCTCCTCTACTGCATCTTCTGCTGTGGGCTCTGCGGGCAGAGGTGTGTTAACCTCGGCGGCGGCAGCGGGTGCCTGAGGCTCCTCGGGCGTGCTCTCTGTGGTGGCGACGGCACTCTCTTCCCTCTCCTTTGCTGCCTTTTGAGCAATTATGTGCGCATACTGATAGAGCATAGGGACTAACAGGAATATGCAATGAAAAAATTGTGCTGCTGCCATTGCAAAGAGTGTGAAATTGGCGCCGGGCTCATAATTATCTCCATATTTTACAATACAATATGTAACTACCAATACAAGGGTAAAAAATAAAAGAGTGATATAAATAAAACCCGAAAAAAGTGCGTAGCCCAATATTCCGCTGATGTGCCCCTTTTGTAATTTAAAGCCCTCGCTCAGACGGTCGATAAAAACAGTTTTTGACGACAGTATATAATGTATCGAGGGGATAACAATATATAGTGCAGCGGCTGCAACGGCTATAATAAGCAGTGTTAAAGCAATATACACATTAAGGAGATAAAGTGAAATTACCATAATGATAGAAATGGCAAATGATGCACAGATTGAAATGGCATACAGTGAAAGTGATAAAATTATATTTTTTACAAACACCTCCTTGCATTCGCCAATAAAATCGCTGTTGATGACCGCAGCCTTTTTTCTCTTTATATATTGCTTAAAGGTTGCATAGTAGAAGGTTGTTGCGCCAATATTCAGAATGCCGAGAAGTATTGCACTGATGTTTCCCGAAGAGTTTTTTGTGATAAGGTAGCTCATTGGTATTACAAACAGAATGTACAGAATGGATAGGACTTTGAAATTCTGTATCTGGAATTTAATGGCTGCGGCGTATCGTCTTAAAAAACTTCTCTCCTTGAACGGCGATGAATATTGGCTCATAATGTTAATCGAATTTATGTGTTTGTGTGGTTTATTGGTGCGAAGATAAGAAAATTATTGGTGCAAAATGACATAAACAGGAAAAATATAATGCACCCTCTTCTTGAGAAACTGTTTGAATATCTAAAAAATAGTCTCAAAGAGGCCGAAACAAAGACACGAAATATGGAAAATTTTACAATAAGAATTAAACAGCTGTTTATTTTGCCGCACAAATTTTATAGCTTCATAAAATAAGTTTAATTTTGCTACGTTATTATATAGCGCGCGATACGCGCCCATTAAACAAAAGAGTATGGACACACAATATAAGATAGACAAAGTACCCGAGCCCACGCTGCGACGTCTGCCGTGGTATCTGTCTGTTTGTCGTCTGCTTAAGACACGCGGCGAGACTTTTGTCTCCTCGACGCGCCTCTCGAAAGAGACTAATATCGTGGCCTCGCAGATAGCAAAAGACCTCTCGTGCGTGAATATCGTGGGGCGCACGCGTGTGGGCTACGAGATTGACAATCTGCTCGAAGTGCTTGAGACCTTCCTCGGGTTCAATACCCGACACAAGGCTTTTCTCTTTGGTGCCGGACGCTTGGGCGGTGCGCTGCTCAAGGATACGGGACTGCAACAATTCGGCCTTGAGGTTGTTGCGGCATTCGACAATAATCCGCGTCTCGTGGGGCATAATATCTCGGGCATTCCCGTCTATCACATAAGCGAGATTGGCGCGAAAATGCGTCGGCACAATGTGAAAATAGGCATCCTTACGGTGCCCATAGAGAGTGCACAGGAGGTGGCCGACAGGATGGTAGTATGGGGCATAAAGGCTATATGGAATTTTACCCCGCTGCGCATACGCGTGCCCGAGGATATTGTGGTGCAGAATACCTCGCTCTATGCTCATTTGTCGCTGATGTTCAACCGCCTCGACACGCTCGAACAAGAGTAAGGACATAAACTATACACACACACTTACAGAATATGAAAATAATAGCAGTAGGCAAAAATTATGCCGCACACGCAATAGAATTTGATGGGACGGGCGAAAAACCCGAGGAGCCGATAATATTCTTTAAGCCCGACTCGGCGATACTGAAAAACGGCAAGCACTTTTATCTGCCCGATTGGATGGGACGCATCGACTACGAGGCCGAGATTGTGGTGCGCATAGGCCAGCTGGGACGCAGCATCCCCGAGCGCTTCGCCCACCGTTACTACGACGCAATCACCGTGGGCGTCGATTTTACCGCGCGCGATATTCAGCGCAGGGCAATTGCCGCGGGTGGGCCGTGGGCACTCTCAAAGGGGTTCGACTGCTCGGCTGTGCTTGGCGAGTTTCGTCCCATCGAGAATTACGACATTAAGAATATAGATTTTTCGCTCACCATAAACGACGCTGTGGTGCAGAGCGCAAACAGCGCTCAGATGCTCTTCACGGTCGATGAAATAGTGGCCTACGTGAGCCGCTTCTGCACGCTAAAGACGGGCGACCTTATCTTCACGGGCACTCCCGCAGGCGTTGCACCCGTAAAGGTGGGCGATTATCTCAGAGGTTATATAGGGCAGGAAAAGGTGCTCGATTTTCGTGTACGCTGATGAAAAGTCTTAGGAAAATATTAACTTTTGCACTGCTGCTCGTCGCCTCGGGGGCGATGGCACAGTTTATCGAGGTCGATTGGGAGACGATGGCGCGCGACACGCTTCTGCCGCGCTACTCGACAATGATTGAGCTGCCCGACGACTATGCAATTTACGACTATGAGGCAACCATCGAGTATCCCGAATTTGTGCCGATGAGCCCCGGGGAGATTGCCCGCTACCGTCTCGACGCACTGCCCGAGGCACTGCCTGCTTATCCTCGCGTCAGCGCGTCGGTGGGCGTTTCGGCCAAGCGCGGACAGCTCGACGTGAGCTTTGTGCCCGTCGTCAGTGCCGACGGCCGCTTTATGCGCATAAACTCGTTTAAATTGGTCGTCTCGCGCACGCTCAGCGTCCAAAAGGCACTCTCGCGCCTCGACAGCCGCACCTCGCCACGGCAACGCTACACAAATGCCTCGGTGCTCGACACAGGGCGCTGGGTGCGAATATCGGTTAAGGAGAGCGGCGTACACAAAATAACCACTGCCGAGCTCAGGCGTATGGGCTTTAACGACCCCTCGCGCGTGCGTCTCTTCGGCTACGGCGGCCGCATACTGCCCGAGAAGAATCTGCACAATCTTCCCGACGACCTGCAAGAGATTCCTCTGTGGCGCGAGAAGGATTATGTACTCTTCTTTGCCAACGGAACGGTGCGCTGGGAGTATGCCTCGGGGCGCTTCACACATACACAGAATGTATATTCCGATGAGGCCTGTTATTTCCTCAATGAGGGAGACGGCGAGCCGCTGCAATTCCCCAAGCAGCAGATGGAGGCAACCGTGGGCAAGGTCTATGATACTTATCCCGACTATGCGCTATACGAGAAAGAGGAAAAGACACTCTGCACATACGGCCGACGGCTGGTGGGTGAGTATGACTTTTCGGCGGGGCGCACGGTGAGCTACCGCTTCCCGCTCGAAGGGGTGGTCGAGGGGCAGCGTGCCAATGTCGATATTTCATTTGCAAGCAATGCAACCACTGTCTCGCGCGTGGCGGTTGATGTCAACGGTGCGCAGATTGGCTCGCTGGGTGTGCCTCAGGCCACAAGTACCGACCACGGACGCTTCGCCGATATTTCCTTCGTGGTACCCTCGGGGCTGACCGAGAATACAACCATAAAACTCACGCACACAACGTCGGACGCAAGCCTCTCGGGGCACCTCGATTATCTGCGTCTGAGCTTTACGCGCAGGCTGGCCCTGCGAGGCTCCGATATTGAGTTTCGAGGCGACGGCACATCGGGTAACGCCACATTCAAGATTGCAAACGCCACGGCCGACACGCACGTGTGGAGGGTAACCGACCAAGCATCCACCGTCGAGCTCGAAGCCCGGCTTGCCGACGGAATACTCACGGTGGTTGCCCCGGCGTCGTACGACGAGCAGCTTGTGGCCGTAAACGTAAAAGGCTCTTTCCCCTCGATAACAAAGGCCGTGGAGGTTCCCAACCAGAATCTGCACGCCCTCGAAGGGGTTGATATGATAATCATCGTCCCCTCCAATGGCGCCTTCCTCGCCGAGGCCAATCGTCTGGCCGAGGCACACAAACAGCACGATAATCTGAGCGTTGCGGTGGTAACAGCCGCGCAGGTATATAATGAATTTTCGTCGGGCACTCCCGATGCCACCGCCTATCGCCGACTAATGAAAATGCTATACGACCGTGCCGCCGATGCAGGGGCGGCACCCAAATATCTGCTACTCTTTGGCGACGGCCTCACCGACAACAGGCTCATCACCTATCCGCGTATGAGCGCCGATAATTTCCTGCTCACCTACCAATCGGACAACTCGGTAAGCGCAGTTCGCTCGTACGTTCTTGAGGACTATTTTGCCCTGCTCGACGACGGCGAGGGCGGCAACCTTCTACGCGACAAGGTAGATATTTCCGTTGGGCGTATCCCCGTGCAGACCACCGCCGATGCCTCGGGCGTAGTTGATAAATTGATTGCTTACATCGAGAATCGCAACCCCGGAGCGTGGCAAAACAGACTGCTGCTTATGGGCGACGATGGCGATAAGACAATCCCCAACCAACATATGAAGGATGCCGAGGCAATAGCCCGACTGACCTCGGAGGCGAACCCCGCGTTTATGATTAACCGCATCTATTGGGACGAGTATCCTATGGAGGTACTCTCGACGGGAAACAGCTACCCGATGGCCACACAAGCAATATACGACCGCCTCGACGAGGGAGTGCTCATCGCAAACTACTCGGGACACGGCAGCGCCAATCTACTTTCGCACGAACAGACGTGGAAAGCCTCTGATATGGCCGCGCTAAGCTCGCCGCGCGTCCCCTTCTGGGTAACGGCCTCGTGCGACATTGGCCCGTTTGATATGGGCGACGGCTCGCTTGCCGAGACTGCGATGCTCAATCCCAACGGTGCTGCAATAGGGCTTTTTACAACCACACGCACCGTGCTTCAGGTATATAATGCCATTATAAATCAGAAATTTATGCAGCTGCTGCTGACGCCCGACGCCGAGGGACGCTATCCGTCGGTGGGCGATGCTATGCGTATGGCAAAATGTGCCCTAATATCCGAGGGAAGCGACCTCTCCGAGAATAAATTGCAGTATGTGCTCATCGGCGACCCTGCCCTGAGGCTGCATATTCCGCGTTACAAGGTGGTGGTCGATAAATTCGATGGCGCCGACGCCACGCACGAGGGAGAGGCCCGTGCCGGTGGCACGGTTGTTGTCGAGGGTTACGTGGCGCGTCCCGACGGCTCGCCCGCAACCGATTTTTGCGGCGTCGTGCAACCCACACTCTTCGACTGCATCGAGACAGTCTCGACACGCGATAATACAGGTCTCGGAAAATTCGAGTATGTGGCCTATCCCAAGCGTCTCTTTGCCGGGAGCGACTCGGTGGCGGGTGGACGCTTCAAACTGACAATCCCCGTGCCTATGGATATTAGCTATCGAGGCGAAAAAGGTATGCTGAACCTCTTTGCCGTAGATACGTTGGGCACGTCAGCGCAAGGCTGTTATGATAATTTTACGGTCGGAGGCACCGCCCCCTCGACAAGCAACGACGCAAAAGGGCCGCAGATAAAAATGTACCTTAACACCCCCGAGTTTATGGACGGCGACGAGGTAAACTCTGCCCCCTGTCTCTTTGTCGAACTCTTCGACGAGAATGGAATAAACACCGTCGGCACAGGCATCGGACACGATATTATGGCCATTGTCGATAATGATAAATTCCACACATATAATCTGAACAGTGCATACGTCCCCGCAGTGGGCGACTATCGCAGCGGAACAATCGAGTATCCTCTCTCGGCGCTCGGCGAGGGCGAGCATACGCTGCTCTTGCGTGCGTGGGACCTGTTCAATAACTCATCGACCGACACGCTGACCTTTGTGGTTGTGCCTAATCTTGCACCCGATTTTGTCGATGTAAGGGTTGCGCCCAATCCCGTGCAGTATGGGCAGAGGGCGACATTCGTGCTTACACACAATCGTCCGCACAGCGAGCTTGACGTTACAATAGAGATTTTCAATCTTCAGGGGCAGATGCTGTGGCAATGCAGCGAGCGTCTCACGAGCGTAAGCACGCAGTGCGCAATAGTCTGGGACGTTACCGCGTCGGGCGGGCAGCCAATGCCAACGGGAGTATATATCTATCGTGCCCGCCTCTCGTCCGAGGGTAGCAGCGAGCAGACAAAAGCAGAAAAAATAATAGTCCTAAACAATAAAAAGTGAAAAAGTAAGTTTTATTAAGAGCCGAAATAATGATAAAAACGACAAAAAATATGATGAAGAACAGAATACTGCCTACACTGTTGGCCATTATGCTCGCCCTGCCTCTGTGGGCTCAAAAGGAACAATTTAACCCCGTAAACACGGGAGTAACGTCGCTCTCCATCGCCCCCGATGCGCGTGCAGGAGCGCTGGGAGACGTTGGCGTTGCCACCGAGGCCGACGTAAACTCGCAATATTGGAACCCTGCAAAATATCCGTTCAATATTGCGCGTGCGGGATTGTCAATGTCCTACACTCCGTGGTTGCGTCAGCTTGTGAGCGATATTGACCTTGCCTATCTTACGGGATTCTATCGCATAGGCGACTATTCGGCGGTGAGCGGCTCGCTGACATATTTCTCGCTGGGCGAGGTCATTGCCGAGGAATATACCATAAAGCCCTATGAATTTGCAATAGACGTTGCCTATTCGCGTATGCTCTCCGAGACCTTCTCGGCGGCGGTTGCGCTGCGCTTCATTTATAGCGACCTTCAATACGACTATGCCGAGGATATGGAGCCCGGCTCGGCTTTTGCCGCCGACCTTGCCTTGTACTATAATAATTATATAATGTTGGGCAATCGCGAGTGTATGCTGGGCCTCGGACTTAACGCCTCGAATATCGGTAGTAAAATATCGTACGACGGAGGCAATACGAACGAGTTTATTCCCACCAATCTGCGTATAGGAGCCTCTATTCTTGTGCCCATCGACGAGTATAACACAATCTCGTTCAGTGCCGACATTAACAAACTGATGGTGCCCACGCGTCCCACATACTCGCAATTCCTTGAGGAGGAGGGATACGAGCCCGATGATAACTCGAAATACTCGGAGTATCAAGGGTGGTTGGAGTCAACGGGATACAACGATATTTCGTCAATCTCGGGTATCTTTAAGTCCTTTGGCGATGCTCCCGGCGGCTTCAGTGAGGAGCTTAAGGAGATTTACGGAGGAGTGGGCGTTGAGTATTGCTACAATCAGCAATTCTCGTTGCGCGGCGGATACCACTACGAGAATGAGTATAAGGGTAACAGAAAATATTTTACTCTGGGTGCGGGATTCAAGATGAGCGTCTTTTCGCTGGATGCTGCTTATCTTATCTCGACGGCGCAGAGTAACCCGCTTGACCAGACGCTGCGCTTCTCGCTGTCGTTTGATATGGACGGACTAAGAGACCTTTTCGGACGTTAAAAAAGAAGAAAAATATGATACGTGTAGGCTTTGGAATGGACGTTCATCGCTTGGTCGAGGGACGTGATTTGTGGATGGGAGGGGTGAAAATACCTTACGAGCGCGGGCTCGACGGACACTCCGACGCCGATGTGCTCATTCACGCAATATGCGATGCGCTGCTGGGCGCCGCCAATTTGCGCGACATTGGCTATCAGTTTCCCGATACGTCGGGTGAGTTTAAGAATATAGACAGTAAAATTCTTTTACGTCGCACCAACGAGCTTCTGAAAGAAAAGGGCTATCGCATAGGGAATATCGACGCTACGGTAGCGGCTCAGGCACCTAAATTGAACCCGCATATTCCCGCAATGCAGCAGACAATGGCCGACGTGCTTGGGATTGACCCCGACACCCTCTCGATAAAGGCTACAACCACCGAAAAATTGGGCTTCGAGGGACGCCGAGAGGGCATCACGGCATACGCTGTCGTGCTCATCGAGAAATAATTCTTTCTGCAAAATGTCGCAAATGCTCAAAAGAATCAGGCGTATGGCCGCAATATGTGTCGCGGCCATACTCTTTGTGTCGTGCGCCTCGCTCTCGACCAGCGGGGTGGGGCGTGTCAAACGCTACGAGCTTGTGAGCGAGCGTCTGCCACAGAATTTCGACGGTTGCGACATTGCCTTTATTTCGGACACGCACTATCCGAGTAAATTTACGCGCAAGCGTCTGGCGAGGGTCGTGCGCAAACTTAGGCAATTGCAACCGCAAATGCTGCTTTTGGGTGGCGATTATGTAACCTCGGACAAATATATTGACGAGCTTTTCGACTCTCTTTCGAGTGTAAAAACCCTTTATGGCACCTATGCGGTGCTTGGCAACCACGAGCGTAGCCGCGCCGAGGCTATCGAGGAGGCTATGAGGCTGCATAATGTACATCTGCTGCACGACGAGGCTGTGGCGCTCACGGGCAACAGCCTCTTTTTTATCGCCGGGGTGGCAAACTCTTTTAAGGTAGATACGCTTGCGCCGCAGCCCACCGATGCAATAGCCGACAGTGCCTTTGTGATACTTCTGGCACACACCCCCGACTATGCTCAAAGGGCAGCCGCCCGGGCCGATATTGTCCTCTCGGGGCACACTCACGGAGGGCAGGTAACCCTTTTGGGACTTTATGCTCCCGTTACAAATTCGCTCTACGGACACCGCTTTTTATCGGGGCTCAACAGTACCTCGCAGGGGGTTCCCGTGATTACGACAAACGGCATCGGAACGTCGCGCCGCAAGGTACGTTTCTGCGCGCCAAGCGAGATTGTGCTCATCACCCTGCGTCGGGCTACAAAGTAATTCCTTTCGGTTATTAGTTGTTTTTTAGAGTAAATAAGCTATTTTTGCAGATATAAATTCATTATCACAAAGCAAAATGGCAAAATACGACCTTTTTATCAGTTATTCCCCAAAAGACGCCGACAAGGTAAGAAGCACGCTTGGTATGCTGGTCCGGCAAATTCCTGCACTCTCTTTTTACTCCGAGGTAACAGACGATGAATTTAACGACGCCGCTAAGGCTGCAATTGAGCAGGCCGGGGGTGTGCTCTATTTACAGTCCGAGGATTCTTTGCAATTGCCGAGGGTAAGAAAGGAGGTTGAGTATGCAAAAAGTCTCGATAAAAAGGTCTTTCCGCTGCTTCTCGACGGGGCAAAAAAGCGCGGATGGTATATGTTTAAATTCGGCAGCTTGGGATTTGTCGATGCAAGCAGGCCCGAGGCAATGCAAAAGCTCGTGGCCGACATTTTGCAGCTAAAGGGCGATGATACGCCCACCGCCACAGATGCTGCGGCAACAGTTGAAGAGGGCGTAAAAAATGACCATTTCAACGAGGAAATTGAACCGATAGGCGCAGCTGCCTGCTTGCCCGCCTCGGCAGCGGAGCCCGAGGAAAATATCGAGGAGCCGCAGAGTGAGAATCTGCCCTTTTTCGACTACAAGGTATATGGCGACGATGCGCCAGAAAATGACCAATCCATCGAGGAAAATACCACATTCGATAAAGAACCCGGGCCTGCTTTCGAGTTTGTTTATTCTTTTGAACCCGCCGAGGCTTGTGATGCCGATTCCGACCCGCTCGCCGACGAGGACGAGTATATAGCCGCCGACGAGGACGAGGATGATAGCCCCACCGACGAGGATGAGTATATAGCCGCCGACGAGGATGAGTATATAGCCGCTGAAGAAGACGAGGATGATAGCCCCACCGACGAGTATCCGTATGCTCATCCTCGGGAAGATGCGCCGCCTTTTTCTGCATCCGACGAATATAACACCGCTCCCGAGCCTCGCAGCGACGAAAATCCTCCCGCCGAGGCTTCCAGCGACGAAAATCCTCCCGCCGAGCAGCCCGTCGAGCCACAAAATACCCCTCAATCATCCACCCACGAGAAAAAGGATAATTCAAAAATGATTATTCTTGCAATAGTGGCTATTTATCTGCTTTTCAACCTTATGGGTGGCTCTGACTATGATACCGAGAGACGGTACAGTTGCGGGCGTGCAGCAGTTGAAAAGGATGGAAAATGGGGCTTTATTGACAACGACGATGAGTTGGTGGTGCCCCTAAAATACGATGAGGTAAAAAACTACGATGAGGGATTCGCTGCCGTATCGGTTAATAATAAATGGGGCTTTGTGAATCTTGCGGGCAGGGAAATTACCCCAATAAAATATGATAATGTCGCCTCCTTTGTGAATGGCTTTGCCGAGGTTGAAATGAATGGAAAAAGCGGCATTGTAAACGACGTCGGCCGCGAGATTGTTCCGCCAAAATATGATTTTGTGTCGATGTTTGCCACAGAGCTTGCGCGTGTGAGCCTCGATGGTAAATGGGGCTTTGTCAACAAAAAGGGCGAGGAGGTTGTCCCGCTAAAGTACGACGATGCGGGGTCATTCTCTTTTGGCCCGGCGCGTGTGAAATTAAATAATAAGTGGGGTTTTATCGACACAAATGGCAAAGAAATTGTTCCCATAAAATACGATAAAGCGCGGGACTTCAGCCTCTATCGTGCCGCGGTGCGATTGAACGGAAAGTGGGGCTTTGTCGATAATAAGGGCAATTTGAAAATCCCGCTCAAGTACGATGCCGTCAACGATTTTAAGGACGCGCGTGCCGCGGTGCGATTGAACGGAAAGTGGGGCTTTATTGATATTGAGGGCCGCGTAACCGTCCCTATGCAGTATGACAGGGTCGAGGATTTTAGAAACGGCGAGGCTAAAGTGTTCTTAAATGGTAAATATTATTTTGTTAACAGGTCGGGCCAAAGGATAACTAATTGATATTGTCGGTGAGGAACGTAGGACATTAACGCAACAACCCTCCCTTTTTCAAGAGTATGGACGCTTTTAATTCGGTTGATAAACAATATATTGCACGCTGCCTGCAATTGGCGCGATGCGGACGGGGTAGTACCTCGCCCAACCCTATGGTGGGGGCCGTTATTGTGTGTGACGGGCGCATAATAGGCGAGGGGTACCACATTCGTGCGGGGGAGCCGCACGCCGAGGTAAATGCAGTAGCTTCGGTAAAGGATACTGACAGAGGCTTGCTCGCCCGCTCGACAATTTATGTCTCTCTTGAACCCTGTTCGCACTATGGGAAAACTCCCCCTTGCTGCGACCTTATTATTGAACGCCGAATCCCACGTGTGGTGATTGCGGCCACCGACCTTAATGCGCAGGTGAACGGCACTGGCATCGAACGAATGAGAAAAGCAGGCATCGAGGTTGTTGCGGGAGTTTTTGCCGATGAGGCTTATAAACTAAATAAAAAATTCTTTACACTACATACGGCGGGAAGGCCTCACATTACGCTCAAATGGGCGCAGACGGCAGATGGCTTTATCGACCGTCGGCGCGAGGCTGTGTCTGAGGGGGCACCGCTTGCAATCTCCACCCCTTTGTCGATGGTGGCAATGCACCGTCTGCGGGCGGGCTGCGACGCAATTCTTGTCGGGGCGCGTACGGCGCTGCTCGACAATCCCTCGCTGACACTGCGCCATTGGGGCGGGCGCAATCCCCTGCGCCTTGTTCTCGACCGTGGGGGCGTGCTTCCGACGACGTTGCGCCTTTTCGATTCGTCGGCACCGACAATTGTGTACACCTATCGGCCCGTGGCAGGAAAATTCGGCGAAAATATCGAACAAATAAAGCTCGACGAAGAGGCGGATGTTTTGCCGCAGATACTCGCTCATCTGTCGGCCCTTAAAATCAACAGCCTGCTTGTCGAGGGTGGCGCGCAGCTGCTGCGTCTGTTCCTCGACGCCGACCTTTGGGATACAGTAAGGGTCGAGCGCAATAATCGTCTCGCAATAGGCGAGGGTGTTGCCGCCCCCTCTCTTCCAAAAGGCGCGCAACCGTCGGTTACAATGTGCGACAATAATGAAATTTTCCTTTTAGAGCGATAAAAATCCCTAAATTATTATAAATAAAGCGTAACTTTCTCGCAGATACCAAAAAATGTTGCTAATTTTGCAGGTTGAAACCGAGAAGCTGTTTAATAGTAACGCACCAATCATAAACAACGGCGAAACTGATACAGCTTGCCCCGGGAGAATATTTTTAAGAAATTTTAAACAGCCTCAAAATATCAACTTTTATGAGAAAACTGCTGGCAATATATTTGGCAATCTGTTCAACTGCTTTTTTGTGTACATCGTGCTTTAACGACGACGAGGAGGAAATTGTAACCTCTCCCTTTGCGGCGCTTACATCCTTTTCGATAGGTTCGTTCAGGGTATATACTCCCGGAACAACGCTCGAGGGCAAGGACACGACCTACACAAAAATAGTCCCGGGTAGTTTCTATCCTTTTATCATCGACCAAAAGAGCCGTGAGGTTTATAATCCCGACTCTCTGCCAATGGGCGCCGACGTTACAAAATTGACCACGGGCGTTGCGTGCGACGGCCTTGCCTATTTTTATACCGACAGCACCGATACATACACGTCTGTATCGTCGTCCGATTCGATTGACCTGAGCAAGCCTCGTAAACTGTTCGTGGCCTCGACGAGCGGCACAAATATTCAATCTTACACGGTGCGCGTGAATGTGCACACTCTCGACCCCGAGAAAATGTATTGGCAACAGTTGCCCGGAGCTTCTCTTGCGACGCCTCAAAGGGCGATAATTGCCGACGATAGAATGTTGCTCTTCGGCCTTAATGCCGAGGGTGCGCGGATGATGGTTGCACTCCCGCTCGATAATGCCGAGGCCGTGCCGACGCCTGTGGAGCTTTCGGGAGGGGTGATAGACCTTAGCGGCATACAACAATTCTCGGGCAGCCTGTATGCCGACGACGGCAGTGGCGCGCTCTACTCCTCGGCCGACGGAGTAAATTGGAACAGCGTGCCCGTCTCTGCGCCAATTAAGAAACTTATAGCATCGCAGGGCAGCGGCGAGAGTCGTCTGTGGGCGGTAACGGCAGCCGACAGTATCGCTTACAGCACCGACGGCACCAATTTTGTGTCGGTGCAAAAGCTCGACGAGAATTTCCCTCTGCATAATCTCTCGGTAGCGCTCTATCCGCTGCGCACCAACCCCAATATTCTGCGCACGGTGATAACAGGCTACGCGGTCGATGCGGATGCCTCGGCGCCGCAAGTGTGGAGCATACTTTCGAGCGAAAAGCAGTGGTCGCACTACAAGCCCGCGGGCGACGGCACATTCGATGCTCCGGCGCTCAAGCCTTTGTCGGTGGTGCACTACGACAATGCTCTGTATGCCTTCGGTGGTGCCGGAGTAGTGGCCGGTGAGACGGTTGATGCCTTCGAGACAATTTATCACTCGCGCGATAATGGCCTCAGCTGGAAGCCTCTTGTCAACATAAAGCTGCCCGCCGAGCTTGCCGGCAAAAATGTCCCCTTTGTGGCTTCTGTGGATAAAGAGAATTATCTGTGGATAGTGGCGGGCGGCGAAAAGCCCGTCGTGTGGCGCGGACGAATAAATCGTTTGGCATTCTAATAGATTTTAACCCCTCGCACAGCGACGCAACTACACGAGAATGAGACTTTTGGCACGCAAAATGATACTACTGCTGTTGGGCACACTACTGTGCCCCGTGGCGTCGTTGCGTGCCGAGGAGCTCGAATACCGCTACGAATTAGGCGGGATGGTGGGCGGCAGCTTTTATTTGGGCGACGCCAACTACTCGACGCTATTCAAGAATATGAACATAATGGGCGGCGCCTTGTGGCGCTACAACCTTAATCCGCGAATGGCCGTAAAGACCAATCTTGCCGTGGCGCGCATCGAGGGCTCGACAGCCGACGCGGGGAACAGATTCCCCGGCGGCGACACGGATTTTAGCCGCACGCTCTACGACCTCGGAGCACAATTCGAGTATAATTTCTTTGCCTATGGCGAGGGCACGGGCTACAAGCGCACGCATCGTCTCTCGCCCTATATCTTCGCGGGATTGGGCTTTACGTTCGCCCCCGAGCCTGCCGAGAATGTCTTTACGGCCAATATTCCGATGGGCATCGGAGTGAAATACAAATTGGCTCCGCGTCTGAATGTGGGCTGCGAATTGTCGTTCCGCTTTACCCTGAGTGATAAACTCGACGTAACAAAAGAGACGCCCCCCGTGCTGGACGACCCCTACGGAATTGTGAGCGATGGAATGAAAAATAAAGACAGCTACGCCTTTTTGGGGATTTTTCTGACGTACGACCTTTCGCCAAAATATAGAAAATGTAATAATTGATATATAGACTATGGAATACAACGAAATGATAGATAGGAACAATATTCCGCAGCATATTGCCATAATAATGGACGGCAACGGACGCTGGGCCCGACAGCGCGGCCTCGAACGTAGCGAGGGGCATCAGGCGGGTGCGGCCGCAGTGCGCAAATTAGTTGAGAATGCACTGAAAATAGGGGTGCGCTATCTTACGTTATATACCTTCTCGACCGAGAATTGGAACCGCCCGCAGGCCGAGGTGGCAGCACTTATGGTGCTTCTGTTCGAGAGTATCGAGGAGGAGATTTTTATGAAGAATAATGTGGGCTTCCGCGTGGTGGGCGACCTTGAAAAACTGCCCGAGAAGGTGCGCGAGCGTCTGGCAGCCTGCGAGGAACGCACAAAAAACAACGACGCAATGACAATGGTGCTTGCCCTCAGCTACTCGTCGAAACGGGAGATTACAGAGGCGGTGCGCTCTATTGCCCGTCGTGTGCAGATGGGCACTCTATCGCTCGATGCCATCGACGATAAGTTAATATCAAACTCGTTGGCCACCAATTTTATGCCCGACCCCGACCTTCTCATAAGAACCGGTAAAGAGCAACGCCTGAGTAATTTCCTCCTGTGGCAGTGTGCTTACTCCGAGTTTTACTTCACCGAGGTACTGTGGCCCGATTTTGACAACAACGAACTGTGCAAGGCTGTCTATGAGTATCAGCAGCGTCAGCGTCGTTACGGAAAGACCGGCGAACAGATTGTCGAAGAGAATAAAAAATGAAAAAACTGCAAACGATGATATATAATCAACAAAAAAAGCAAAAAATGCTATTGCGCCCGACGCTCGGCCTTGTGCGTGTAGCCGCAATAGCGCTGCTAGTGCTTGCCGTAGGCACGTGCGAGCTTCTTGCGCAGGCTCAGAAGGTGGTTAACCCCACTATCTTATACTCGGGCACCCCGCGCAAATATGTTATTGGCGGAATAAATGTTACAGGCGTCGAGACGCAGGAACCTTACGTGATAATAGGTCTCTCGAACCTATCCGTTGGCGACGAAATTACCATCCCCGGCGAGGCCATCACAGCCGCCGTCAAGCGCTATTGGGAGTTTGGACTATTCTCGGACGTGAGCATCACAGCCGATAGTATCATCGGCTCGAAAATCTATCTCGGCATACACCTTAAACAGAGTCCGCGCGTGTCGCAGATTAACATCAACGGCGTCAAGAAGAGCGAGCGCGAGGATATTGAATCGCAGATAGGAATATTCAAGGGCAACCAAATAACCCCTGATATGGTGAGCCGTGCCAAGCGCGTCATTGAGCGTTATTTCGAGGGTAAGGGCTACAAAAATGCCGAGGTAAATATTATGCAGCGCCCCGACGTTAACGCCGATAATCAGATGATTGTCGATGTAAACGTCGATAAAAAGGATAAAATAAAGGTGCATAAGATATATATCAACGGCGTCGAGGCGCTCCCCGACAAAAAGGTGCGCTACGCGATGAAAAAGACACGCGAAAAGACCACGTTCAACAATTTCCTTCACACTTTCCTGCGCTCGAAGAAATTCACCGAGGAACGCTACGAGGGCGACAAAGAGAATATAATATCGCTCTACAATGAGCACGGCTACCGCGATGCACTCATCGCTACCGACAGCGTAGTGCCCTACGACGACAAGAGCGTGGATATTTATCTGAACATCGAAGAGGGTAACAAATATTACCTCAGAGGAATAAATTGGGTGGGTAACAGCGTCTATTCGACGGCACAACTCAACTATCTGCTGGGAATGAAGGCCGGCGACGTATATAATCAGAAACTCCTCGACGAGCGTCTGAACAGCGACGAGGATGCCGTGCAGAAATTGTACTACAATCAGGGTTACGTCTTTCTGAAAATGGTGCCCATCGAGGTGAGCGTCGATAACGACTCGGTTGACCTTGAGGTACGTATGTACGAAGGTGCACAGGCAACCATCGACCGCGTGAAGATAAGCGGAAACGACCGCCTCTACGAGGAGGTTGTGCGCCGCGAGCTGCGTACGCTGCCCGGAAGCCTCTTCTCAATGGCCGCCGTCGAGCGCTCTTATCGCGAGATTGCTCAGATGGGACATTTCGACCCCGAAAAGGTTAATCCCAACATTGTTCCCAACCAACAGAAAGGAACCGTTGACATTGATTGGCAGCTCGTCTCGAAGAGCAGCGACCAGATTGAGGTGTCGGCAGGATGGGGACAGACGGGTGTAATCGGAAAATTGTCGCTGAAATTTACAAACTTCTCGATGCGCAACCTCTTCCGTCGCGACGGCAACCGCCGAGGCATAATACCGCAGGGCGACGGTCAGACGCTCACCGTCAGTGCACAATCGAACGGACAGTACTATCAGGCATACAGCGTCTCGTTCTTCGACCCGTGGTTCGGCCGCAAACGCCCCAACTCATTCTCGGTGTCGGCATTTATGTCGGTGCAGACAGACGTTGCAAGCAGCTACTATAATTCGGCCTATTACAACAACTATTATAACTATCTCTATGGCTATGGCAACTACAACAACTACGGCTACGGATATAATAATATGTCGTCGTACTACGACCCCGATAAATATATAAGAATGTATGGATTCTCAATAGGATGGGGACGTCGTCTGCGTTGGCCCGATGACTTCTTCCAATTCTCGGCCGAGCTTAACTATCAGCTATACTCGCTTAAGGATTGGCAGTACTTCCTGATAACCGACGGACACTGTAACAATATCAACCTTACACTGTCGCTCTCGCGTAATTCGGTCGATAATCCATTGTACCCACGCCACGGTTCGGAATTTTCGCTGTCGGCCTCGTTCACTCCGCCCTATTCGGCATTCGATGGTAAGGATTATGCCAATCTGGCCAAGAATCCCAAGAGCTCGACTTATAAATCCGAGCTGCGCGAAAAGCATAAGTGGATAGAGTACTACAAAATTAAATTCCGCAGTAAGACATATACCTCGCTCACCGAGGGAAAATACAATCTTGTGCTTATGACCCGCGCCGATTTTGGTATTTTGGGCAGCTACGACAAGAATAAAAAATCGCCCTTCGAGACTTTCTATATGGGTGGCGACGGAATGAGCGGATACTCGTATAACTATGCAACTGATATGGTGGCACTGCGCGGATACGACAATGGTAGTCTCACCCCATACGGCTACGAGGGCTACGCTTACACCCGCTTGGGAATGGAGCTGCGCTTCCCCTTTATGTTGCAGACCTCTACCAATATCTACGGCCTTGCCTTTGTCGAGGGCGGTAACACGTGGACCGAGGCGAGCCAATTTAATCTGTTCGACCTTAAGCGCAGCGCAGGAGTGGGTGTACGCATCTATCTGCAAATGATTGGTCTGATAGGTATTGATTGGGCTTATGGATTCGACAAACTCTTTGGCTCGTCGCAGTATAGTGGCAGTCAGTTCCACTTTATCTTGGGACAAGAGTTTTAATGAGTGTTTAACCGGCATCGCAGGATGCCATAAAAGTTAAATTTATGAAAAGATTTTTGTTAATGACAATTCTTGCGTGCTTTGCAGCCATAGGGGTGCAGGCACAGAAATATGCGCTCATTGATATGGAGTATATATTAAAGAATATTCCGGCCTACGAGCGTGCCAACGAGCAGCTTAATCAGCAGTCGAGACGTTGGCAGGGCGAGATTGATATTCTTGTCGAGCAGGCTCAGACGCTCTATAAAAAGTATCAGAGCGAGTCGATGTTTCTGAGCGACGAGCAGCGCACCGAGCGCGAGGAGGAGATTCTGACCACCGAGAAGAGGGCGGGCGAGCTTAAACGCCTCTATTTTGGTCCCGAGGGCGAGCTGTACAAGAAACGCGAGAGCCTTATGGCGCCCATTCAGGACGAGATTTATAATGCCGTAAAGGATATTTGCGATACAAAGGGATATTCAATGGTTATCGACCGAGCCTCGGCAACGAGTATAATTTATGCCTCGCCCAAGATTGATATAAGCAACGACGTGCTCTCTAAGCTTGGCTATTCCAATTAAATGCACTATCTTTGCGTTCGCTTTGCGCTCACGCGAATATAGGCTGCACTCGCTTTGAAATTACAAAGTAAACTTTGTATATCTCGCTCGTTGGCACTATCTTTGCACTCGCTTTGCGCTCACGCGAATATAGGCTGCACTTGCTTTGAAATTACAAAGTAAACTTTGTATATCTCGCTCTTTGGCACTATCTTTGCGTTCGCTTTGCGCTTAGGCGAATATAGGCTGAGAGTGGCGGCGAAAGTTTTGCCCATTTCAAAGAAAAAAGTAATTTAAATATAAAGAAAAATGAAAAAGTTATTGATTCTATTTTTGATGATGGCTCCCCTGAGCATCATCGCTCAGACACAGAAGTTTGGTTACGTAAATGCAAATGCAATTATGCAGATAATGCCCGAGTTTACAAAGGCTCAGGCCGACCTTCAGACATTGGAGAAACAGTACGCTGACGAGTTTGAGCGTCTGCGCACCGAGCTCGAAAAGAAAGGCGTTCAGTTCGAGCAGCTTAAGGACTCGCTCCCCGAGAATATTCTTCAGCGTCGTTACAACGAGCTTCAAGAGCTCAACACACGTTTGCAGCAGTACTATCAAGAGAGTGCACAGAACCTCGAACAGGCCAGAATGAACAAACTCACCGAGGTGAGCAAGGTACTCTCGGACGCCATTCAGCGTGTGGGCCGCGAGGGTGGTTACGTGTGCGTATTTGATATTGCCGGTGGCGTGCCTTACATCAGCGAGACACTCTGCGAGGATGTATCAGAGAAGGTAAAGGCTGCGCTGGGAATAACAGGCTCGGCAGCCTCCTCGACCAAGCAGTAACAAAAGAGATTCAGTATAGAACAATGAGAGGGTGGCTTTCGAGGCCTCCCTCTTATATCATTTTAAACCAAAAGAGATAAGGAAAATGCGAAAAATATTGGTAATTCTGCTTATCTTGCCCCTTGCCGCCGTGGCACAGGTGAGATTCGGCTATCTGAATTATAGCGAGGCTCAGCAGCAGGTGCCACAGTATAAGGAGGCACAGGCTCACTACAACGAATTGCTCAAGCGCTGCGAGCAAGAGCTTCTGCGTAACGAGGAGGAGCTTACACGCAACTACGTCTCTTTCCTCGACGGACAACGCGAGTTTCCCGAGCCCATCCTGCGCAAGCGTCAAAAAGAGCTGCAAGACCACGTTGACCGCAGCATACAATTCCGCGAAGAGGTAAAAAAATGGCTCGTGCAGGCGCACGACTCGCTCTTTGCACCCGTCAATGCAATAGTTGACGATGCAATAGCCCGCGTGTGTATGCACAACGGCCTTGCCTACGTCATAAACCTCGAAGAGGCCGGCTATCTTTTCGTTAATCCCGCAATGGGCTTAGACGTAACAAAAGCAGTCGTAAACACAATCCTCAAGAACGGTGAGCCGCAGATAATACAGGCAACCGACGGGCGTACATTCATATTGGAGAATAGGTCGGTAATAACAGACTCCATTGCCACCGACAGCACCACAATAGTAGAACAGCTCGACCTTGAGGTCGAGGCCACCGATGCCGAGCACGAGGCTGTCGAGGGAGCTTTCCACTAAAATCAAAAGAGGAGACCTATGTCAACAATAATGCAACTGCCCGATGGCCCCGGTCCGATAGGAATTTTTGACTCGGGATACGGAGGGCTCACAATATACAGCGAGATTAAAAAGCTGATGCCCGAGTACGACTATCTTTACTTGGGCGATAATGCGCGCGCGCCCTACGGCACACGCTCGTTTGATGTTGTGTACGAGTTTACGCGTCAGGCAGTGGAGTTTCTTTTCCGTCGGGGATGCCATCTTGTCATTCTCGCCTGTAACACAGCCTCGGCAAAGGCTCTGCGCAACATCCAGCAGCTCGACCTGCCGATTATGGACCCCTCGCGCCGCGTTCTTGGAATTATACGCCCCACGGTCGAGAGCATAGGCTCTGTAACAAAAAGCCGCCACGTGGGCGTGCTTGCCACCGAGGGTACGATAAAATCAATGTCCTACCCGCTTGAGATAAAAAAACTCTTCCCCGATATTGAGGTTGCGGGAAAGGCCTGCCCAATGTGGGCCTCTTTGGTCGAGGCCGACGAGCATCTGACGCCCGGAGCCGACTATTTTGTGCGCCGCGACGTCGAGGCGTTGCTTGCTCGCGACCCGCTTATCGACACAGTGATATTGGGCTGCACACACTATCCGCTGCTCCTTGAGAGGGTGCGCAGCTTTGTGCCCTCGGGGGTGAATGTGTTGACGCAGGGCGAAGCTGTTGCCCACTCGCTGCGCGATTATCTGACACGGCACACCGATATTGAGGCGTTGTGTACAAAGGGCGGCGAGACGCTGTTCTACACCACCGAGGCGGCCGATAAATTCCGCCAGCAGGCGTCGCGCTTCCTCGGCAGGCCCGTGCGCGCAAGCAGAATATCGCTCGTCTGAGCCAATATCGCTTGTCCGAGAAAAAAAGAATCATCCGCCGACAGAAGAACCCTTCTGTCGGCGGATGATTTTACAGTGAAAAACAGCCTGAGCTATCTTTTGGCGAGTGCACCCCCGCGGGCGCTTGTTACTCCTTTTTCAGACCCCCGCTCAGAATCTTACGCGTAAGCATCCTCACAGGCACTGCAACGGCCACAAAGCCGATGGCAATAACCGTGCCAAAAACAACCAGAATATCGGACAGATGAACATCCACAGGGTAGCTATCGACCAAAAGATTGTTTCCCGAACCGCCCAACGCAAGCACCCCGTAGTGCTCTTGAATAAGGCACACAACCACTCCAATTAAAATTCCGATAAGCGCACCGATGGTCGAGATTAAGAGCCCCTCGGTAACGAAAATGTTGATTATCAGGTGGTCGCTCGCTCCGAGGCTGCGCAGCGTCGTTACATCCTCGCGCTTTTCAAGGATGAGCATCGAGAGCGACCCTATTATATTGAAGCAGGCTACCAAAAGGATGAATGTGAGGAAAATGTACGAGATAAATTTCTCAATCTCCATAATCCTGAAAATATCCTCCTGTTGGCGCCGGCGGTCTTTTATGTCGTAACCCTCGCCCATAATCTGTGCAATGGAACGTCGGGCATCGGCGAGGCTTGCGCCCTCTCTCAGACGCAGCTCCAGACTGCCTACCTCGTCGCTGCTGCGTGCAAACAGCTTGCGCGCGAACTCAATCGAGGTGATAATGTAGTTGTTGTCATACTCGGCCTGATTGACCACAAAAATAAGCCCCGAGGATTGTAAATAACCCTTGTTGAAATTGGCTGCGGGGTTGCCGAGGCTCACTCGCCGTCCGCGGCGCGGGGCAAAAATCTCGTATGGAGCGACAAAGGATATTCCGCTGTTGAGCGTCCCCACAAGCCCTGCTCCGGGAATTGCATAGTGGGCGATGCTGTCGCGTAGTGTAGCCTTTCCCGTGCCTATGAGTGCCTCCTCGATATTCGTAAGACGGGTGAAATTCTCTTCGACACCTTTTATGACTGCCATCACCTGTCGGCCGCCATATTGCACCATCGCCTTATCCTCGATGCAGCGTGTAACGACGCTAATCTGTGGCACGGCACCAAGACGCGACACCAGCGCGCTGTCGGCGTCGAATGTCTTGCCCTCGACGGCGGTGATTCTAATGTCGGGGTGCAGTGCCGTGGACTGAATCTCGACCAGCTTGCCGAACCCGTTGAACACCGACAGCGTACACACCATTGCGATGGTGGCAAGGGCAACGCCTGCCACCGACACGCCCGAAATGATGTTTATCACCTGATGGCTCTTCTTCGACAGCAGATAGCGCTTGGCAATGTAAAGGGGTAGATTCATCGGCGGGGGCTCGATTAGTCTTTAAGCAGTTGGTCGATGTGCTCGATGTAGTCGAGTGAGTCGTCGAGGTAGAAGCGGAGCTCGGGGATTATGCGCAGCTGGTGTCGCACGCGGTTGCCAAGCTCGAATCGTATGGCTTTTGTGCTGTTTGTCAGATGCTCTATTATCTCATCGGCGCGCTCCGAGGGAAAAACACTCAGATAGGCTTTTGCAATGCCGAGGTCGGGGCTCACACGCACGACGCTCACCGATACCATCACTCCGCGCATCTCTTTTGTCATTCTGAGGAATATATCGCTTAGCTCCTTCTGTATGAGGCGCGATATTTTATTCTGTCTTGTACTGTCCATAGTCTGTTTTTTTATTTTTTTCTAATTATTGTCAGTCCGTCGCGCAGGGGGGGGATTACCTCCTCGACGCGATTATCGGCTCGAACATAGTCGTTGAACGCTCTTACGCCATTTGTCTGCGCATCCTTGTAGGCGGGGTCTATTACGTGGCCGTCCCACAGAGTGTTGTCGGCCAGAATCCAGCCGCTGTCGCTAAGATGGCCGAGCACCATTTCGTAATAGTCTATATATTCGCGCTTGTTGCCGTCAATGAAGGCAAGGTCGAACCTCAGCCCCATCTGCGGTACTTTTTCAAGGGCGCTGCCTATGCTGAACACAATCTTGTCGGCTACGGGCGAGCCCTCAATCCAGCGGCGGGTAAAGTCCTCGAGCTCGTCGTCAACCTCGAATGTGTATAGACGGCCGTCGTCGTCAAGGCCCTCGGCCATACAAATTGCCGAATATCCCGTGTATGTGCCAATCTCAAGGATATTTTTGGGGCGTATCATCTTGACCAGTAGCTTTAAGAGGCGTCCCTGTACGTGTCCCGATGCCATATGAGGGTTCAGAATCTCGATGTTCGTGGCGCGGTAGAGACGGTACAGATAATCGCCCTCGGGGCTGCTGTGTGCGGCTATATAGTCGTCGAGTCGGTTGTCTATGCTCATTTTTTTGTATTTATTGCGCGAAGATACGTAAAAAAAAGCAGACTATCGGCCTAAGGATGAAAAAAGCAGTTACAGCCTTTTACTTTTCGGGCTGTAACTGCTTTTGGCGTTGCTGCATACGGGCGTCTGCTATTTGTATCTATAAAGGAATCGGCCTTTTTCGTCTTTTACAGTGCCTTTTATTAGTCTGTTATTTTGGAATGTTCCTTCGAGTGTGTAATTGTCGGAGTCAATCAATTTACCTTCGCCCTCGAAATGTCCGTTCTTAATCTGGCCGCTGTACGACTTATATGATGCGTAGCCCGATGATATTATCATTCTGCAATTGTTGCTGCTGACGTTGCATTTGCCATCGACGAGCTTGCCGTTTTTGAATGTGCCTTCGAGACGGTCGCCGTTTGAGGTCTCTATCACACCGTTTATAAATTGCTTATCCTCGAATGTGCCTTTGAATTTTATTGTGTCGCTCTGGGCGCTACTGTGGAATGTAAATCCTTCGTGGTTAATGTTGTAATTTCCTTCGTAAATGTTTACCGCGGTTAATGTAAGCTCGCCCTCGCCACTATGGCGGCTGTCTATGAATTGTCCCTCGTATTTGTGGCCGTAGCGCTGTTTTTCTCTTGTAAATTCTTCGACGCCCTTGCCGTACATACGGTCGTAGGCAAAGTAGCCTCGGCGTTGCATCGTGTAGTCGTCTGTTTTTTCGGTAAATGTTCCGGTGCTTTCAAGGTCGTAATTTATCCTTCTGCCTACTCGCTCTTGCGTCCATTTTTCTGCTATATTGGTGTAATTGTAGGTACCGTCGTAGATGGTGTTTATGAAAATTTCTTGAGCCTTACCGTTAAAATGAGTTGTGCGAGTGGAATTTTCATTTGTAATTTCTCCCTCTATAAACTTATCATTCTTGAATATACCTTTTTTTGTTTCGGTATCCGAGAGATATTCGCCCTCGCCCTCCAAATTATCGTCGATGAACATACCGATGCGTGTAACACCCTCCTCTTGTATGTATCCGTATCCCATTGCATATTCAGTTTCGCCGTCCTTGTAGGTTGGTGCTTTTATAGCTACTCCGTCGGCAGTGCGTCCTATGCTCTGTACTTTCATCTTTTTGTTGTTGGCGTACATTACCTTACTGCTCTTGCCCGAGGGCTCTTCGATGGTTATACATCCGTGCATTTTGCCTTGCTTGAAATTGCCACTGTATTTTACCCCTTTTTTATCGGTGTATGTGCCTATCCCGTTGGGAACGCCCTCGAAGGTCTCTCCCGTGAATGTGCCTTTCTTGAAATTAACGGTGGTAACATCTGTGCGCGGTTTTATGGGTCTTAGGGACATATTCTCTCTTACCTCGATATGTTTTTCGTAGTCCTCGGGGGTTAAATTGTCGATGTACGATTGAATGCGCGCAAGCATTTTCTCTTCGCTGAGAATCTCTGTGCTGTTTATTTTATTAAATATTTCGCCTAACGATAGGTCGTTGAATTTCTTGCCTGTCGGGCTGTTCATAAAATCGACAATCTCTTGCAGCTGGTTGGTGCTGATGTAGTCGTAAAGCACTTTCTTGTGTACGTGTGGCAGGTATCTCTTCATAGCGTCGAAGAAATCATCGGCATATTCCGATTTTATGCTCCTGTTATCTTGCTGTTTGAATATATTGTACAACTCATCTATATTGGTATAATATTGGGTTGTAAATTCGTCGTACAACTCACTGAATCTTTTGTCTGATATTTTATAGGCTTTTATTATCTTGCTTGAATAGTTGCCCGACGACATTGACGGGGCTCGGCTTTGAAAGCCGTGATTACTTAATTCCATATCAAGCCCTATTTGTGCCCTGTTTAGGTCGCTCTTGAGCCTCATTGAAACTATTTCGACAAAAAGTGGTGGGATGAGTTGAATGGCTGTGGCTAGTTTTACCTCATTGGATTTTGCTATTATTACGGCTTCGCTGTTGATGTAGGCGAGGTATTGCTCTAATTCTTCGTTGCTTATATTCTTGCAGCACTCCTCGAACAATGTGCGGAAGGTCTCTTTCTGTACATTGTATAATGCAATTTCCAATGATAGATTGTTCTTGTATCTGAGTTTGTTCTTGTGCTCTCCTCTCTCGAAAAGATTTACGGTGTTGAAAAGCGATAGGCGCTCGGTCTTCATTTGTAAGGTTGCGATAGAGTCGAGTAGTGCCTCTCTTGTCAGTTTTTGCGAGCTTGCTATTCCAATTGTAAGGAATAAAGCGATGAATAGAATTGTGATACGTTTCATAGTGTTTGATATTTTAAGTTACAAAAAAAAGCGTGGGTAGGTTATACGCTCTAAAGGTACTGCCATACCCACGCAACATATAAACACCACCCACGCTATGCGCGGGCGTTTCGTGTCTATTGTTCTGTTGCGTTAGAAGTTGGCAGTTTCTTAGAGCAAATACAATAGCTAAAAACGCTAAAATTAAAATACACAACAACCCTTTTGGGCAATTGTTGTCGCAAAAATATTCATTTTTCTGTTAATAAAAAATAAAAATGCTACATTTGTGCCGCTTTTCTGATATTTCGCTTGTGGCTTTTTAGAAAAAATGTGTGCAAAGAAAATAAATACTCCGCTCGATAGGTACCGCATCTATCTGAGGCTCGAAAAGGGTCTCTCGCCGCGCACCCTTGAGGCTTATATGGGCGACGTTGCAAAATTCGCCGCTTACATTGCCGAGGAGGGGGGCGACCTTATGGCTGTGAGCCTCGACCAGCTGCGTGCCTATCTTGCGACGCTTGTCGATGTAGGTATTCATCCGCGTACGCAGGCGCGTCTGCTCTCGGCCCTGCGCTCGTTCTATGGCTTTCTGAAGATGGATGGTTACATCGAGAAGAATCCCACCGAGCTGTTAAAATCGCCCAAATTGCCGATGCGTCTGCCCGACGTTCTTACGCTCGACGAGATTGACCGTGTGATAGAGGCCATCGACCTGAGCGAGCTTGAGGGGCAGCGCAACCGTGCTATTATTGAGGTGCTTTACAGTTGCGGACTGCGCGTCTCGGAGCTGTGCAACCTTAAAATGTCCGACCTTTACCTCGGCGAGGAGTTTATTCGTGTTACGGGTAAGGGCGATAAGCAGCGCCTTGTGCCAATATCGCCCCGCGCCGTTGCCGAGCTCGAATACTACTTCAACGACCGCGACCACATTGATATTAAGCCGGGCTGCGGCGATTATGTCTTTGTGAGCGAGCGTCGCCGCAAACCTCTCTCGCGCATCACGGTGTTTCACATTGTAAAAGAGCTTGTTGCGGCAGCGGGGATTGAGAAGAATGTGAGCCCGCATACCTTCCGACACTCCTTTGCCACCCATCTGCTCGAAGGGGGCGCCAATCTGCGCATAATTCAGGCGATGCTGGGGCACGAGAGCATTGCAACCACCGAGATTTATGCTCACATCGACCGCACGCGTCTGCGCGAAGAGATTCTTGAGCATCATCCGCGTAACAAACGTCGTGAATAGACGCTATACTTAAATTTATTTAAATAATATATAATGTGTCTAAATAGGGCCGATGTTTCAATATTTTTTATAACTTTGCGCAAAATTTGTGCACAAAGTGTGCCCAATTGAGAAAAAGTAAATAATAAATATTAGAAGATGTTGAAAAAAGTATCATTTTTGCTCACCGTCCTCTCGGTGATGCTGCTGAGCTCTTGCAGCTCTAAGATGAAAGAGTTACAATCGAATTATTTCACAGTAACTCCCCGCGTGCTCGAAGTAACAGGTACTCAGATTCCCGTAACAATCGACGGCCGCTTCCCCCAGAATTTCTTTAACAAAAAATCGGTGCTCACAATCACTCCCGTACTTAAATACGAGGGAGGCGAGGCTACAGCCGAGTCGGTTACTTTTCAAGGCGAGAAGGTACAGGGTAACAACCGTACCGTATCGTACGAGAAGGGTGGCAACTTTACAATGAAGATGAGCTTCGACTATGTTCCCGAGATGGCAAAATCGGCTCTTTACCTTAAATTCACAGTAACAAAAGGCAATAAGAGCTACACTCTGCCCGAGGTTAAAGTGGCCGACGGATGTATAGCTACCTCGCAGCTCTACCGCTCGACAGTGGCAACAGCGAACATCGCCGTTGGAAAGGATGCCTTCCAGCGTGTGATTAAGCAGGCACAGCAGGCCAATATTATGTTCCTCATCCAGCAGACCAATCTTCGTGGCAGCGAGATTAACAGCGATGCCATCAAGGCACTGCGCGACTCAATGAAGGCCGTTGCAGCCGACATTGAGAATAAGATACTCGAAAATGTCGAGGTTGCCGCCTACGCATCGCCCGACGGTGGAATGTTACTCAACACCGACGTTGCCAACGGCCGCGAGCAGAACACTGCACGATTCGTTAAAAGAGAGATGATGGACAAGGCCAAGCTCGACGGCTATCTCGACACAGACTACACTGCCGAGGATTGGGAGGGCTTCCAAGAGCTCGTATCACAATCTAATCTGCCTGATAAGGAGCTTATCCTGCGTGTGCTCTCTATGTACAGCGAGCCCGAGGAGCGCGAGGCGCAGATTAAGAACATCTCAAGCGTTTATAGCGACCTTGCCGACATTATTCTGCCCCAGCTGCGTCGTGCACGCATCACCCTTAACTACCAGCTCATTGGCCGCAGCGACGACGAGATTATGGCACAATTCGACGCCGATGCAAGCGTGTTGAGCCTCGAAGAGATTCTCTACGCCTCAATCGTTACCGAGGATGCTGCAAAGCAAGAGGAGATATTCAAGGCAGCGGCAAAATACTATCCCAACGACTATCGTGCTTACAACAACCTCGCAACGCTGGCCTACAACAAGGGCGATTATGCAACAGCAGCATCGTATCTTAAAAAGGCAGCCTCGCTGGCTCCCAACGCTCCCGAGGTAAATGTAAACCTCGGCTATCTTGCCCTCATCGAGGGTAATGTGGCAGCCGCCGAGACATATATGGCAAAAGGCTCGGGCGCCGATGTTGGCGACGAGGCTCTCGGCAACCTTTACATTGCACAGGGACAGTATGTGCGCGCAGCCTCTATGCTCGAAGCACAGACTAACAACAGCGCAGCGTTGGCACAGCTCCTGAACAAGGATTACAGCACAGCAAAAAGAACACTCGCTGCGATAAAAACTCCCGATGCGATGACATACTACATCACAGCAGTGCTTGGCGCACGCACCGACAACGCCTCGCTTCTGTACGATGGTCTGAGAAAAGCAATCCAGCTCGACCCCTCGATGGCTGCAAAGGCAATGGCCGACCTTGAATTTTCAAAATACGTTGCAAGCGACGCCTTCCAATCAATCATCAAGTAAATAATCTCCAAAAAAAGGTGGAGGAGAGAAACTATAAAGAGCAGCTCTCGATTCTTGCACTCACACGAGTGCGAGGGTTGAGGGCTGCTGCCATTGGTACAATCCTGCGGACAGTGGGCAGTGCCTCGATACTATTCGATAATTTAAGCTCGATAGACGAGATTATCCCCGAGGCAGGCCCCGAGCTTCGTGCCGCCCTTGCCGACCCCGCGCCGATGGAAACAGCTAAGGCCGAGCTTGAATTTATTACCGAAAAGGGGATAAAAGCAATCACAATATGCGACGACGATTACCCCTACCGCCTCTCGGAGTGCAGCGACGCTCCGCCGGTGATATTCACAATGGGCACAGCCGACCTTAACGCCCGTCGCATAGTGTCGATAGTGGGCACGCGTCGCGCCACAGAGTATGGCAAAGACCTGTGCAGCAATTTTGTGTCCGACCTTGCCCGTGAGCTTCCCGGCACACTCATCGTCAGCGGCCTTGCATACGGCATCGACGTCTGTGCCCATCGTACGGCGCTTAAAATGGGGCTCCCGACAGTGGGAGTGCTCGCCCACGGGCTCGACAGAATGTACCCCGCATCGCACCGCAGCGTCGCCAAAGAGATGCTCTCCGAGGGCGGCCTGCTTACCGAGTATATGAGCCGCACCGAGCCCTTCAAAGGCAACTTTCTGCAACGCAACCGCATCGTGGCAGGCCTTGCCGACGCAACAGTGGTGGTCGAGTCGCCCTCGCACGGCGGCTCGCTTGTAACAGCCTCCATCGCACAGAGTTACGCGCGCGACTGCTTTGCCTTTCCCGGGCGCGTAAACGACCAATATTCAATAGGATGCAACGAACTTATAGCCCGCAACGGCGCGGCGCTTATAAACTCGGCTCACGACTTTATGGTGGCAATGAATTGGGACGCCGAGGCCAAGAGCGCGGCACCCCGCGAGGCCGAGCTCTTTCCGCAGCTCAGCCCGCTTGAGCAGCAGTTGATAGACCTTCTGCGGCATCACAGCGACGGCCTGCAACTCAATCAGCTTGTGATAGCCCTCGATATTTCCGTCAGCCGCATAATGCCGGCACTCTTCGAGCTTGAAATGAAAAATCTTGTCCGTGCCGTGGCCGGCGGATGCTACCGTGCCATCGTCTGACGTGCCCCCGACGGCCTTTTTTCATAAACAATTACCGCCCCGCAAAGAATTATTGTAGGCGGTAATGTTATTTTAGCGCAATATTATTTCGCCATCATAAAAAAAATATCATTATCTTCGCAATGAATTAAGAAGTTGTTTAAATTTATATCGTTGAGCTTTTATAGGTCAAAAATAGAATGTTTTATTTTTTTTTGCAGTGCGCGTAGCGGGCTACGTAATCGAGAAAAAGAAAAAAAC
Organism: Bacteroidaceae bacterium; assembly: GCA_017407905.1. Lineage (GTDB taxonomy): Bacteria > Bacteroidota > Bacteroidia > Bacteroidales > Bacteroidaceae > HGM04593. The sequence continues at coordinate 4,355 of JAFQVS010000045.1, read as the reverse complement.
AGGCTTTTTTGAACATAAAAAATGACGAAGTAACGGCTTCCAATATACAAAAAAATATTTTTAGAAATTTAAACAGCTTCTAAGTACTAATAGATGAAAGAATTTGTCATTTCGACCTCCAAAAAGGAGACAGCCATACTTGTGGGAATAATAACTTCCACACAAAATGAACGTAAAACAAACGAATACCTCGCCGAGCTCGAGTTTCTTGCACAGACCGCAGGAGCCGAGGTGGTCAAGCGCTTCACGCAGCGCATCGAGCATCCGCACCCCGTAACATACGTCGGCAGCGGCAAGCTGCGCGAGCTTGCCGAGTTTGTCGAGATGCGCAAAGACACCGACGACGAGATTGGAATGGTAATCTTCGACGACGAGCTCTCGGCCAAGCAGTTGCGCAATATCGAGAAGGAGATAAAAGTGAAAATCCTCGACCGCACCTCGCTCATCCTCGATATTTTTGCAATGCGCGCTCAGACGGCGCACGCAAAAGTACAGGTCGAGCTTGCACAATACAAATATATGCTCCCGCGCTTGCAACGTCTGTGGACACACCTTGAGCGTCAGGGTGGCGGCTCGGGCAGCGGAAGCGGAAAAGGCGGCAGCGTGGGACTGCGCGGCCCCGGTGAGACGCAGCTCGAAATGGACCGCCGAATAATCCTCGGCCGTATGTCGCTGCTCAAGGAGCAACTATCGCAGATTGACCGTCAAAAATCCATACAGCGCAAAAATCGTGGTCGCCTCATACGCGTGGCCCTCGTAGGCTATACAAACGTCGGAAAATCGACCCTGATGAACCTGCTGGCCAAGAGCGAGGTATTTGCCGAGAATAAACTATTTGCCACCCTCGACACAACAGTGCGCAAAGTGATAATAGAGAATCTGCCGTTCCTGCTCTCGGACACCGTCGGGTTCATCCGCAAGCTGCCCACCGACCTTGTCGAGTCCTTTAAATCGACCCTCGACGAGGTGCGCGAGGCCGACCTTTTGCTACACGTCGTCGATGTGTCGCACCCCGACTTTGAAGAGCAGATAGAGGTAGTGAACAAGACCCTCGCCGACCTCAACTGCGGCGACAAGCCAATAATGGTGCTCTTTAATAAGGTTGACGCCTTCACCTACACCCCGAAAGACGAGGACGACCTCACCCCGAAGAGCCGCGAGAACATCACCCTCGACGAGCTCAAAAGCACGTGGATGGCCAAGCTCGACGACAACTGCATATTCATCTCGGCACGCGAGCGACAGAATATCGACACGCTCAAGGATGTTATATACAAGCGCGTGTGCGAGCTTCACGTACAAAAATACCCCTACAACGACTTTCTCTATCCCACAATCGACGAGGACGAGCAACAATAAAAAAAGACAATTTTACGAACCTAAATTAAATACTTATGGCAACAATTCCCGAATTTAAGTACGCCCCTATGTTCCAGCAGGGCGCCGACACCACAGAGTATTACCTCCTGACAAAGGAGGGAGTATCGGTAGGCGATTTTGAGGGTAACCCCATCCTGAAAGTTACCCCCGAGGCATTGACACTCCTCTCACGCACAGCCTTCCGCGACGTATCGTTTATGCTGCGTCGCGAGCACAACGAGCAGGTGGCAAAAATCCTCAGCGACCCCGAGGCAAGCGACAACGACAAATACGTAGCGCTCACATTCCTGCGCAACGCCGAGGTAGCCTGCAAAGGTCAGCTGCCTCTGTGTCAGGATACAGGAACAGCCATCATACACGGCGAGAAAGGACAGCACGTGTGGACGGGCTTTTGCGACGAAGAGGCTCTTGCGCGCGGTGTCTTTGACACATACACACAGGAGAATCTGCGTTACAGCCAGAATGCCCCCCTCACAATGTACGACGAGGTAAATACAAAATGCAACCTCCCCGCACAGATTGACATTGAGGCAACCGAGGGAATGGAGTACAAATTCCTTATGGTAACAAAAGGCGGCGGCTCGGCCAACAAGACCTATCTTTATCAAGAGACAAAGGCACTGCTCAACCCCGCGACACTCGTACCCTTCCTTGTCGAGAAGATGAAGAGCCTCGGCACGGCAGCTTGTCCCCCCTATCACATAGCATTTGTCATTGGTGGAACATCGGCCGAGAAGAATCTGCTCACTGTGAAGCTCGCTTCGACACACTACTACGATGCGCTGCCCACCACGGGCGACGAGACGGGCCGCGCCTTCCGCGACGTTGAGCTCGAAAAACAGGTGCTCGAAGAGGCTCACCGCATAGGCCTCGGCGCACAATTCGGCGGTAAATATTTTGCACACGACGTGCGCATCGTGCGTCTGCCCCGCCACGGCGCAAGCTGCCCCGTGGGAATGGGCGTAAGCTGCTCGGCCGACCGTAACATTAAATGTAAGATTAACAAGGACGGAATTTGGGTTGAGAAGCTCGACGATAATCCCGGCCGTCTCATCCCCGAGGAGCTGCGCAGCGCAGGCGAGGGTGAGGCTGTGAAAATCAACCTCAACCAGCCTATGAGCGACATTCTCAAAGAGCTTACAAAATACCCCGTATCGACACGCCTCTCGCTCAACGGCACAATCATCGTGGGGCGCGACATTGCACACGCCAAACTCAAAGAGCGCATCGACCGCGGCGAGGGTCTGCCCGAGTACATTAAAAATCACCCCATCTACTACGCCGGCCCCGCAAAGACCCCCGAGGGAATGCCCTGCGGCTCTATGGGCCCCACAACAGCCGGTCGTATGGACTCGTACGTCGGCCTGTTCCAAGAGAACGGCGGCAGTATGATAATGCTTGCCAAAGGTAACCGCAGCCAGCAGGTAACCGACGCTTGTCAGAAGCACGGCGGATTCTATCTGGGCTCAATCGGCGGCCCCGCAGCCATCCTTGCACAGAACAACATCAAGAGTATCGAGTGCGTCGAGTATCCCGAGCTTGGAATGGAGGCCATCTGGAAAATCGAGGTCGAGGACTTCCCCGCATTTATCCTTGTAGATGATAAGGGTAACGACTTTTTTAAACAGATAAAGCCCGTATGCTTAGGCACTTGCAAAAAGTAAAAAGAATATAATAAAAAGAGGTCGGGCTCGACTTTTTTCTCGGGCCTGACTTTTGTTATAAAATATTAACAAAAAGTATCCGATTTTTTTTAACAAAAAGTTTGTCTGCGTCGCAAAAAATAACGATAATTGCAGAAGAAAACACAAAATTAAAACAATATTAAGACTAAAGAATTATGGAAAAATCACTTAAAGGAACAAAGACCGAGGCTAACTTGTGGAAAGCATTTGCAGGCGAGAGTCAGGCACGCAACAAATATACATACTACGCAAGCAAGGCTAAGAAAGAGGGCTACGAGCAGATAGCAGCCATCTTCCAAGAGACAGCCGACCAAGAGAAAGAGCACGCAAAAATGTGGTTCAAATATGTTCACGGCATCGAGGGCACAGCCGAGAATCTTACCGACGCTGCCGCAGGCGAGTATGAGGAGTGGACAGATATGTACCCCACAATGGCTAAGGAGGCTCGCGAGGAGGGCTTCGAGGAGATTGCCATCCGCTTCGAGATGGTGGCGAAGGTCGAGAAGACCCACGAGGAGCGCTACAAGAAACTGCTCGCAAATGTCGAGGGTAACCTTGTGTTCAGCCGCGATGGCGATTGCATCTGGCAGTGCCGCAACTGCGGACATCTGCACTTTGGCAAGGCAGCTCCCGAAATGTGCCCCGTGTGCGTACACCCCAAGGCTTATTTCCAAATTAAGCCCGAGAATTATTAAAAACAATCGAATTTAAACAAAAAAATCCTGCCCTCTTAAAAGGGCAGGATTTTTTAGGAATAAATTCGAGGATGAACTTCCTAAGTTTGGAGAATCCCAAATGGGTATTGGTGTGATATTCGATAATGTATCACAGCCAATTACCATCACATCACATTTAGGCAGATACGCTGTAGTAACGGTTGCCCGTATTGTATCCAATACATATCTCCGCATCTTCGGCAAGCCTTTCACTAAGGTAAATCGTCGTATGGGTGTTGTCGTAAGCTATGCTCCTAATGGGAGCAATCTTGATGCTTTACGCGATAAGTGCAAGGCTGCTGCATCAAAGGTAGAGGTATATTAATTTTAAAGGATACTTGTTTTTTGTATTATAAGCAATATTTGTTTAATTTAATGATAAGGTTATGAGAAATATATATATGATGGCAGTACTTTTGTCCCTTGTACTGCTATTCTTCAGCAGTTGCAATAAAAACAATGGGGTAGAGACAATTCCTGCTAAAGAATTTGCAAAAGTAATATCGAATCCGGATGTTCAACTTATAGATGTACGCTCGACTGAAGAGTTCATTGAAGGCAATATTGAGGGAAG
>JAFQVS010000044.1 GCA_017407905.1 Bacteroidaceae bacterium | reverse complement strand
GTAGTAAACAGCAGGAGCTGCGCTCACTGTCTTTACACTCTCAATGGCTGTTGTGCCGCTAAATTCGAAGCGGAAGCCGTTACTGAGCTGTCCGCCGGGGTTGCTTGTGTCAAGGTCGCCCTCGCCCACGTTAATCTCGCCCAAGAGCATATAAACGCGGTTGGCGTTGTTCTTGAATGTGCCGTCGGCCTTCAATTTTGCGCGGTACATTCCAACTACGCCGTCAACCTTAGAAAGGACGTAAGCTGTCTGCGCGCTCGCGGGCTTAATGTAGGTGTCGGTGAGTGTGCCGCGGAGCAGATTACCATCGACGGCCTCGGGTGTCTCGTCGCTATAAGCAAACGAGTATGTCCCCTCCTCGGCCTTGATAATTACCGCTGTGTTTGCGGGAATAACATCCTCCACAGCCTGCATTTTAAGATAATCGCCCTCGATGCGATTAGCTGTGTAAGCCTCGGCGCCTGCGGGAATCTCAACTGCTGTGCCAAGGTACAATGTGGCGTATCCTGCGGCAGAGACAACGAGAGAATACCCCTCGGGCTCTAATTCTACAATATTTGTAAAGTCTTTCCAACCGTCGGTTGCAGCGTATGTGCTCTTGGCACCTGCGGGCACGTAAAGGGTGCAAGCATCCTTATCTATTCGGTTGAAAGCACCGTGTCCGAGTGCAAAAAGTTTATCGGCAGGGATGTGTGAGGTTATGCTTGTAAGGCTGGTGCAATCTTCAAACGCACATAAGTCTATAATTGTAACACTACTTGATATTTCAATGCTTTCAAGGCTGCTGCAACCACAGAAAGCGAGGTCATAGATAATCGTTACACCCTCGGGAATTTCAATGCTTTCAAGGCTGCTGCAACCATAGAACGCATAAGACCTTATTTTTGTTACACTATTTGGAATTTCGATGCTTGTAAGGCTGGTGCACCCAAAGAATGCCATATCAACTATTGTTGTTACACCATTAGGTATTACTGTGTTTTTACAACCGGCAATCAAGGTATTTGATTCAGTCTCGATAATAGCATTACAATTACCGCGACTATCATAAACTGTATTATTTTCATCAACTACTATGCTTACAAGGCCGCTGCAACCGCCAAACGCACCATTTTCTACGCTTGTTACGCTACCGGGAATTTCTATGCTTGTAAGGCCGCTGCACGATATGAACGCATAATCACCTATGCTTGTAACGCCCTCCTCGATGGTTACGCTGATGATGTTCTCTTTATTGCTGTACCACGGTGCGCGATTGGCATCGTTGTCGGCATAGTTGTACATTGCGCCTTCGCCAAAGATTGTGAGTGCACCTGTCTCCTCGTTGAGTGCCCAATAGGCGTTGTCGCCACACTTTCCGTTAAACTCTACGATATTTGTAAACTTCTTCCATCCGTTGGTAGCGGCGTATGTGCTCTTGGCGCCTGCGGGCACGTAGAGGGTGCAAGCGTCATTATCTATTCCCGAAAAAGTCCCGGCATTGATTGCAAATAAATCCTCGGCTGCAATGTACGAAACAACACTTGTAAGGCCGGTGCAACCAATAAAGACATAACTGCCGATGCTTGTTAGATTCGCAAAAATCTCAATACTTATAAGCCCCGCGCAATCATAGAACACAGCGTTTCCAATGCTTGTTACACTCGAGGGAATTTCGACGCTTGTAAGCCCCGTGCAACCACAAAAGGCATAATTGCCGATGCTTGTTACCCCCTCGGGAAGCTCGATGCTTGTAAGCCCCGCGCAATCATAGAACGCATAATTGCCGATGCTCTTTACACTGTATGCTTCATCATTATAAGTAACACTCGCAGGGATTGTTACCGCGCCGGTATATTCGTTACTACCGCTTTTTACCTCAACGGTTTTATCCTCAGAGGATAAAATGTTGTAATAAATTCCACCAACCTCAAAATCCGCGGCACCTGCCACTGTGCAGCAAAGCAGTAGCAGGGCTGTCATTAGCTCTTTTAAGTAATTTTGTTTCATAATTTTTATTTGTTAAATGTTATTCATAATCACACGCAAAAGTCGGTTGCACCCTGCGGTGCAGTTGGTTAGATAAGAGAATATTACGTAATACACTGCTTACCAGATAGTTACACTCAATATAAAAAAAGGGGGAGATAATTTGCAAGGCCGACACAAGAGGGCTCCCGCTGCACACAAATGCAGCGGGAGCGTGTTAATATTCTTTGTCGGCTATGACATAATAAAGTACAATTTATGCCTCTATTATCTCGAACACCTTGTCAATGGCTGCCTTGATGCCCTCGGCACTCTTTCCACCGGCCTGCGCAAAGTGAGCCTGTCCGCCACCGCCGCCCTGCATCAGTTTGGCTGCCTGACCGACAATCTTACCGGCGTTAATGCCCTGCTCGACAAGGTCGGCTGTTGCCGAGATTGTAAGCTGGGGCTTATCGTTAAAGATACTGCCGATGACAATGAGCATATTCTCGGGCTGCTCGGCGCGCAGCATAAAGACAACGTCTTTTACCGCTGCGGGCGACATTGGGAGCACTGCGCTTATGTAACGCACGCCGTTCTTCTGCTTAATATCCTGCAATAGTTTCTCCTTGACCATTGCAGCCTTTTCTTTGGCATACTCCTCAATCTCCTTTTTAAGCTCGGCATTCTCGGCTATTGATTTTACGATTGTGGCCTTGAGGTTGGGAACGTTGTTAAAGAGCGCGTGAATCTCCTTCATAAGCTCCTGAAGCTTGGCAAGATGATTTTCGAGTGCCTCGCCCGTAACAGCCTCGATGCGGCGCACGCCTGCTGCCACCGAGCTCTCGCTGACAATCTTAACCATTCCTATTGAGCCTGTTGCCGAGACGTGTGTGCCGCCGCAAAATTCTATTGATGTTCCGAATTGTACGACGCGCACGTGGTCGCCATATTTCTCGCCGAAGAGAGCTATCGCACCCAGCTTTTTGGCCTCGTCGATTGGGATATTGCGGTGGTCGGTGAGGGGAATATTCTGGCGGATGCGTGCGTTGACGATGCGCTCGACACGTGCAATCTCCTCATCGGTTACCTTCTGGAAGTGAGAAAAGTCGAAGCGGATGCCGTCGGGGGTAACCAGCGAGCCCTTCTGCTCGACGTGTGTGCCAAGAACCTCGCGCAGTGCTTGGTCGAGAAGGTGTGTACACGAGTGGTTGGCGGCGCAGGCCAGACGTTTCTTCTCGTTTACCTGTGCGCAGAATGTTGCACCGGCATCGGAGGGCAACTGCTTTGTTATGTGAATGGGCAGATTGTTCTCTTTCTTTGTGTCAATAACCTCGATGCGCTCGTCGCCGCAGATAAGCACTCCCGTGTCGCCCACCTGACCTCCGCTCTCGGCATAGAAGGGTGTCTCTTTGAGCACAATCTGATAGAGTGTCTGGTTCTTTTGCTTTGTCTGACGGTAGCGCAGGATTGTTGTGCTGCACGAGGTGCTGTCGTAGCCCACAAATTGGCTGTCGCCCTCGTTCACGGTAATCCAATCGCCATTCTCCACTGCGGCGGCGTTGCGGGCGCGGGTCTTTTGCTTGAGCATCTCCTCGTCGAATTGTGCCATATTCACCGCGAGGCCATTCTCGCGCAGGATGAGCTGTGTAAGGTCGATGGGAAAGCCGTATGTGTCGTACAGCGTGAAGGCCTCTACTCCACTAATCTCGCTACACTGCGATGCCTTTGCCGCGGCGGCAATCTTGTCGAGCATCTGCATTCCCGTGGCGAGAGTGCGCAGGAAAGCCTCCTCCTCTTCCTTAATTACCTTTGTTACAAGCTCTTGCTGCGCCTTTAGCTCGGGGTAAGCATCGCCCATATTCTCGATGAGTGTGGGCACTAACTTGTACATAAACGACTGCTTCTGTCCCAAGAATGTATAGCCGTAGCGCACGGCACGACGCAGGATGCGGCGGATTACGTATCCGGCCTTTGCGTTCGAGGGCAGCTGTCCGTCTGTTATCGAGAATGATATTGTGCGAATGTGGTCGGCAATTACACGCATCGCAACATCTACCTGCGCGTCGAGGCCATACTCCTTACCCGAGATTGCACCTATTGCCTTGATGATGGGCTGGAAGACGTCAGTGTCGTAGTTCGAGAGCTTGCCCTGAAGCGCCATACAGAGACGCTCGAATCCCATTCCCGTGTCGATGACCTTTGCAGGAAGCTCTTCGAGATGACCGTCGGCCATACGGTTGTACTGCATAAACACAAGGTTCCATATTTCAATCACCTGAGGGTGCGAGCCGTTGACAAGGTCGCGTCCGGGAATTGCCGCACGCTCCTCGTTGCTGCGCAGGTCGATGTGAATCTCGCTGCAAGGGCCGCAGGGGCCTGTGTCGCCCATCTCCCAAAAGTTGTCTTTGAGATTTCCGTTGAGGATTCTAACGGCAGGAAGATGCTTTTCCCATATTGCGGCAGCCTCATTGTCGCGTTCGAGGCCCTCGCTTGCGGCACCCTCGAACACGGTAACGTAGAGACGCTCGGGGTCGAGCTTAACAACCTCGGTCAGATACTCCCAAGCCCAATCAATAGCCTCGCGCTTGAAATAGTCGCCGAACGACCAATTACCCAACATTTCAAACATTGTGTGGTGGTAAGTATCGTGTCCCACCTCCTCAAGGTCGTTGTGCTTGCCGCTTACGCGCAAACATTTTTGCGAGTCGGCAACGCGCTTACTCTTGGCAGGCGAGTTTCCCAATATAATATCCTTAAACTGGTTCATTCCTGCGTTGGTGAACATTAGTGTGGGGTCGTCCTTGACAACCATAGGAGCCGAGGGGACGATAAGGTGCCCCTTCTGCTCGAAGAATCTCTTAAACGATTCTCGTATCTCTTTAGATGTGAGCATATTATAAAAATTTTTAATTTATCCTTAAATAATGATTGCCACTAAAAAAATCTTAATAACTGTTATCGTAGCAACCCTTTTTATTCATTTAGCTTGCAAAGATAGCTTACTTTTGTTATTTTTGCAACCTAAAAGCGTGCGAAAATAGCTAACGCCGACAGGCTTTTTGTCGTGCCACCAAGTGAGAAGAACAATGCGCAAGGTCTATTACATATTTAATCCCGCTACACGCACCTACGACAGGGTGTACCCTAATTTGGCACAGCGCTTCCTGACAATTCTGCGCAGGACGTTGATGTTTGTCATATTCGGCGGATTATCGTTTCTTATGTTCTATCTTGTCATCGAGACCCCGTCAATGAAAGATGTTCAGGCCGAAAATTCCCGATTATTGGCACAGTACAACATTCTATCCGAGAGGCTCGACAAAGCATTGGAGGTGCTTGAGGACATACAGCAGCGCGACGATAATATGTACCGCGCAATGCTGGGTGCCGAGCCCGTCTCCGAGGTGGCCCGCAGTGCAGGCTACGGCGGCACCAACCGATACGACGAGCTTATGAATATGGACAACTCGAATCTTGTTGTCCACACGACACAAAAGATGGATATGCTGGCAAAGCAGCTTTACGTACAGATAAAATCTTTTGACGAAATTGTAAAAATAAGCCGCGAGCAAGAGCAGCGTCTGCGCTGTCTGCCGGCCATACAGCCCATTGCCAACCGCGACCTTAAACGCACGGCCTCGGGCTATGGCTATCGAATAGACCCCATCTACAATGTGCGCAAATTTCACGAGGGGATGGACTTTTCGTGCGACGTCGGCACGCCCGTATATGCCACCGCCGACGGCGTTGTAACGCTGGCAAAATGGCGTCAGGGCTACGGCTGGACGGTCGAGATTGACCACGGTTATAATTACCTCACCCGATACGCCCACCTAAAGGAGTTTAAAGTAAAGCGCGGACAGCGCGTGGTGCGTGGCGAGCAGATTGCCCTGAGCGGAAACACCGGAAAAAGCTCGGGACCCCATCTGCACTACGAGGTGATTGAGAAGGGACGACACGTCAACCCGATAAATTTCTACTTTATGGACCTCGACGCCGAGGGTTACGACGAAATGTTGCGTATGGCCGAGAATCACGGAAAAGTTTACGATTGATTATGACAACGGGTAAGGAGAAGAATCACAAATTATACTACTCGATAAAGGAGGTTGCGGCCGAATTGGGCGTGAGCGAATCGACGCTGCGATATTGGGAGAGCGAGTTTCCGCAGATTGCCCCCAAAAAGGGCGGCAACAACGTGCGCCAATATACCCGCAGCGACATTGAGACGATACGCACAATACACCATCTTATTAAAGAGCGGGGAATGACACTCGCCGGCGCACGACGCTATATGAAAAGCGGCAGCAACCACGATGCTGCCCGAACAAGCAGCGAGGTAGTCGATAGGCTCAAGGCAATACGTCAGGAGCTCATCGACATTAGGAGCGCCCTCGATTTTTTGTAGCCGCACGTAGCGCATAATTATCTCAAGCGCGCACTCACAATATTAGGTGCGGCGTTCTTTTACACTTTCCAATTGACAAGATAGAGCCTCTCGGCAGCACGCGTAAAGGCCGTGTAGAGCCAGCGATAATAGTCGGGGCCGCAGCCGTCGGCCGGGATATAGCCCTGGTCGATAAAGACGCGGCGCCACTGTCCGCCTTGTGCCTTGTGGCAGGTAACGGCGTAACCGTATTTTACCTGCAAGGCGTTGTAATAGGGATTTTTACGCATCTGCTCGATGCGTTTGCGCTTGGAGCGAATCTCGGGGTAGTCGTCCCACACGGTCTGAAAGAGACGCTCGCTCTGCTCGCGTGTAAGCGAGGGAGCCTCGCTCTTTAGCGTGTCGAGCAGAATGGTTACATCCATCTCGCAATCGTCGTAATCGACAAAAGAGAGCGTTACCTCGGCATAACGGAAGCCGTACATCTCCTCGACGCTGCCCACACGCTCGATGCGGGCAATATCGCCGTTGGCCACAAAGTCAATCTTTTCGAGTAGCGAAGCATCCTGCTTTCCCAGCTCCTCGCGCCAATAGTAGTTGTTCTTGACCACCATAAGATAGTCGCCGCGGTTGAGCTCGTCCTCGCGGTAGAGTATGCGGCGGCGTATCCCCTCGTTGTATATGTTGGCACGCTTGTTCGAGCGGCACAGAATGATGGTCTCGTCGATGCCCGCCTCGCTGTAACACGTCTCGATGGCCTCGATGAGCTCGTCGCCCGACACTCTGCAAACGTCGGCAAAGCCCGTGAAGCGTATCTCGGGGGCAACGCCCGTAACTCCCTCGGCAATAATGCGTCGCAGATGGGTGGCGTTGTACAATATGCCCGAGTCGTCGCTCTGTCGCATCACCTGTGTCATTTCGACACGCTCGACACTGAGGAACATCGAGCGCAGATACTCGCACGAGAGGGCCGGCGAGAGTTCCTCGCCGACGGGAGGCAGCTGGGCTGTGTCGCCGAGCAGCAGCAGCGAACAGCCGTCGCCCGAATAGACATACTCGATAAGGTCGTCGAGCAGTGCCCCCGAGCCGAACCCCGAGAGCCCAGCATTGGCTATCATTGAGGCCTCATCGACAATAAAAAGAGTATTGCGCCAGCGATTCTCGGACAGAGTAAAAATTGAATCGTTCACTATCGACTTCTGACGATAGATACATTTATGAATGGTGTGCGCCCCCGTACCCGAGTAATTAGAAAAAACCTTCGCGGCACGCCCTGTCGGAGCCAACAGCACCACGCGACGCTCTATCTGCAACAGCGTGCGCACAAGCGCCGAGATAAGCGTGGTTTTTCCCGTTCCCGCATAGCCGCACAACATAAAAAGCTGACGCTCTTTTGGCTCCAAGAGAAAATCGGCCAACTTTTCTATTGTTTTTTCTTGCTGAATTGTTGGAGCGAAAGGAAAATTTAATTTAATTTGCGAGGTTAAATATTTATTTATCACTTTTTCACAATAATTTTGAGATAGAGAAACAATTTTCCGTTTTTTTATCTTATTTTTGCAACGTGTTACAGAGTGCGAAAGTACACATTTTAAAATAGCATAGAAAATAAAACAAAAAATATTTAAAATCTTATGAAGAATTTAGCATTGAATCTACTGCTTATGGTAGCAGTTTGCGGGTTGACATTCATTTGCTACCGCAGTATTATGGACCCCATCGAGTTTGAGGAGGAGCGCGACCTGCGCGAGAAACAGATTATCGCACGCCTCATTGACATCAAAAAAGCTCAGCTCGAGTATCGTAGTGGCAACAAGGGTGCATACACCGACAATTTCGACACTCTGATTACCTTCATTAAAACAGCAAAAATGCCCGTTGTGTTCAAGGTAGGTGAGCTTAACGACGAGCAGCTCGAGCGTGGTCTGACCGAGCAGAAAGCATTGGATATGATTGCAAAGGCACAAAAGACCAACAAATGGGGCGACGTTGACAAAGAGGGTCTGCGCAACTTCCGTCGCGACACCACTTGGGTATCGGTGCTCGACTCTGTATTTGGCAAAAACTATGCTATCGACTCAATCAGATACGTCCCCTTCGGCGGTGGCGAGCAATTCATAATGGCTACAAGCTGCGACACAACAAAGGCCGGCGCACCCCAATGGCTCTTCGAGGCTCGCACTCCGTTCGAGACATACCTCACAGGCATCAACGACCAAGAGATGAAGAACCTCATCATCAAGGAGAAGAAGCTCAACCGCTACTGCGGTCTTAAGGTTGGCGACGTTGAGAAAGCCAATAACAACGCCGGTAACTGGGAGTAAGCACTCAGTATGAGCGAAACAAACAAAAATACACATAAAACATTATCCATCCGCATAAGTACGGATGGATTTTGTTTTTGCAGCTATACGGCCTCGGAACCCGACACGCTGCAATTCCGATTCCACGAGACAGACAGCACCGTAACCCTTGCGGCCAATTTCGAGCAAGCGTGGCAGGAGTGTCCTTTTGCCAGAAGCAACAGCTACGAGGAGGTGAGCGTTATTATTGCGACAAACGACTTTACCACAATCCCCGCCGAGCACGACAGAAAAGAGGATTACAGAGCACTGTACAGCCTCTGCTTTCCACAAACGCCCGAGACAGCGTATATAGCATCGAACCGCCTAACGGCACAAGGAATTACCATACTCTTTGCCATAGATAATACACTGCACAAAAGAGTATGCGAAATTGGGCGCGTAACCTATCTTACCCCCGCCAGCATACTACTCGGTTTTTTGGTGCGCAACCCAATGGAGAGCAACCGATATATGCTTGCCTATCTGCACAGAGGAAAATCGCTGCTGCTGGCAATGGAGAATGAAAAGCCCACGCTGATAAACAGCTTTAAGTCGGACAACAAGCACGACCAAGCATTCTATCTGCTGAGCATCTGGAAAGAGCAGCTGCTGTCGCAGACCGACGATACACTGTATCTGTGCGGCGACAAGAGCGTCGAGGAAATTTCGACCATAATAGGACAATTCATAAGGCACCACAAACGAATAAACCCCAACAGGCTGTTCCGTCCCAACCTTCTGAACAAGATAAAAGACATCCCATTCGACCTGCAAGCACTACTACTATGCGAATAATAAGCGGCAAATACAAAGGGCGGCATTTTGACATTCCGCGTAATTTTAAGGCAAGGCCCACGACCGACTTTGCAAAGGAGAATCTGTTCAACATTCTGCTCAACTACACCGATTTTCAGGGGTGCGAGGCGCTCGACCTCTTCTCGGGCACGGGCAGCATCAGCCTTGAGCTTCTCTCGCGCGAGTGCGCCTCGGTAACATCTGTCGAGATTGAGCAGCTGCACTTTACTCATCTGAAGAGGCACTGCGCCACGCTCGGCGATAAAAATTGGCGCATAATACGCGACGACGCATTTAAATTCATCAAGAGGTGCACGGTAAGCTACGACCTTATATTTGCCGACCCTCCATACGCGCTCAAAGGGCTTCCCGAGATTCCCGGCCTTATAATGAGCAGCAATATGTTAAAGCCCGACGGCATCTTTATTTTTGAGCACGGCAAGGATAATGACTTCAGCGCACACCCCGACTTTTTCCGCCACATTGCATACGGAAGCGTAAATTTCAGTTTCTTCAAGCACGGAGGCGCAGCCGCGACCGAAGAAGTAAGCAGATAGAGACGCGGCCAAAGTAAGAGACAATAAAATAAAGCGGGAGGCACTCTTTATTATTGAGTGCCTCCCGCTTTATTTATCATATAACATTTAGTATGCTTTTATCTTTCTAAAAAGTTCCATATAAAACAAATTCGTTTGTTTTGTGCGTTGGTTTAGCAGTCTTAATAGCCACAGCCACTCTGCTTACTTAACCAACACTTTGGCTACGCCTATGTGTTTCACGCTCGGAAGAGGCCGGTTAAGCAAGCTTAGCAGCCTTCTCCACTCACTTAACCAACACTTTGGCTGCGCCCAAGTGTTTTGCGCTTGGCAATGATAGATTAAGCAAGCTTACATTGCATTTACTTAACCAACCTTTGGCTGCGCCCAAGTGTTTTGCGCTCGGCAATGACAGATTAAGCAAGCTTATCTATCATTGCACTTACTTAACCAACACTTTTTTACCATTAACGATGTAGATACCGGCTGCGGGATTCTCTACACGACGGCCGCTAAGGTCGTAGTAAACACCATCCTGCTGCGAGAAGTCAATTGAACCGTCGCCGTCGATGGTTACATTCTCTATTGAGGTGGTTCCGTCAAGGTCAACAAACTCAACGCTCAAAGAACG
>JAFQVS010000043.1 GCA_017407905.1 Bacteroidaceae bacterium | reverse complement strand
GATTAAAAAGTTTATCGGACACTAATAATATTTTAACAGTGTTTACGAGTACATTTTTCCGCTTACGTGATAGTTAATTAAAATTGCCGTTAAAATTCGAATCGAGAAATTCTAAAATAAAGGCCTTAAGAGCACAAATAAGAGGAGTAACGTTTTTTTTACATCATCCCTCACAACTTTTACCGGTGAGCCATAATAAGCACCACGAGCAGCAGCACGGTAAAAGCAAGCAGATTCCGCGCTGTGCGTCCCAGAAGCGGGTTCAACGCAGCACCACGGCACGCTATAATCTTACGCCACGTTGCAAAGTGCATAAATAAATAAATAATTGGAGCCACAAGCCCCCACAGCGGCAGTCGCAGCCACAAGGGAAGCATTATCGCCATTGCCAACAGCCCGGAGGCAAGATAGGCGCGCCCCATAATGGATCGACCGAAAATAACAACCGTTGTACGCTTCCCCACTACCTCATCGTCCTCTTTATCGCGGTAATTGTTCACAACAAGTACATTCGCCGCAAGAAGCCCTATGGCCAACGACGTTGTAAGCAACACGGGCAGTTGCCCCCACCCTCCCGTTTGCAGATAACAGGTAAAAGTAACCGGCACGACGCCAAAGAAAATAATCACGGCAACGTCCCCGAGGCCGTGGTGCGACAAAGGGTAAGGCCCGGTGCTATAAGCAAGCGCAAAAAGCAGTATCACGCAACCTACAATAATAAGCCACAGGCCGCCGTATAAAAGCATCAGAGAGCCAAAGAGGGCCGCCGCAAGCAACATAAGAAAAGTGGCGCGTTTCATAGCCTCGGGCGAAATATCTCCCTCGGTTACACCGCGACGAAAGCCCTCGCGCCCCTTGCGGTCGAGACCATTCTTAAAGTCGTAATACTCATTGGCAAAATTCGATGCAATCTGCGCCGAGAGAGCAAACAAAAGGCACAGCAGAGCCGGGACAAAAGAGAAACTCCCCTGCCACACAGCGCAACCACAGCCCGCCAGCACCCCCGCGATGCTCACCGGTAGCGTGCGCAGACGCATAGCCTCAATCCATTTTCCCATCATACGCATAAAAGGCTATTTTACCCCGACATACATACGACAAATACCAAAAGTAAAGGCCTTGTGCCTCACCTCGGCGAATCCCGCCTCGCGCATCATTGGTATAAATTTATCGGGCGACGGAAAGTGAAGCACCGATGCAGGCAGATACTCATAGGCACTGCGATTGCCCGAGACCATCCCACCAATAGCCGGCAAGATATTCAAAAAATAGAGTTTATAACACCAACGGATAAAAGCGTTCGAGGGTACAGAGAGCTCCAGAATAACTAATTTTCCACCGGGCTTAAGCACGCGGCACATCTCCCGAAGACCCACACTCAGATGCTCGAAATTACGCACTCCGAAGCCCACAGAGATACGGTCGAAGGTATTATCCTCGTAGGCGAGGGCCTCGCAGTCGCCATATTCCAGCACGGCACTTACACCCGACGAGATAATCTTGCGACGGCCCACCTCCATCATTCCTTCGGAGAGGTCGATACCTGTTACCGAGCTGCCGTCGGCCGCACGTCGGGCAATCTCAATGGTAAAATCGCCCGTGCCGCAAGCAACGTCGAGCACCGAGAGCGGATGGCCGCAATCGACAATTTCGCGGACGGCCTTACGGCGCCAACCCTTATCAATGTTCAGCGATAGGATATGATTCAGTTTATCGTAGTCGGGAGCAATATTATCGAACAGTTTTTTTATTTTCTCTTTCTTTGCCATAGAGCCGTTATTTCTTTATTTTGAACACATATAATAATAAAATTACATTCATCAGCAGCGCGTAGATTATTGCCGGGATGGCCATCTCGCCACTATTGAAGATAAAAGGTGATGTTGCGATGGCAATTGCCTGCGCCGCATTCTGCATTCCAACCTCAATCACAATTGTGCGACGGACAGCAGCAGTCAGCCTGCCCACAAGTGCGAGCAAGGCACTACACAGCATACTCGCCAAAATGAGCATTGCGCACGCAAGCCCTATCAGCCCAAAATTATCTATTATCTCACTTGTATATTGCAGGAAGAAGAGCAGCGCCAGCGTCATAAGCGCCGGGAAGGCCAATTTATTAAGCTGCTTACTCACGCACGCAGCTTTTTCAGGCGCGAGACATCTGAAAACACAGCCTGCAAACAGAGGGACAAACAGCAGCACAATATTCTGCACAAGCAACCTACCGACGGGCAGCTCGATTGTTATTCCCGCACTATGCGATACAAAATCCGAGGTTGCCTGCATAATAATGGGCAGAGTAAAAAGCGTCAGCACACTGCTCAGCGCCGTCAGCGTTACCGAGAGGGCAACGTCGCCCTTTGCAAGCATCGAAAAAACATTCGACGAACTGCCGCCGGGACAGCAGGCAATAAGCACTATGCCCATAAAATAGATGGGAGAGAGATTCAGCAACCACGCAAGCGCAAAAGCAATGGCAGGCAACAGCAACAACTGCCCCACAATTCCGAGCGCAACAGCACGGGGATTGCGCACAACATTTACAAAAGCCTCTTTCTTGAGCTCTGTCCCCAGAAGAAACATCAGCACAATGAGAATAGGCATTACAATCCAAATAGTATTCATCCAACTTTTATTATTTCGTGTGCGAAGATAATAAAAGAGGTTAAAAAACACAACGGGTATAAAGAAAAAAGGAGCTCTTTCGAACTCCTTTGTGATCCCGGCAGGATTCAAACCTGCAACCTTCTGATCCGTAGTCAGATGCTCTATTCAGTTGAGCTACGAGACCGTTGTTTTTGTTTGACGATGCAAAGGTACGGCTTTTTTTTATACTACCAAAACTTTTGGCACTTTTTTTTCAAAAAAAATCATTTTTTTTGCGATTCTTTGGCAATCGGCCCTCATTTTTACTCAATAAAGCGCTCGTTAAACATAAACCAGCCAAGCGTAAGGCCTACATTTACGCCATTCTTTCGGGAGCTGTAATAATCGAGATAACCGCTGACGGTAAGCGACGAGAATTTTGCGACAACCACAAGCTCGCCTATATATTGAAAATCGCTGAAGCGCTTTTTGCTGAAATAGGCGTGGCCGTCGCTACCCTCTCTAATCTTTCTATAAGGTGTGAACCCATAGAATCCGGCACGCAGTTGCAGAAAATTATTCATCTTATATATTGGCGACACGCCGCCGGCCACAAACTGATTGGCGCGGAAGGCCGGGTCGTAGTTGAACATACTGCTCATTGTGGGGGTGAACGTACCCGCCTGCATCATCGAGGCCTGATAACTTGACGATAGTCCGCGGGTAGAATAATAGAGGTGTAAATTGGTGCC
Organism: Bacteroidaceae bacterium; assembly: GCA_017407905.1. Lineage (GTDB taxonomy): Bacteria > Bacteroidota > Bacteroidia > Bacteroidales > Bacteroidaceae > HGM04593. The sequence goes on along the minus strand of JAFQVS010000043.1, from coordinate 9,473 downwards.
CAACGTAAAATATCGACCAAAATCGATATGCCCTTTGCGCTGATAGCTCATTTGCAGCCACGAGAGGCGGCGCTTCTCGGTGGCATCCTTCTGATAGCTCTTGAAACGCTCTTTGCCCACAAAGAATTGCGCAAGAATAGACTCGTACATTCCGCTTGTCGAATAGACCTTAGAATCGAGCGTGTTACCCTCGAATTTTATGGAACCGCCAAATAGATTCATACGGTTAACGTCGAATTGCGGAAGGTCGAGGTTAATGATATTCGTCGGCAGATACTCGTCCTTTATCAGCCCCATTCCTATTCCAAACTCGGCTTTCTGACGCATCAGGAAAGGAAAAACGAGTTTCATCTTCACAAACATCTCGCGCTCGTGATTAAGGGCAATGGGATTCTCTTTTGCAAAAAGATACTTCATATTGTAATAATCAATTGTCGAGTACGACCCGATAAGTCGGAGCGAGAGTGGCACTTTTGCCGCAAAATCGACGCGCGAGCTTAGCTGTACGTTATTATAGACCTTACCAAGCTGTCCATCGAGAATAAACTCTTTCGAATGGTTGTTAAGGTTGCGATAATGCAGTCCGAAATATATCTGATTCGAGTTATTTGTCGAAATTGCACCACCCATCTTCAGTGTGAGCGGCGGGTTCATCTCGACGTCGAGCAACAGCGTGTATGTGCTATCCTCGGGGTTATATACGGCGCGCGGCAACATTCCCGAGATTACATTTCCCGAGAGCAGACGAAAATAGGCGCGCTTGCAATCTTCAATCGAGAAAATCTCTTTGCCGTCGGTGTGAAACTCGCTCTTTATATACTCTTGCTGCGAGGGGTCAACGCCCTTAATCTCGATGCGTTTGAATCGCAACTCGGGCAGACGACTGCGAAACTCGGCGCGGCGCTTGGCAAGCTGCACGCTGTCCGAACGTCGGTGGATGAGCCCTTTTATCGAGTCCATCTTTTCGATGGTTTTTTCATAGCCGTACTGCGAGACAAGGTCAAGTTTGTGAAAATCGAGCAGCTGCACTTTATCGAGCTCAGTGTCGAGCACAATTCCTCGTCCCGGGGGAATATTATAACCCGAGCGCGAGGTAACAAGATTTTCGAGCTGACTCATCATATCACGCGTATCGGGCAGAGGCGCATTCTTACTAACCACGCTACCCACTATAATGTCGGGGTTAAAATCGCGCTGCATAACATCGACGGGAAAATTATTGTATATTCCACCATCGTACATTAGTATGCTATCTTTCTTAATTGGCTTAAAGACAAAAGGATAGCTCATAGAGGCGCGCACCGCGTCGCCAAGGTCGCCCTCGTCGAAGATTAGCTGTTTTTTATTGTAAATATCGGCTGCCACGCAACGGAACGGCACGAACAGACTGTCGAAATTATTGTTGCACGCGGTTGAATATTGTGCAAATGTCTGCATCACTCCCAAGCTCATAGGATTGGGATTTATAAGGTTTATTGTGGGCTTATATATGCGCAGCGAGTCTTTTACATCGAAATTTATTCCAAGAAGCTCGGGTACCTCGTTGTTGCGGCGGAAATAGAACATATAATTGGCGTCCATCGTTCCGGTGTACCACTGTTTAAACTCTTTCGATGCAAGAATCTCCATCATCTCTTGCGGCGAGTAGCCCATAGAGTAAAGTGCGGCGACGATTGCTCCCATCGAGGTTCCTGCAACGTAGTCGATGGGGATATTATTCTCCTCAAGGGCTTGAATAACGCCAACGTGCGCAAGGCCGCGTGCTCCTCCACCGCTCATCACAAGGCCTACACTCTGTGCGGACAGCATCGAGGGTAGTATTAGAAGCAGTGATATTATTACAAGTAATCGTCTCATACTCGATATATTCTTTGTCTTTATTGCTGTATGCCTTTAAATAATGTGTTTATTGTATCAATTGGCAAATTTAATTTTTTGATGCGATACTTTTTTATATATTGTTTTAAAAATTTATAATAATAAAAAAATCCCCTGCAAAAGCAGAGGATTTTAAGGTCTGTTGGGAAGAGTTTGTTATTTCACAAGGACTTTTTTCGTTACGCGACCACTGCGCATAATATAAACGCCTTTTGTGGGATTTTCAATGCTGCGTCCCTGAAGGTCGAACATCTGAACAGTTGAAAGGTCGTTGCCGCCGACAACTGCGTCGATGCCTGTCTGCAAGAGCGTTACATAAACATACTCGGAGGGGTCGCTTACCTTGTCGCCATCGACGGCGGACACTCTTGCGCGGTACATTGTGCTGCCCTCAAGACCCGAGAATGCATATTTTGGTGTATCGGTTGTTACGGTGCTTACCTCCTCGACAACATACTCTTTGCCGTCTATCGTTTCGGTTGTTCCGATGCCCTCGGTGAGTTTATAGAGCTCGACGCTATACTTTTTTGCATCCTCGACTGCGTCCCACAGGAGGGTGAAGCCCTCGTCGGTAACGTCGAGAATCTGTACATTTGCGGGAGTGTCGGGCACTGTCTTCATAAACGAGAATGAGACGATGCCATTCTCCTCTTTTATGTTTGTGATGGGCTTGCCCATATATCCGCCTTTAAATACTGTTGCGGCGGGGGTCGATTCGTCTGTGAGCTCGGTGTTGTTGGTTATTCCCGGCCATATATCGCCCTGAAGCCCCTTGCGATACTCGGCTGCCGTTGCTGCCTCGTAATATGTGGTAGCCTTGCCATCGGCCGGAATTATGGTGTAACGCTGATGATCTTTATCTACATTTACTGTATTGTATCGCCACGCACTCGACTCGTAATCGACGTGGGTAATCAACATTCCCGAGTTGAAAATATATCTGTCCCAACCCTCCTGCTGACGGTTCTCCAATATATAATACTCGTTGTAGTTATTCTCGTTCATAATTTTGTATCCGTGGCCGCCGGCTGTGAGTGCCTCAAGAGTATAGTCGCCTTTTGTGTCGAGCACGGGGAGGTTGCGCCAACCCATAAAATCGCGCTCGTATGCACTGTAGCCGACAGGGACGTAACCCTCGGCATTGTAACAGCCATAGTCCATTACATCCCAATAGTCCATTCCAAAAGCGGGATTGTCATTTTTTGTATCGTAAAAGTCGGGGAGGCCCAGACAGTGCGAAAACTCGTGGCAGCACGAGCCTATTCCGGTGAGGTTCACGCCGTAATTATCGGCATAATCGGCATTGAGCGAGAGCTCGCTGCTGCAAGCGTAGCAGTCGATTTTTACGCCATCGACATAAATTGCGCCTTTCTGCGAGGACAGATACCATTGGTGCGGCCAGATGGTCTCTTCGTCGGCACCTGCGGCCTCGGAGTAGCCCGCGTAGAGGCAGTAGAGAAACTCCACCTCGCCGTCGCCATCGTTGTCGAAGATTGAAAAGTCCATCTCACCTTCGAGCTTAAGACAGGCGTCAATTATCATCTGCTGGGGATTCTTATCTTCGTCCTTATAGTTATTACCGCCATAGTAAGACATTGGTTTGTCGAGTGTTACAATGCTGCTCACTACAAAATTGGGGGTAAAGACACTATCGGACTGCGAGATATAATACTGACGCAGACTACCGGGCGTGGCGTCTGTGAAGGGGTTTGCGGGGCCGGTGTAATCTGAGGCATTGAAGAGGTCGATAACATCGCCCTGCTCGTACGTAAATTCATAATCCGAGAATTGGACAAGAATCACGGGAATATTTATCACACCGAAAGGCTCGATTGTGCGGGCACGGCGGCGAGGAGCGTCGTAACGCTGTGCGCGGGCGGCTGCAATCTTCGAGATTTTAATATCGAGCCCCGCGTCGCGAATGGCTGCGATTTTTGTAGCTTCCTCGGGGCGACGGTCGGCGACGTTGTGAGCAATTATGCGGGTGCTCTCGAAGCTACCATCTTCGTTTAGGATTGCGTAGCTGTAATCGCCATTGGCCTCGCGCACAAGAGGAAGGCCATCAGTTGTTCGATAATAATGGAACGACTCGTCGCCTGTGAGCTGTATCACAAGCGTGGTACCATCTGATTGTTTCACGGTTTTTGTGGCACGACGTGCCGGAATTGCCATTGTTGCGAGCACTGCACACAACATTACAATCAACAGAGTAGTCTTTTTCATTCTTTATTTTTTTATTTATTAGCTCTAAAATTATGTCTTTATCTTACTAATAAAAAGATAACAGACCTTTGCGACGATAATGTAAACTGCTTACGTACACGCATACGAAAATTATATGCAGGCGGCCGAGGCACATACTCGTGCTAATTTGCAAAAATACAATATTTTTTTAACCAACGAGCAAGAAACGCATAATTTATTTCAGCGTTTTTTAGCGGCGGGTGCAGCGGCGAGTGCAGGAAACATTCGAGCTTTAGCTAAAATATCACAAACGAAGCTAAAAATAAAGAATAACACAGAGAAAAAAGTTTCAAGCTACTGCCCCGAGGCCTTTCGTCGGCGCGCACGGATAAACCGCAGCAACAGAACGGGAACAACAGCCACAAAGGCCAACGCCGCATTAAGCCCGAAGGCAAAGCGCTGCGAGCTATCGTGCAGCGCCGTCTGCAAATTATCAATAACAAAAGGCGCAACAACAATTGCTATATAATTCATTGCCATCACAATGGCAAGCACAAGCGCTGTATTGCGCGGGGCAACAACCGTAGCGCGGTCGTATATATAAGGCTGCGCAACACCGTAGCCCAAGCCCGCGACAACACACCCTATCGCAATAACAAACAACGACTTATACAAATAGACCAACAGCAGTCCGCAACCGATGAGCACAAGAGACGTTGCGGCAATGCGCCCCTTTAGCACACGTAGCAGAGGCGAAAGAAAGAATCCCGGCAGCATAATAGCCAAGAAAAACAGCGACGTAATAACACCCGCACTATCGCTCCCAAAGCCATACTCGCCCATAAGAAAAGGCAGATTGACATTTATAGCCACAATCAAAAAAGTGATAAAAAAATAGTAGAGCGAATAGAGCGTCAAGGCAAAATTATCATTAGGATTAAGCCCCTCGGACGACTTTTTACTATTCTCGGGCTCGACACCCTTCTGACGCGCAAGAAACTGCACAAGCACAATAGAGAGCAACGGCAGCAGATAAACGACAAAGGGCAACCGCCACCAAATATCGGCCAGATAACCCGTAAGAGCCGTGGCAACCACCAGCGACGCATTCGTAATTGCCGAGCTGTAACCAAACTGCCGCGTACGATACTCGCCCACAAAATAACGCGACACGAGCGCCGTCGAAAGAGGGATAATAATACCCGCTCCCACGCCCAATAAAGCACTCACGGCAACAAGCTGCCACATCGAGCCGCACATCATATACAGCACACCACTGAGCAAGAAAATCCACAATCCCCAATCGAGCATCCGCATAAAGCCCACCCTATCGGCCAATCGTCCCGAGAGCAACACAAAAGGAATAATCAGCAGCGAGGGCAACGAGGTGAGCATCTGAATCTCCATCTCCGAAGCATCGGGAAAAATCTTTGTCAACTTATCCAAAATAGGCGATACGGCAAGCCCCGGCAGCGATGTCAGCGCCGAGACCGACCAAATGGCAAGCAGTGCCACAAAAGGAATGCGTCCACGTCCTGTCTCAATCATACACATATATATATTTTTTATTACGCAACACACAATAAGAACCAAAAGTTCGCATCCGCCCCACAGGCAGCAAGAATTAAGAAACTGTTTCTAATTTATGTCCTTGAAATCTTTATAGGTCTTTTTTAGAATGTTTTTTCATTTTTCAAAGGCGCATAGCAGGCTCAAGCAACTGCGAAAAAGAGGAAAACTGACAAAAAAGAACATAAAAGGCAAGCACAACTCGCGGGTGAATGCAATCTTTTTTTTGAAAGAAATTTAAACAGCTTCTAAGATTATTTTCATTGCAAGAATCGAACCTAAGCAACGAGGCGAGTGTTTCTTATGAAAATTTCCACATTTATTCACAACCTTAAAAGAGAAAAAACAATGAAAAGAAACGAAGAAACAAACGTAACAACCGCAGTATTTGGTTCCGAAGAGATGTTGCAGTCGGCTCCCACCGAGCACATTCCGCAGCACCCCACCACCCCCGAAATTGCCTATCGCATTGTAAAAGACGAGACATACGCCCAGACGCAGCCCCGCCTTAATCTGGCAACCTTCGTAACCACCTATATGGACAACTACGCAACAAGGCTGATGAACGATGCAATAGCCGTAAACTACATCGACGAGACCGAGTATCCGCGCGTTGCCGTGATGTGCGCAAAATGTATTAACATAATAGCCAATCTGTGGAACAGCCCCGAAAAGGCAAAATGGAAAAGCGGAGCAATAGGCATCGGTTCGAGCGAGGCTTGTATGCTGGCAGGCGTGGCAGCGTGGCAGCGTTGGAAACAGCGTCGCACCAAAGAGGGTAAGCCCACCGACAAGCCCAATTTTGTAATCTCATCGGCCTATCAGGTTGTGTGGGAGAAATTCGCCCAATTGTGGCAGATTGAGATGCGCACCGTGCCCCTTACCAAAGAGAAGCTGACACTGTGCCCCGAGGATGCCATTGCAAAGTGCGACGAAAATACCATCTGCATTGTGCCCATAATGGGCGTAACGTGGACAGGCCTAAACGACGACGTCGAAGCGCTCGACAAGGCACTCGATAAATATAACAAAGAGACAGGATACGACGTTCCCATTCACATCGACGCTGCCTCGGGAGGCTTTATTCTGCCCTTCCTCGAACCCGAGAAAAAGTGGGACTTCCGCCTCAAATGGGTGCTCTCGATAAGCACCAGCGGCCACAAATACGGCCTTGTATATCCCGGCCTCGGATGGGTTGTGTGGAAGGACAAAGAGTATCTGCCCGACACAATGTCGTTCAGTGTCAACTATCTTGGAGCCGAAATTTCACAGGTGGGACTGAATTTCTCGCGTCCCGCCGCACAGATTCTGGGACAATATTATCAGTTCATCCGCTTGGGATTCGAGGGCTACAAAGCCATCCACAGCAGCTCGATGGAGATTGCAAAATATCTGCATAGTACCATCGGCAAGATGAAGCCCTTCCGCAATTACAGCGCCGAGGTCAACAACCCGCTCTTCATCTGGGAGATGAAGCCCGAATATGCCCAAAAGAGCCATTGGACGCTGTACGACCTTCAGGACAAGCTCAAGCAGAGCGGTTGGATGGTTCCGGCCTACACAATGCCCGCAAATATCGAGGAGACAATTGTAATGCGCATTGTTGTGCGACAGGGATTCAGCCGAGATATGGCCGACCAACTTCTGACCGACATTGCAGGCGCCGTTGCCGAGCTCGAAAAATTGCAATATCCCACTACCTCGCGCCTTGCAATTGATAAAAAGCAGAAGGTAAAGGGCAGCGTATTCACCCACACGGGAAAGGGCAAATAACAGAGAGCGAGCGAGTATGAAAAGTGGCGTTACAAAGGAACAATTGCACAGCCTCATCGACGAGGCGTATGCAAAATACAAGAGCTATAATGGCGGGAAAAATGCCGATTATATCCCCTATCTTGCAAAGGTCGATAGCGAGCTTTTCGGCATTGCAGCCTGCCTGCCCGATGGCCAAATTATTCAGGTGGGCGACTGCGGCGAGCGCTTCGGCATCGAGTCTATATCAAAAGTAATGACAGCCATCCTTATACTAAAGCTCTACGGTGCCGAGACTATATTAGATATGATTGGTGCCGATGCAACGGGAATGCCCTTTAACTCCATAATGGCCATTCTCTTGGAAAAGAATCACCCCAGCACCCCGCTGGTAAATGCAGGGGCCATTGCAGCCGTCAGTTTGGTGCAGCCCGTTGGCAACAAAGAGCTTAAGTGGAAGGCTATCGTCGATAATATGCGGGAGTTGTGCGACGCTCCCCTGCCGCTCATTGATGAGCTTTATAAGTCGGAGAGCGCGAGTAACTACAACAACCGCTCTATTGCGTGGCTTCTGAAGCATTACAACCGCATATACGACGACCCCGAATTATCGCTCGACCTTTACACAAGGCAATGCTCAATGGGTGTTACCGCCCGCGAGCTTGCCATTTGTGGCGCCACCATTGCCAACGACGGAATAAATCCCGTGAGCAAGAAACGAGTCTTTTCAAAAGCTCTTGCGCCCAAGATAACGGCAATGCTTGCGAGCGTCGGGTTCTACGAGCACACGGGCGATTGGATGTTCACCTCGGGGCTTCCGGCAAAGAGCGGCGTGGGCGGCGGCATAATGGGAGTACTTCCCGGAGGGTTCGGTATTGCAACCTTCTCGCCCCCACTCGATGCGTCAGGTAACTCGGTCAAAGGACAAAAGGCCCTGCGCTACATTATGCAGAGGCTCGATGCGGGAATATACAACAGCAACTAAACAGCGGCGAGGCTGACTTTCTTAAATGAAAAGTCAGCCTCGCTTCACAAATAAAAAAGCCCGAATGATAGGCATTTTAAAAAATATCACTTATCTTCGCATCGAAACAAAAAACTCAAAAAGACCTACCATTATGAAAAAAATCACAGTACCCAAGATAGCCCCCTCGTGCATCTGCCCCGAGGAGCTCGAAAAGATATTCTCAACACTCGCACCCAACGCAATAGATTGTTGCAATTGGCCCAAAGATTTTCCCTACACCCCCGAGGCCTCGGTAAAATTGTTTCACGACGGCAAAAAGCTCTATCTTAAATTCGACGTTGTCGAGAATAACATACACACTCTTGTAACAGAAGATTTTGGCGAGGTGTGGACCGACCCCTGCGTCGAGTTTTTCGTATCGCCCGAGGGCAATATGGACTACTACAATTTCGAGTGCACCTGCATAGGTAAAATGCTTATGGCCTGGCACCCCGAGGGCGAGACAAAAGAGAATGCCCCCCTGCCGCTGCTCGATACAATAGTGCGCATCCCCTCGTTGGGTAGCGAGAATTTCCCTCTGCGCGAGGGCGAGACTGCGTGGAGCCTCATCGAGATAATCCCCATCGAGGCACTCTTCCGCAGCGGGCTCGACTGCTGGTGCGGCAAAAGGATGCGCGCCAATTTCTACAAATGCGGCGATAATCTGCCCACCCCGCATTTTATCTCGTGGAATGCAATAGAGTGGCCCGAGCCCAGCTTCCACCGTCCCGAGTTTTTCGGAGAATTAGTTTTTGAATAACCCTTTCAACAGCATATAAAAATCCGCTGCCACTGTTTTTTTTTCAGTGGCAGCGGATTTTTCGTCCTGTTACTCTCCTTTAATTTTATATGGCTCAGTAGAAATTTACTGTGAACAAGAATAAATAATCTATTTTTCACCATCAAGAACAGCTGCATATAATACGCACAAAAGGTAACTTTAAATTTATTGCACCATAAAAAAGAAATTCAATGTAGGTACGATTGTTTTAAGGAAAAAGTGCGAGGTATGTTTAACCGCTACTTAGACGCTTGTTTACAAGCGACTAAGTGAGGGCGGTCCGCAGCACCCTTAAAACAATCG
>JAFQVS010000042.1 GCA_017407905.1 Bacteroidaceae bacterium | reverse complement strand
GAACAAGCTATAGAAATCCACATAATACATCAGTGCTATCCTCATCATCGTGGCCAATCCCGAGAAACTCCATCTCCGTGTCAAGCGTTTCTGCATGACCATCAGCAAAAGGTTGGCAATGAGTGTTACCCATATCTGTATTTTGATGGCATTGGCACTCTCACCATAGAAATATTTCAACGGGAAATTCTGCTTAATCTGCTTGAAGAGCAGTTCAATTTCCCATCGCTTACGATATATGGCTATTATTTCATCCGGGTCTGAATCCAAATCATTGGTGAGCAATGATATGAGCTTATGCTTTCTTATATCCACATAAGTTATTATTAGTGTTCGATAAACTTTTTAATCGGACACTAATAATATCAAATATTACATTTGATGTAATGGAACGTTTACTTGAAAAGGGAACCACTGGTATCACTACTGATTTCGGAATGAGCAAAGATGTTCTTTTTAGTGATGAGTTTTCTTTAGGTTTTGCATATATGTATTATGATTTTAAGGAAATCAAGCCTTTTACAGGGCGTGCAAAAGAAGAGGTTAGTTACGAAGAATGGAGGAAAAGAACTAATAATTTACGATAATAGATATAAAAAGAAAATGCTTGCAATTGCAAGCATTTTCTTTTTATATCTCTATTGTCTGTGCGTGGTGGTCGCTAAACTTACTGTTCCATTCCTCAAGCTGATACTTCACATCTTCAATGTTCGTGAAAGTATAGTCAAGGAAGAATTTCTGTTCTTCTCTGAACTGCCAATGAAATGTCGTTCTGCTTTCTTTGCCGAAATCCTCATTGGTTTGTTTGTGGTACAGACTGTATATATTGTGTTTTGAAAGAAAATCAACAATTTGCAACAGTGTTCCACGCTTTGGACTTTCGTCTGATTGTCCTACAAAACAGTTGAAATCGCCCGTCAGAACAACTCGCTTGCCATCGAAATATGGTGTATAGTATTTAATGGCTTCAAGTACTATTTGTGGATAGCCCATATTTTTGTTCGCTTTTGTTTTTGTAGGCCACATCGCAATTAGGAGCAAATTGCCACAGCACAATGGCAAAATATATTTGTACTCTTCGCTGAACCATTCAGGCACGGAAAAGTCATACTCCTTCTTGCATATTACTCCAAGCCCCTTTGTACTCTCTTCAGAGTTGGAGAATCGGAACAGGTACATTCTTCGGGCAGAGCCACCTCCGTTGAAGAATGTATCTCCGGGAGAATATAGACATCTGCTCCGTATTCCAATAGCGAGTCGATTTTCTCCTGTGAATGGTTGTGTATGTTGTATGTTATAATCTTCATAGTGATTTTGTGTCTTTTATGGGGGTAAGTGCTTACCATACATTTGCTACAAAAATAATAAAACTATATGAGCCTTTTTATCCCCCAAGCAATAGAGAGCATATTATGTAAAGAGAGCCGCATATTCCAACATATATATATATCGCCCTACAATCTTTTAAGCGCCGACAGCCCCTCGACACAAGCAACGAAAAGAAAAGGCAACCAGCATAAAAAATCGGACAAAAGAGCAGCCACAGGCTCGGAGGCCGTAAGCACCCCGATATACTGCATACAAGGCACAATTCCCGAGGCGGGCAGCACAGCCAAAAAGGCCGGAGCAAACAGAGCAAACACGCCACTGACACCCCGTGCAACGTCGCCCACCGTTCGATAATTTCCGCACAGCGAACCGTGCATAAGCGAGGCAGAGAGCGAGACGACAAGCAACACAAGCAGCCACCCCTGCGCAAGCGACGACGACGCCCAATCGCCCGTTACCGACGCAAAAATATTCCACGGAGCAACCGACGAGACAAAGAGCAGCGCCACAAAAAGCACAAACACCACAAGCGCCGACAGCCCCGCCTGCCGCCTGACAGCCGTCAGCGGAAGGCGACCGAAGAGCCCCACAAGCGTCGTAAGCATCCCCGAGCTCACAAGAAGCCCCACCGAAGCAACCACCATAGCCAGCGCCCCCCACGGAGCGCCATCCACCGAAGCCTCGGCCGTACAGAGCGCCCAACGCATCCCCTCGCCCGAGAAAAGACTGTTAAACCCCTCGCCCGACGAAGAAAAAAGCGCCGCCACCCCCGCAAACCACGAGGCCAGCCACAGCAACAGCAGCAGAGCCGAAAAGAGCAGAAACGGCCAGAATCTATACCCCTTGCTACTCATCAGCCTCAAGATTTTCGGCATCAATTATGCGCAATTCAATGGCGCGCACCACCAAACGAGTAACATTTATTCCACGCTGCTCGCCCTCGGGGAAGAGACGCGACACAAGGTCGGCCTGTCGTTTTTCGAGCGATTTTACACCAAAGGGCATAGTGCGCAAATTGGCAATCATCTCCTTTGTGTATCCGAGGGCCAAATGACGCAGCAGACACTCGTCGTAACGGTCAATATCATACTCGATGAGCGAGCGTCGATGCGCCGCCTCGCGCATCACCCCCTCGCGGAAGCGCGCGGTAATCACCTCAAGCACCGGCTGATTAAAGACGAAGCGCTTACCCGCCATCACACTGCGAATCTCATATTTTGTCAGCAGTTCGCCGGTCTTTAGGACAATGCCGTCGGCGCCAGCGTCAAGCACGTCAACCCACAGTTTCTCGTTCAATACCTCGCCCGTAAAAATAAGCACCCTCACGGTGGGATACTCCCTCTTTACCCTCGCGCAAATATCCACCCCGACGGTCGTCGAGCCCCCTAATCCAAGGTCGAGTAGCAGAAGGTCGGGGAGACGCTTCTGCATAAGCGGGTAGAGCTCGTCCTCGCACATTGCCACCCCGATAATATCGGCCTCGGGGATATCGGTACGGAAAATTTCCTCGGTACCTTTTAATTCGAGCTTAGCATCCTCGACTATTATCACACTGAATCTATTGTCCATATATTCTAATTTATTCGTTATTCAATTTAGGTAACGTAAAATGTATCGCGCAGCCATCGTCGGTGTCGAAAGCCACAAGACGCGCAGCGCGCCTGTCCATATAATCCTCGTGCATACGCACAATTTCGCGTGCTATAAGCGGCTCCATAGCCTCGGCGCCCTCGCGCCGGGGCACAAAGAACGACGCTGCACGCTGCTCGCCCAGCCTCGGCCCTTTGCACTCGACAGCCACAAGTAACGAGCCATCCTTATCCTCGGCCGAGAGATGCAGACGACAAGCGCCCAAGGCTGCCACCGCCTCGATGAGCGTCTCCACAAGATACTCTATAAGAACATAATCGCCCAGCGCAACAGCGTCGGTGGGCTCATAGTCCAATTTTATCGGCGACCCTCTTTTAGCCCCCTTACGGGCGGCAAAGGATGCGGCATTCTTAAAAATCTCGGACAGAGGCACGCGCGACACTTTAAAATGAGCATCGTGCATCTGACGTGCCGCGCACGAGGCAAGCACCCCGAATATCGAGCTGTAATAATCCATAAGCTCGCACATTGCATCCACCCTCCGACGCCACGCATCGGCTCCCTTATCCTCGTGGCCGAGGCGCTGCACAAGCTCGCGGATGCGTCCGGGATAATAGACCGTCTCGTGCTTTATTATCGACAAGCAGTTGTCAATAACCATATTCCTTACGTGCATATTATTCTCCTCGTACATTGTGCGGGCAGTCTCTTCCCTTACCTCATCAAGATTGCGATACTCCTGTGCCAGACGCACCACGGCGTGATAAGCGGCCGAGGCTGCATAGTCGGCAATAAGCTCGACGAGCGTACATTCGGCCACCGACAATCGGCGCTCGCACTCGATGCACAACATTCCCAAGCACTCCCCACTATCCGACGAGGGCGTTAGCAGAGGCACGGCCCTTGTCAAGGAATCGCCGCTGACGTAGGGGCGGGCGGCAGCATAGAGCGTCGGCAGCAGAGGCGATAGAGCCTCTGAAGGATAGGCTGCCGTTTGAACCTCGGCGCCGCTGCCCAGCAGCACAGAGACCCCCTTAATCTTCATATAATCGTGCAGCACCACAAAAATATCGTGCGACATACTCTGCGCAAGCCCCTCGGGCGAGCCTCTGTCGTCCCGCGCCCTCTGCAACAGCCGCGCATTTACCCTCAGCAGAATGTCGCTGTTCATCCTCTCGGCCACAATGCGTCGCATATACATTACGACGGCCACCACTGCAAGAACAAGCAACAGGGTGATACACAGCACGATGGCCGCCCTGCGATAGTTGGCCACGCTCTGCATTTTTTGGTAATAATGGACAAGGTCGCCATCCTCGTGCACAAGGCGGTAGAGCTGCGTATAAACAGCATTATTATATCTGTACGTCTGCCAATCGCCCAGCGCAAGCGCCGCCACCGCAGCCTCGTTGCGCATATCAAGCAGATTATAATAGACATATTCCATCAGCGTGTCGGCAAAGAGAGCATCGCGCCACCACTTAATCTCGGACACTGCCCCCGCGTCGAGCGACAGCGTATCGGCACCGCCGACTCTCTCCTTGTAGAAACTATTCATCGCATCGACAACCTCCCGGGCATAGTCGAGCGCCGCCGCATATTCGCCCCTTACGTTGCACGAATATACCGAATCGGCAAGAGCATTTATATCATCGTCCTGTGCCGAGGCTGCAAAGGGAAAAGCCGCAAAGAAAAGGACGAGCAGCGTGCGCATCACCCCTTTGGGCAGGCGGAACGAGAAGCGGCTCCCCTTGCCCGGCTCACTTTTTATATCCATACGACACACGGCAAAGGCTGCGTCGGTCTTACGATATTTTTCTATAATTCCTTTGCAATTCATAAGTCCGAATCCCGAGCCCTTATTTGCGGCCATCGCCCCCGAGGCCCCTATACTCGAAGCATCATAAACTTTAGAGTTAAGAATTTTGTCAACGTCGGCCGCCGACATCCCGACGCCCGTGTCGGCGACGGCAATCTCGACAAAATCATTGCCCTCAATGGCTTCGAGCGCCACGGTGCCTCCCCTCGGAGTGAATTTTGCGGCATTTTCGACAAGCGTATTTATCATAAAAAGCGTCAGCGCCCTATCGGCCTTGACCACAAGATTACTCTCGAAAACCCTCAGGCTTATGCCGCGCATCGAAAGGGCCGCCGCGCTCTTTGCTATTATGCCAAAGGGCGCGGAGAGCGGGAAATTCTCAATCTGCAAGCTGAGCTCGCCGCGACGCATCTTTATCCATCGTGCAAGCAGCTCGTTATAATCGTCGAGCACGCCCGTAAGCTCCACAAGATATTGCAGACGGCGCTGCGCCTCGTCGCCCCCAGCGTCGATAGTCGAGAGACGGCGTAATTCATTGAGCATACGATCGATATACGGGCGCATACCGCCGACAAGCGACAGAGCCACACGCTTATCGACATACTCGCGCTTATGCTCGTCAAGGTAGAGGGCATACGACAAGCGCTGCTCGCTCAGACGCAGACGCTCGCCGCCAATATCGGCCACACGCCGCCCCTCGTCGATTGCCGCGGCAATATAGGGCAGCGCCACCCGCAGAAAGAGCATTCTTTGCCGTGAAAGAGGTTCCCCGGCCTGTACGACAAGCACGAGCGAGGGCTCGTCGAGTGTCAAGAGCGGCAGGCGCGCAACGGCATCATCGGCCGACGGCTCATCGGCGGCTACGATAGAGAAGCGGCACCCGTCGGCCTCCTCGGCAAGCTCACTGTTCAGAATATCGGCAACGGCGCCGATAACCTCGCCGGCGCTGTCAATCTCCTTTGGCAACGAGTAGATAAGGCGGCGGCACAGCCTCTGAAGCGCCGACAGGTCATCGACATACTCGCGGCTGCGACGCCTCCAGCGCCTGCCCAGCATATAGACGGCCACCGACACGGCCACAAGCACCACGGCAAGCAACAGCGCCCACACGTAGAGCCTCGAAGCGCTCGCCTCGGTGCTTTTTATTCGGCTCTCAATCTGTTTATTCAGACGCGTCGTGCGCAAAAGGTCGAGATAACTGTTGCGGTTCACGTCCGAGAGATATTTATCGCCGACGCCTGCAAAGGCACAGCTGGCCTCGCGACGCACACTCAGCAGACACTCGTAGATATTTGCAAGGCTGTCGCGCGAGAGAAGGCGCCACTCGGCATCGGGGTCGGTAAAATCGAGTGTCAGAGTATCGGCGGCCTCGGGGTAACGAGTAGCATAATAGTCGTTCACGAGGCCCATAGCATCGTCCAGCAACGACAGTGCCTCGTCGAAGCGGCCATTCTGTGTGCAGCACGAAGCAGCCACCGACAGCGCCTCAATCACCATATAAGAATCGCCGTAGCGACTAAACTCCTCGGCTGCCCTAAGCGCCAGCTGCTGCGCAAGCTCGTCGTCCTTTAGCCCCTCGGTATTTATCAGCTTCATCTGCTGCGTAAGAGCCTCGGCAGCCTTTTCCCGAACCTCATCGCCACGCAGCAGCACCGCCAGCATAAGGCGGCTGTTGGCAGCGAGCCACAATTGCCGCTCGGCCTCGGCGCGCACCAACAACTGCGACAACGCCTCGACGCGCTCAAGAGGCGGAACCTCGGGGCGATAATTCATCAGCACCCGACCATATATTCGGCGCGAGAGAGAATCGACAAGCTCGATATTTCTCTTCAGATACTCCGCAGCCGCCTCAGCCTCGGTCGTCATTCCCAAATTGGCAAAATAACAGAGCGACACAGCCGCAAGCTCCACACGCGCAGCATAGAAACGCTCGCGCTCGCCCTCGGGCAGCAGCGCCTCCTCCTCGTTTATGCGGCTCACCCTTTGCAAGGCACTCGAACGATAATCAAAAAACTCCCTGTTGGCCGATGTTCGATAGCAGATAAGCATCATCCCTACGTCGGCCACAAGCGCCTCAATCTCGCAATCGGCCTCCTTTATCACCGCCGAATAAAGCTCGGCGGCACGCCTATAATCCATCTGCATAAACAGTGAATAGGCCGCGCCATTGCGGGCAACGGCACGACACTCGTGCCCCACCCCTCGCATCGTATCCACCGCCGAGGCCAACCGATACAAGCTGTCGCTGCTACGATAGCGCCACCCTTCGAGCGTCGAAGAGAGCTCCTCGGCACGCAATTTATCCCCATTTTCAGCGTGCGACAATGTGCACGACGCCAACAGAAGCGTCGCGGCCACAGCAATAAGATAGAATATGTATCGTCTCAAAAAAGTCATTCTCTGTTGCAAACTTAATAAAATTGTCGGTAATATATAAGATGCGCCTTAATTTCTTTCAACTAAAAAAACGGCTCAGTAGAAATTTACTGTGGGTAAGAATCAATAATCTATTTTTCACCATCAAGAACAGCTGCATATAATACGTGCAAAAGGTAATTTTAAATTAAATATTGCACCCTAAAAAAGAAATTCAATGTAGGTTCGATTGTTTTAAGGAAAAAGTGCGAGGTATGTTTAACCGCTACTTAGACGCTTGTTTACAAGCGACTAAGT
>JAFQVS010000041.1 GCA_017407905.1 Bacteroidaceae bacterium | reverse complement strand
GGCAGGCGTCGAAACAATTATTATGACGCTGTGGCGCGTGCCCGACGATACGACAGCGAAGCTAATACAGCTATTTTACGACAATTGGACGGCGGGAATGGAGAAACACGCTGCATTTAAAAAGGCGCAGCAGCAGATTCGTGCCGAGAACCCCAACCCATACTATTGGGGAGCATTTGTTATTCTCGATTAAAAGGCGGCCCGCCGCCTACCACACAGGCCATCGAGCAAGTCGTAAACAATTATCGTTCAATCATATAAACACAAATAAGCGCGCAACCCGAAAAGTTGCGCGCTTATTATATATATAACAGCCTCGGGGGGCATTAGTTGCGTCTTATTCTAATCTGAATGGCATTCTTAATGGGAGTATCGTTCACAATCACAAGGTAACCGCCACCGCCGGCACCGGTGATTTTGTAACCCTTCACGCTGTCCTTATACTCGTTCACGGCCTTTAGCACGTGCTCGGACATCATATTGGGGAACATTGCAAGCTGCGCATTGAACGACTCGGTGCAAGCCTTGCCCCACGCATCAATATCCTTAGCCTGAAGAGCCTTCCAGCAGTCGTCGGCTGCACGTGAGAGGCGCTCGGCACCCTCGACGCTGATATTTGTGTTCGAGAGTACGTCGTACGAGCCGTCGCGCGGCGCCATAGGGATGAGCCACAGGTTCTTCTCGATGAAATCGAGCACCTCGGCATCCTTTATTGTCTCGATATTCTCGGGCCAATAGCCGCCGTCGTAATTCAGACGGTTAAGGCAGGGCATCACAATACCGATAGAGTCCTGCGAGCCGCTTATATAGGGCGAGCCGGGGGGATTCTCATAGCGGAACAGCATTTTGGCAAGCGTCTCTTTGTCGCCCTCGGGAATATCCACGTGCCACATTTCTATTGCAGCCTTACGCGACGAGGTACTCATACCACCGCGATTGTTAAAGTCGTAGTCGGGCTCGATACATATTGTAAGCACGGGGCCGGGGTGATATTTGCTGACGTAAGGCTGGTCGAGCCAACCGCCTGCAAGGTCGATACGATAAGGGATATTGCACTCCTGACGCAGCGCCGTTGTCGAGCGCTTGGGCAATCCTGCCTCGGGAATACGTTTGCTCACGACAAGCTCAATGCCATTCTCGTCGCAGAAGCGCTTTTTTCCGGGCGTGTAACCATCACTGTTGACAAAGAAAATATCGGGTTTAAGACGTTTTACATCCTCGGCAAAATCAAGAATGCCGCTACCCGAGTTTACAAAGGCATCCTTAACGTAGCGTATAGCCTTAACCATATACAGACGCTCGGCCTCTGTATTTATGGTCTTACGGTCTTTAAGTTCACGTATGGTTGCGTCGGAGCCGATGCCTACGTAAAGGTCGCCATAAGATGCCGCCTCCTTAAAGAAGGCGACGTGTCCCGAATGTAACATATCGTAACATCCCGAAACAAACACTTTCTTACTCATAGCCTAAAATATATAATTCTTTTTTTTGTACAATCAATCACTAACAATGGCAATATAAATTAGTTATATGCACATTTTCGGCGAAGATACTAATAAACCCACGAAAAAACAAAGCCTTAGGGCTTTAATATTTTTTAAGCAGCCCAAATTCTTTAAAAATTCGAGTGTTATCTCAATAGCACCCCTAATCCAAAGCATCCAACAAAATAAAGGCCGCCCAATATTTAGGGTCGTCCCAGCCCTTCTCTTTACGGGACTGCACGCTCTTCTTAGCAGCCTCCAGAGCAGCATATTTTGTCATTTTCTTGCCAATCCAATTCTTGTAAAACTCGGTCATTAGCAGGCAGGTAGCCTCATCATCGACTTTCCAAAGGGACATTAGGATACTATTTGCTCCGGCCTTTTTAAAGCCTCGTTGCAGGCCAAAGACACCATCCCCCGTGATAATACCTTGCGCCGTCTGGCAGGCCGATAGCACAACCAATTCCGTGCCGTGCAGGTCTAAATGGGAAATTTCGGCAGCATTCATTACACCATCCTCGACACCATCGGGAATCGGCTCGCAGAAACGAATATTGTCAACCCCGGCAAACAGTAATCCACTGCAAGCAAGAGCCGCCTCCTCGGCAAAGACATTACCCTCTTGCTCCACAATATTTATTGTGTTATTATTATCCGACTCAAAAAATCCGTGCGTAGCAATATGTATGATGCGTTTGTACTGCGAAGAGAGTGCCTTGAACGAAGCCTCTGTCGCCTCGGAGCCCGTGTAAAGGCTCGCTTGTGTGAGGCTGCTACTGTTTATCACTTGTGCAATTTCGTTGGCCTCGGTCAGTGTGCCGGGCAGATATTGTATTCCGCTTACGGCACCGCGGCGACCACGCTCCCGGACATTCTCGGCCGTAACAATACGATATTTATCGGCATCAGCCACCATATCCTCGACACTCATATCATAGCGTATGCCGCCATAAAGAGCCGCATCGACGCCTGTTTGCGCCTTTTTTCTCACTATCTCACGCGTTGATGAAACACGATAGCAGGCATACTTGTCCATAATGCTCTGTTTTGTTGGCATAATGGAGTATTCTATTGGCAATGAGAACAATCGGCCGTCGGGCGAGAAGAAAATGCGTTTTATGCCGCCTAATTCTTCAGACAGAGGCTTCCACACTTTACGATAGTATAAATCGTGGTCAGTATCGTTTTTTAAATCACCACCGTGGCAAAGTTCAATTATATGAGGCGCAGTGTAACCCTTTTTCATTACCAATGCCACATACTTACAAGCATCTTCGGTGTCAACTTCTTCGGATGGTACTTTCATAAATTCGATGGCGGCGTCGCCGGCTTTTAGACTACAACCGACGCTGTCGATGGTAATATTCAGCATATCCATAAAGTTGCCATATTGCGGGAGGGTGCTGAGAATACGTTGCTCAAGCGCTTCCACAGCCCTGCCGAGGCCGGGATTTTGCTGTGTCTGAAGTTCTTTCATCTGCGCGAGCAGACCTTTTAAAACAGGGTCGTCGGAATTATGCACTAACTGTTCTATGGAGATTGTCGAGCTGAGTAAGATACCGCGACTTTGCAGCAATCCATTGTAGCAGATGGTAAGCATTTGCGGTGTCCCGACCCTATAAGCCAAAATAGGCAGAAAATACTGATACCAACTGCGCACCTGATTCCAATACTGCACGCGTTCGCCCTCGGCAAGGAACGAGAAAGATTGGTCGAGTCTCTTCCCGAGGTAACTTTGCAGAACATCGGCGCAGCGCGTTATCTCGTCATTATATTTACCTTCGTATATTATCATTTCGTTAATATACGCTGTAAACAGTTGTATAAGAAGGGTTACATCGACACTTCTGAGCTGTGTGAGAATATCTGTTGCCCGGCGCAGGAGCTTAAGCCTCTCGACAGAGCCGACCTCCAGAAAAGCAGCATAGTTGGTCAGCGATAATGCGTAGTTGAGACTTTTTGTATTACCCTTTTCCTCGTAGTGTTTAACAATGCCGTCCATAATCTCCAAAGCAAGCTCGGCGTCCTCTTCCTGAAGATACACGGCGACGTTGTTGTAATAGTTCATTAGGATGGTAAACTCCTCATCGGTTGCAGCCTCCATATTCTCGGCAAGCACGGCAGCCTGCCCAATGTAATACTCGGCATTTTCACGGTCGTTACTCGCTTGATACAAAGAGAATAGATGATTGTGGACACTGAGCCTGTATGGATGATAGGGGTTAATTTCGGCCAAAAGCGAGTCGGCCTCGGAGAGGATTTTTACACCCTCCTCGCATTTGTTCAGTTGATTATACAAACTCCCCAAACTAATCAGATGTTTTATATTATCTATGTCGCCGGGGTCGAAATTATCTATATACCTACAAATGTCGATATACTGTTGCAGATGGATGGAGGATTGAACAACGTCCCCTTTTACACAATATATAATGTAGAGGGAGAAATGGGCGTCGGCTGTTTGTTGCGACATATTTTTATAGTAACGCCGACACTGTATGAGCGTCTTTTTGCCCCATTGCTCGGCACCGTCAATGTCGCGGCACAGATACATTGAGTAGGAGAGCTGGTCGCTCAGTTGGCATTTGAAGGCATCAATCATCGGATTTACGGTGGCATATATGCTATCGGCCTGCAATAGGTAACCGACTGATTGGTCGTATAATTTCAACAGGCGCGAACAGACGCCCATCCGAAACAGCACAAACGCGTATTCGATATTGTTTCTTGCTTCTTTAGGATTTTTGAGAATTTCGATGTACTCTCCGTATGCAGCAATAGCACTCTCGTAGTCGGAAGCATTGAAAAATTCGTTACCGCGTTGAGCAGCCTTGACGGCACTCGAATTGCCATCATAAGTAACTAACTGTGCGTGCACAAACGTATATGTGCCGCACAGAAGCAGTATGCAAAGAAAAACACGGCCGAGTGTTTGCATAATTATTCCTCGATATACTCAATCTCTTCTATTACTTCGCCATCATCCTCGGGGGCCAGCAACATCACAATTTCTTCGGGCGTAAAGCCTATGCGTACACGTTTCTTACTTGTGGAGCCAACGTAATCATACGCAAAGCCATATTCGGCCATACAACAATAGAACAGATTTATATTAAATGTCAAATCAACCTGTTGATTTACCATTTGCACCATCTGCTGTTTTGTAAAATCTTTATTCTGTTCCAATAAGTCCATACTGTTGTAGGCCTCATCAACGATAATTGTCGTTACCATATAACCATTCTTCAACTCGCAGTTGGTAAAGGTCATATTGTTAGCCTGCATAGGAAATGAAGCCTTCATATTCTCAATCTGATAACGCACTACTTTTTTAAAATCGGGCTCGTTGTTGAGCATATTTGCTAAGTCCCCGACTGAAATATTCACGGTTACGGATTTTCCGCTCACCTCGCTTGTAGCATTTAGTCGCAGGCCAATATTAAGCTCGGTGAGCTTTTGTATAAAACCGGCCGTCTCGGGGGCAAAGATAAATGAGGCTGGCATCAAAGTGAGGAACATATCTCTGTATGCTTCGGGGGTGAAGCGGGATGAACCAACTGACTTACCAAAATCATTGACTACAATATCCCAATTCATTGTATTCCCGCTTAAGGTCATTGCTTGTATCTCGCCACTTGGGCCTAAGGAGAGAGGCAGTTGTGCATTTATTGCAGCAATAATATTTTCCAACTCTTGGCGTGTCTGAGCCATAGTATTGTAACTCAATAGCATAGTTACAATAAGAAGAATTACTCTGTTCATTTTGTTTAAATTTTATAATATAATAACTGAATATTTAAGCACTGCCACCTACGTATAAGTGAGTGTATATAAATAAGTAAAATTTACTTTGTAATTTTACAGCGGATGCAATGTATATTCAAAATTTTTCTCAAATATAGGGACAAGCATTTAAAAAACAAAGCCTTAGGCTTTAATATTTTTTAAGCAGCCCAATTTTATAAAATAGTTAATTGTAAAACAATTTACAAACGATAAAAACGGCCTCCCTTGCCGAGTAAAAAAATCAGACACCGCCCGAAAGCATCTCCCGAACGATAGGCAGCAGCACTCCTTTTACAATCTCGTCGTTCAGACGATGCTCGCCCCTGAACCAATGGCAGCGCTCGGCTCCGTAGAGGCTCTCCATAAGAGGCTTGAAATGTACCACAGGGTCTTTATCGCCAAAGAGCCCCACGACAAGCTCTTTATCCTCGGGCGTGATGCCGTCGAATTGCGTCTTTTCCATCAGTTTGAAACGCTCGACAAGCGCCTTATCCACCCGAAACTCGGTGGCACCGTCCTTACGCTTGCTCATATATTTATTGCGCCCCATCTTACCAAAGAGCAGCGAGCGCGACATCTCAAATGAGGGGTTTATGATAATGCGACGGACGCCCCGCAGCTGCTGGGCATACATTCCACCCATCGAGGTACCGATGACAATCGCGGGCCGCTCCTCGGCAATAATCCCGCGCAAGAGAGCCAGCGCCTCGAACGGGTCGAGGGGAAGGTCGGGCGCCACGATGCGGCAGTCGGGCAGATGGCGACGCAAGGTCATCACCGTACCCGAGCTTCCCGACGATGCGAAGCCGTGCACATACAGTATTTTCACAAACTCGTCCATAGCTTACAGATTTTGGGTGTTAGACTGAATATCCTCGTCGCTTATGGTATAATTGCCCAAGCTGCCCGAGATATATTGGTCGTAGGCCGACATATCCATAAGGCCGTGTCCCGAGAGGCAGAAGAGAAGCACCTTCTCCTCGCCCGTGGCCTTGCAGCGGTTGGCCTCGGCTATTGTGGCGGCAATGGCGTGGCACGACTCGGGCGCGGGCACAATGCCCTCGGCCTTGGCAAAGAGCAGGCCCGCCTCGAAAGAGCCCAGCTGCGAAATATCCACAGCCTCCATAAGGCCATCCTTGAGCAGCTGCGACACAACCACTCCTGCGCCGTGGTAGCGCAATCCTCCGGCGTGAATATTGGCCGGCTTGAAGCTGTGGCCCAAAGAGAACATTGGCATAAGCGGCGTGTAACCACTCTCGTCGCCATAGTCGTAACAGAATTTTCCGCGGGTGAGCTTGGGGCACGACTCGGGCTCGGCGGCCACGAAGCGCGTCTTTTTCCCCTCTAAAATATTGTGGCGCATAAAGGGAAAGGCAATGCCCGAGAAGTTAGAACCTCCGCCGAAGCATCCGATGACAACGTCGGGATACTCGCCCGCCTTTTGCATCTGAAGCTCGGCCTCAAGGCCTATTATTGTCTGATGCAGGCTCACGTGGCTCATCACCGAGCCCAACGAATATTTGCAGCCGGGTGTTGTGCGGGCAAGCTCGACAGCCTCGGAGATTGCCGTCCCCAGCGAGCCTTGATGATTGGGGTATTTTGTGAGAATATCCTTTCCCGCGCGCGTTGACATTGAGGGCGAAGGGGTTACCTGCGCTCCGAAGGCCTGCATCACACTGCGACGATAGGGCTTCTGCTCGTAGCTTATCTTTACCTGATACACGGCACACTCAAGGCCAAAGACCTTTGAAGCGTACGATAGGGCGCAACCCCACTGCCCCGCTCCCGTCTCGGTGGTTATATTCGTCGCCCCCTCTTGCTTGCAATAGTAGGCCTGCGGCAGTGCGGAATTAAGTTTGTGCGACCCCACGGGGCTCACACTCTCGTTCTTGAAATATATATGCGCGGGGGTGCCCAACGCCTCCTCAAGGCCGTAGGCACGCACCAAAGGGGTGGAACGATAGTATCGGTACATTTCGAGCACAGGCTCGGGAATATCTATCCAGCTGTCGGTGGTGTTAAGTTCCTGACGGGCCGCCTCCAGCGAGATAAGCTCCGAGAGCTCCTCGACCGTCAAAGGCTCGCGTGTCTTTGGGCTAATCATCGGGGCGGGCTTTACGGGCATATCAGCCTGAATATTGTACCACTGTCGGGGAATCTCATTCTCATCGAGAAAATAGCGCTTCTGTCTCTTTTCCATAATATTAACTCTTTATTTTTCTGCCTAATAAAAAAAGGTTGCCACAGACGACACGCGTGAGGCAAACCTTTTATTTGGAATATCGAATTATTGGAATATGCGGTTACGGCTCACGACTTTACTCCCGAGCTGCGCCACCACAAAAATATGTTCGATATTCTCATCATTTAACCATTTATAATCATTTACGTTGCGAAAATACTCATAATTTTATATTTTGCAAACAAAAAGAGACTATTTTTAGGGATACTATATAAATTATGTCGCGCCAATCTTAAGTTTTGCTTACTCAAAGTAAAAAGAAAGCACTATCATTTTGGCTGTAACTTTATCGAGCGACCTGGTATATTTAAGATAGTTGGCATCGAGTAGGTCGCTACGGTCTTTATCAAGAATATCGAGTATGCTGAATGCAAATTTAAGCTCGGGATTCAGTTTAAAGAAAGGCAGATAAAAATCGCATCCGAAGCCCACCTCAAGCATAAGGTCGAAGGGTTTTACAAGTATGGGGCGCTGTTTTTTCACCGTAAGGTCGAGCATAGGGCTGACGCCTGCAATCACATAAGGACGATAGTTGTTAAACCTCTCGGCCGCAAATTTTGCCTCTATTGGCAGCGACACGTATGTAGATTTTAGCTGTTGACGTACCCTCTCGCCACTATTTTGCTCGCGCAGAATAACGGTCTTATCGCCAAAGTGCATTGTGGGAATAAGGCGCAACGACAAATAGCTGTTCAGACGCAGGTCGGCAAGCACGCCCACACTGAATCCGGGGCTGTAAGCGGCAACGTCGCCGTACCACTGCTGCCCCTCGGGCGTTACGTAACCGTTGTTCACAAGTTCGAGGTCTTGCATATGCACGCCCACAAAGAAGCCGTAGTGCAGACGTCTGTAATCAATATAAGGCTTATTCTGCACCTTGCGTTCCTGTGCCACGAGTGCGCACAAAGGCAACGTAAACAGTAAGAATATGTATAAAAATCGTTTCATTCTCAATAATAACGAAGCAATTGCTCAATTATTGCGGGACAAAGGTAATAAGAAAGTAATATTTAGATGTTAATTGATATTAAAAATTGACGGTAGTTGTTGTTTGCCTCTTGCAATGTCCCCCTGCCCTATTTTTGACACCGCACCAATTCTGTCGCCCCCACGACACGAATATTTGATTAGCGTCTGCTGTTGCGGCGTCTAAAATGCTAAAATATGTTAAAAGTGTTATAAAAAGGCGTCAAGTCTGTAAAAAGCACTATCTTCGCAGCGGATAATACAAAATTTAAAATTTACAACTATGGCTTACGTAATTACAGACAACTGCGTTGCTTGCGGTACCTGCATCGACGAGTGCCCTCAGGGCGCAATTTCAGAAGGCGAGAAGTATTCTATTAACCCCGAGTTGTGCATCGACTGCGGTACTTGCGCAGGCGTATGTCCTTCAGAGGCTATCATCGAGGGATAATCAGATATATCCGCTTCATCGGCAACGCCGACAGACTAAGAGGGCTCGCATCTTTTTTATTGATGCGCCCTCTTATTTTTTAACCCTCAGCTGTGTAATTATGAAAGAGTTTCTGCATATTGTAAAAAAAAGTATCACGCTCACCATTGTGGGCATTGTGGTTTATCTGCTCTATATGTATCTGTTCCATTGGTAAGGGGGCGACACCACTGCCCTAATAAAGCCGGCCATTTCTCGGCTCAGTAGCAAAAAGGTGTGGTCGAGATAATTCTATTTATCACCCTCTCGGAATATTTCTGCGGCTATTCTCTCTTTCGCGTTATACTTTAGGACTTACTTTTTTTTTCGAAAAAAAGTAAGCAAAAAAACTGCACCTAAAGAAATTGTCGCTGGGCCTCCTTTGCTCGTGAGGCAACAATGCGCTCACTCGGTCGGAGGCCCAGCTTGT